>JANOIR010000210.1:0-5026 GCA_031407765.1 Vicinamibacteraceae bacterium
TGTTTGCACGGACGACTCCGGAGTCGTCCACTTGCGCGACTCCAGGACTAGTTCAGGCGCGACAGGCGATCCAGCACCTGCAGCAGCGCGCGGCCGTTGTGGTACCCGCCCTTCCATGGCGTGGCGTTGCTGGTCTGGCGAGCGCGCGCTCAAGCGCGCTCGCGGGCGGCCCCTTCGACGTGCGGGCTGCTATTCGCGGCGCTGGGCGCGCCGCGGCGCCCGCACGTGGGCCGCAGGCCGGCCGCTCATTGGCGGCTCATTGGTCGAGGCGCGCGAGCCGGTCGAGCACCTGTAATAGCGCGCGACCATTGTGGTACCCGCCCTTCCACGGCGTGGCCTTGTTGCCGCGGCTGGGTGTGCCGTCCGGCGCGATCGACTCGAACCACTCGCCGTTGATCCAGTCGGTCTGACTGGTGTCGATGAAACGCCAGGTCTTCTCGAAGATGTCGAGATAGGCGGGATCCCCGGTCTGGCGGTACATCTCGAGCGACGCGACGATCACTTCGGCCTGCACCCACCACACCTTCTGCGTGCGGTCGGCCGGCTGCCCTTGCGGGCCGCTGTCGAAGAAGCCGCCCTTCGCTTCGTCCCAGCCGTACTTCCGTGAATAGGCGAAGACCGCCTTGAAGAACTCGGTGTACGGCGCCACCGGCTGGTTGAGCGCGTCGAGCGCGTCGGCGACCAGCCAGATGTTCTCGATGTCGTGCCCGTAGGACACCCGCGCCGACGCCGGGTCGAGGATCGGCGTCCAGTCGCGCCGATGGCGATCGGTGTGCGCCGTCCAGCCGGCCCGCACCACCGCGTGCGTCTCGATGCCCACCAGCTCGATGAGGCGCTCGCGCACCAGCGGATCGGCGCTGGCGCGCAGGAGCGTGGCCCACGCCTCGAGCAGATGCAGGTGCGTGTTCATCAGCTTGAGGTCTGGCGTGCTGCCCAGCGGCGAGGCCTCACCCGCAGGCGGCGGGCTCCAGTCGGCGGCGAAGTACTCGTGGTAGCCGCCGTAGGTGGCGTCGTGTGCCTTGCTGTCGACCAGACGGAAGGCGGCGAGCGCGAACGCAAGCGCCTCCTTGTTGCCGGTCGCCATGGCGTACTCGGCGATCGCGTAGATGCCGAAAGCCTGACCGTAGAGATGCTTCTGCGCTCCCATCACCTTGGTGCCGGTGGCGTCCACCTGCCAGTAAAAGCCGCCGTGCACCTTGTCCCACATCACGTCGCGCAGGAAGCGGTAGCCGTGATCGGCGGTGTCGTGCAGGCCCGGCGTCGCATAGCGGCTGCGCAGCAGCGCCGAGGCGAGCCAGGTCTGGCGCGCCTGGGTGACGATCATCTTGACGCCGCCGTCGAGCACCTCGCCCTTCGGTCCGTAGTGAACGGTGAAGCCGCCGTGGGTCTTGTCGACCGAGCGCGGGAACCAGAACGGCACCACGGCCTCACGCAGGTTCTGCTCGATACGGGGTGCCAGCGCCTTGACACGATCGACACCGGCCGGCGCCGGCGCGGAGGGCGCGGCGGCTTGCACCGGTGCGAACCCGGGACGCGCGGCCCCGGAAGCCGGCGGCGATTGCGCGCGGGCGCCGGAAGCGAGCGTCGCCGACAGCGTGATCGTGAGGGTCAGCGTGCGTGGCGCATTGATCATCGATTGCCTCGTTCACAGCCGTCCGGCCCCTGCCAGACCGAGCGGGGCCGGATGGTCCCGGGGGTCAGCTCCATGATTTCGAGATGCGTGCCGTCCAGGTCGCGCGTCGCGAACAGCCACGCCGTCCGCGCCGGCCAGGCGACCATCGCCAGCGGCGTGCGGAACACCGACTGGTGCCCCTCGACGTCGCTGAGATCGACCTCGGCGTCGATCGTCTCGCGGTCGCCGGTCATGTGGATGAAGACGTGGCCGGTGGTACGGATTTCGCCGATGTCGGTGCGGCCGCGCAAGCCTGCGTAATCCTTGCGGCCCTCGAGGTAATAGGTCTTGGTCGCGCCTTGGGCCACCCCCTGGCGCACGATCTGCGTCCATGTCACCGGCTTCTGACGTCGCGCCGCGAAGCGCGGGAAGCCGGGCGGCAGCTCCTCGGCCTCGAGCGTCAGCGTCTCGTCCTCGGCGCGGTTGAAAGCGGCGTTCGCCCGCGTCGCCAGCTGGCGGCCGAGCTCGCTGTCCGGCGGCACGTCGACCGGCAGGTCCGGCCGGACGCCAGAGCCGCTCAGCGCGATCCCGAGTGCGGCGGCCGGCGGTGAGGCTGCGGCCGGCTGGGCGGCGGCAGCGGCCGGCGGCGTGCCGGGATCGAGCCCGGTCACCGGCAGGCAGGCTGATCCGCCCGCTCCTGCGGCGGCGGTGATCGATCGCGCGGCGCGCGCCGCGAATGGCGACGTCTTCACCACGGGATCGTCGAACAGCCACAGGCTCCAGGGACCGCCCGCGTCTGCCGCTCCGAGCGGGCTCCACGACTCGCCGTCGAGCTGCGCGAGTGGCTGCAGGGTGCCGTCGCGAAGCAGCACCGCGATGCCGATGCCGGTGGGCGCCGCGGGCGCAACGGCCGTGACGAGCCCCAGCGCGAGGAGGCAGCTCAGGCGGGTCATCGATGCCGGCAGTCTAGCAGCGTGCCCGGGCCTGCAGCTCAGCGGCCGAGGCGCCGATACTTCCCTCGAACCCACCTCACACCGGGTCGGACCGCAGATGCCCAACGTCGATCACCTGCTGCTGCGGATTCTCGATGCGGTCCCCAACCCGCTGTTCGTCAAGGACGCCGCGCACCGCTGGATCCTGGTCAACGACGCGTGGGAGGCCTTCACCGGTCTGCGCCGTGACGACGTCCTCGGTCACTCCGACTACGACTTCTTCCCCAAGGAAGATGCCGATGTCTACTGGCGCAAGGACGACGAGGTCTTCGCCTCGGGCGGCACCAACCAGAACGAGGAGCGCCTCACCGACGCTCAGGGCCGCGAACGCTGGGTGATCACGCGCAAGTCTGTGGTCCACGACGCCGCCAACGCGCCGGTGCTCGTCGGCATCATCACCGACATCACCGAGCGCAAGCAGATGGAAGCGGAGGTCGCCCACGCCCGCGACCTCGCCCTCGAATCGGCCCGCCTCAAGTCGGAGTTCCTGGCCAACATGAGCCACGAGATCCGCACGCCGATGAACGGCGTCGTCGGAATGGCCGGCCTGCTGCGCAGCACCCGCCTCGACACCCAGCAGGTCGAGTTCGTCACCACCATCCAGGACAGCGCCGACAGCCTGCTCACCGTCATCAACGACATCCTCGACTTCTCGAAAGTCGAGTCCGGCAAGCTGCAGTTCGATTCGGTCGACTTCGATCTGCGCACCGTGGTCGAGGGCGTGGTCGGGCTGCTCGCCGAGCAGGCGCTCGCCAGACATCTCGAGCT
Source organism: Vicinamibacteraceae bacterium (assembly GCA_031407765.1). Classification (GTDB taxonomy): domain Bacteria; phylum Acidobacteriota; class Vicinamibacteria; order Vicinamibacterales; family Vicinamibacteraceae; genus JBDSLU01. Next base: position 3,373 of record JANOIR010000210.1, read on the forward strand.
GTCCGCCGACATCGCGCCCGAGCACGGCGTGACGCTGCGCGGCGATCCGGGGCGGCTGCGCCAGGTCCTCGCCAATCTGGTCGGCAACGCGGTGAAGTTCACCACCCGCGGCGAGGTCGCGGTGTCGGCGCGCATCGACACCCTGACCGACGCCTCGGCGACGATCCGGATCGAGGTCCGCGACACCGGCATCGGCATCGACGCGGCAGCAGTGCCGCGCCTCTTCGAGCCGTTCACGCAGGCCGACGGATCGACGACGCGGCGCTTCGGCGGCACCGGCCTGGGCCTCGCCATCTCCCGCCGCCTGGTCGAGCTGATGGGCGGCGAGATGGGCGTCGCCAGCCGCCCCGGCGAGGGATCGACGTTCTGGTTCACGGCCCGCTTCGAGCGGCGGGCGGCGCTGGCGCCCCGGCCGCAGGCGCCGCTCGGCCAGCTGCGCGTGCTGATCGTCGACGACCATCGCACCAACCGGCAGGTGCTGCACCACCAGCTCGCCGCGTGGGGCGTACGGACCGCCGAAGCCGGTGACGGCAGGTCGGCGCTCGTCGAGCTGCGGGCGGCGGCGGATCGTGGGGCGCCCTACGACCTGGCGATCCTCGACTCGCACATGCCGGGGATGGACGGCCTCGCGGTGGCGCACGCGATCCGTGCCGACCACCGCCTCGGCTCTCCGCGGCTGGTGATGATGACCTCGCTCGCCCCGGACGCCACGGACGACCTGCGCGCCGCCGGCCTCGCCGCGACGTTGACCAAGCCGGTGAAGCAAGGCGCCCTGCTCGACTGTCTGGCCGGTGTGATGGGGATCAGCGCCCCGCCGCAGGCGGCGTTGCCGGCCCCGATCGCGCGGCCGCCGGCCGACCTGCCCCAGCTCGATCGCGGCCTCGTGCTGATCGTGGAGGACAACCTCGTGAACCAGCGCGTCGCCACGGCGCAGCTCGCCCGCCTCGGCTTCCGGACGCAGGTGGTGGGCAACGGGCGCGAAGCGGTGGAGGCGGTGCTCGAGGCCGGCGCCCCCTTCGACATCGTCCTGATGGACTGCCAGATGCCCGAGTACGACGGCTACGAGGCGACCCAGGCGATCCGGGCCGGCGAGCGCGGGCGGCGGACGCCGATTGTCGCGATGACCGCGCACGCCCTGCAAGGCGAGAAAGACCGCTGCCTGCGCGTCGGGATGGACGATTATCTGAGCAAGCCGATCCAGCTGGACGGCCTTCGGCAGATGCTCGAGCGCTGGGTGCCGGCCCGCGCCTAGCCTGAAGCCACAAGTCTGTCGCTTTTTCGGGATCCCCTGACAGAGCTGTCGAACGCCGCGAAGTTGGCGGGCACGGGGACGGCGTTCCTCACTATGATGCCGCCGGGAGGGCCGGGCACATCCCCGGCGCACCATGGCCATCCACGTCGCCCTCACGCACCGCACCGACTACCGCTACGACCGTCGCGTCGGGCTCTCGCCGCAGACCATCCGGTTGCGCCCGGCGCCGCACTGTCGCACGTCCATCCTGAGCTATTCGCTCCGGGTGGCACCGGAGCCGAACTTCCTGAACTGGCTCCAGGATCCGCACGGCAACTACCTGGCACGGGTCGTCTTCCCCGACCTGACGCGGGCGCTCTCGGTCGAGGTCGACCTCGTCGCCGAGATCGCGGTGGTCAACCC
>JANOIR010000648.1:0-4900 GCA_031407765.1 Vicinamibacteraceae bacterium
CGGTGGCGGAAGTCGGCCACCTCGACGTCTGGCAGCGCGTCGCGCTCGGCGTCGTGGCCCTCGGCAACCGCCGCGGCCACCTCGACGAGTTGCTCACCCCCGCCCACACCACCATCGAAGCCCACGTGGACGGCTACGTCACCGCCGTCCAGACCGAATTCCTCACGTAGAAGGCCACATCAACATGCAGGGGTCGCGCGCGGTGCGCATCGGCGAAGAGATCCGGCAGGAGCTGGCCGACCTGCTGTCGCGGGAGGTCCGCGATCCCGGCATCGGCTTCGTCACCGTCACGCACGTGAAGGTGAGCGCCGACCTGCAGGTCGCGCGCGCCTACTACACGTCGCTCGGCGACGAGGCGGCGCGACGCGCCACCGCCAAGGCGCTCGAGCGCGCCAAGCCGTTCCTGCGCCAGCGTATCGCCGCGCGGGTCGGCCTCCGCCGCGCCCCGGAGCTGGCCTTCCAGTACGACGAGTCGATCGCCCGCGAGGAGCGCATCGAGACGCTGCTCCAGGAGATCAAGGCCGCGCCGAAGGCGCCTGCGGACGACGACTAGGAGCCATGGACATCCTCGCCCAGATTCGCGACGCGATCCGCGCCCGCTCCAGCTTCCTCCTCACCTCGCACGCCCGCCCCGACGGCGACTCGATCGGATCGCAGGTGGCGCTCGCCGCGGCACTGCGCGCCATCGGCAAGTCGGTGCGCATGGTCAACCGCGATCGGCCGCCATCGGCGTTCCTGGCCCTGCCGGGCGTCGCCGACATCGAGGTGGCGCCGCGCGTCGACGGCGCGTTCGATGCCCTGGTGGTGCTCGAGTGCAGCGACCTGTCGCGGCCGGGCGTGGCCGGCCTCGAGCGCTACTACACGATCAACGTCGATCACCACCCCGGCAACGCCGGCTACGGCGCGATCAACTGGTTCGACGGCGAGGCGGCGGCGTGCGGCGAGCAGGTCGCGGCGATTGTCGATGCCCTCGGCGTGACGTGGACGCCGGAGATCGGCTCGGCGGTCTACCTCGCCATCCTCACCGACACCGGCGGCTTCCGCCACAGCCACATCACCGGCCGCACCTTCGAGTGGTGCCGGCGGGCGACCGAGGCCGGCGTCGACGCGGGGGCGCTGGCGCGCGTCGTCTACGAACAGAGCTCGATCGGCAAGCTGAAGCTGATCGGCGCCCTCCTCGAGGGCATGGAAGTGACCGCGGACGGCCGGCTCGCCGTCCTCGCCTTCGACGACGCGCTGCTGGCGCGCACCGGGGCGACGCCCGAGGACACCGACGGGCTGATCAACATGCCGCTCATGTCGGCCGGCATCCAGGCCGTCGTGCTGGTGCGCGGCGAGGGCAGCGGCGACGTCCGAGTCAGCCTGCGCTCGAAGGGGGCCACCGACGTCCGCCTGGTCGCGGCGGAGTTCGGCGGCGGCGGCCACACCAATGCCTCGGGCTTCACCCGGCGCGACGATCCCGCAGTGGTACGGCGTGACGTGGTCGATCGCCTGACGCGGGCGCTGGCGGCCGCGCCCGTGCCGGCGCATGGGTAGCCCCTCCCCCGCCGCCGGCGCGGCTGGTGCCGAGCTCGCCGGCCTCCTCGTCATCGACAAGCCGGAGGGGCCGACGTCGCACGACGTCGTCGGCCGGGTCCGCCGCGTTCTCGGCGAGCGTCGCGTCGGCCACGCCGGCACGCTCGATCCGCTGGCCAGCGGCGTCGTGGTCGTCGTCGTCGGCCGCGCCACGCGGCTGTCGCCGTACCTCACGAGCGACGACAAGCGCTATCGCGCCACGCTCCGTCTCGGCGTCGCCACCGCGACCTACGATCGCGAAGGTGCGCCGCTCGGCCCGGCCTGTCCGATCCCCGCCGATCTCGAGGCGCGCCTGATCGCCGCGCTCGACGCGCGGCTGGGCACACAGCCGCAGATCCCGCCAGCGTATTCGGCCAAGAAGATCGACGGCGAGCGCGCGCACCGGCTGGCCCGTCGCGGCGAGGCGGTGACGCCGGCCGCGGCCCTGGTCACGCTGAAGGCCTGGACGCTGGTCGCGCTCGACGGCGACGTCGCCACGGTCGATTTGCACACCTCAGCCGGCTACTACGTGCGCAGCCTGGCCCACGACGTCGGCGCGGCGATCGGCTGCGGCGCGTATCTCGCCGCGCTGCGGCGCACCGGCAGCGGCCGCTTCACGATCGAGGAGGCGGTGCCACTGCCCGCACCGGACGCGCCCGCCGCGGCCCTGACGGTCGCGCTGCAGCCGATGGATGCTCTGCTCCCAGACTGGCCGGCCGCCATCGTGACCGCCGCCGGAGCCGAGCGGGTCAGCCACGGCGTGCTCATCGGACCGGACGCCTGCAGCGTGTGGCCGGACCCCGCGTCGCCGAGTGCTCCCAGCCTGGCCCCTGGCCGTGGCGAGCAGCCCCTGCAGCAGCGGCCGGCTGTCAGGCTGGTCGATGGGGCTGGACGGCTGCTGGCTCTCGCGGTCTGGCGCGACGGGCGCCTGCACCCGTCAGTCGTGCTCGTTTAGTTGACGGCCCGGCTCTCACGCCGGCCGGAATTCCGGAATCCTGTTGCGGTTCGCCGTGGCCGGACGATAAAATTGCCAGTTGGCGTCAGGCTGGAAAGGGCTGGCTGTGGCGCCATGACGGCGGTCTGGGCTGCAGGGCCCTTGCCCGTGTTCGGGCGCCACCCTGCGTCACGCTGGGCCGCGCGTTGGAGGATAGTCGTTTGCCATTGACGAAAGACCGCAAGACCGAAATCATCGAGTCGTATCGCACGCACGGAACCGATACAGGCTCTCCTGAAGTCCAGGTCGCCATCCTCAGCGACCGCATCACCTACCTCACGGACCACTTCAAGACGCACGCCAAGGACCACCACTCGCGCCGCGGGTTGCTCAAGCTCGTCGGGCAGCGACGCCGCCTGCTCGACTACCTGCGTTCGAACGACAACGACCGTTACGCCGAACTGATCAAGCGACTGGGTATCCGCAAGTGAACATTCACACACAGCGCATTGCGTTCGGCGGCGCCTCGCTCTCGATCGAGACCGGCAAGCTGGCCAAGCAAGCCGACGGGTCCGTCATCGTCCGCCAGGGCGACACGATGGTCCTCGTCACGGCCTGTCACGCCGCGTCGCCGCGCGAGGGCATCGACTTCCTCCCTCTCACCTGCGACTACCGTGAGAACACGTATGCCTCGGGCCGCATCCCGGGCGGCTTCTTCAAGCGCGAAGGCAAGCCGCCCGAGAAGGAAGTGCTCACCAGCCGCCTGATCGATCGTCCGATCCGGCCGCTGTTCCCGTCCGGCTGGCGCTACGAGACGCAGGTCGTCGCCCTGGTCATCTCCGCCGACAACGAGAACGACTCCGACGTCCTCGCCCTGACCGGCGCCGGTGCCGCCCTCGCCATCTCCGAGATCCCGTTCGCCAAGCCGATCGCCGGCGTGCGCATCGGGCTCGTCGACGGCACCTTCCTGGTCAACCCGACCTACGCTCAGCGGCGCAAGAGCCGCCTCGATCTGATCGTCGCCGGCACCGCCGACGCGATCGTGATGGTCGAAGCCGGGGCCAAGGAAGTCTCGGAAGACGAGATGGTCATCGCGCTCGATACGGCGCACAAGGCGATCAAGGACATCATCGCCGGGACCACCGAGCTCGCGGCCAAGGTCAACAAGCCGAAGCTGAAGGTCTCGAAGCGCGAGATCGGCCACGACTTCTATCGCGAAGTCGAGACCAAGGTGATCGGCCCGCTGGCCGACGCCATGCGCATCCAGGACAAGCTCGAGAACTACAGCACCGTCGACTCGGTGTTGAAGAACCTCGTCGCCTCGTTCCCCGAGGCTGAGGTCCAGCAGCGCGCCGACGCCAAGCAGATTTTCAAGGATCTCAAGGAAAAGGTGCTGCGCGACGAAATCCTCGAGCACGGCAAGCGCCTCGACGGCCGCAAGTTCGACGAGATCCGCCCGATCTGGAGCGAGGTCGGCGTCCTGCCCCGCGTGCACGGCTCGACGGTGTTCACGCGCGGCGAGACCCAGGCGCTCGTCACGTGCACCCTCGGCACCGCCGACGATCAGCAGAAGGTCGAGGGCGTCGACGGCGAGATCTACAAGCGCTTCATGCTGCACTACAACTTCCCGCCGTTCTCGGTCGGGGAGGTGTCGTTCATGCGCGGCCCCGGCCGTCGTGAGATCGGCCACGGCGCCCTGGCCGAGCGCGCGCTCGTGCCGGTGATGCCGACCGAGGAGCAGTTCCCCTACACCGTCCGCGTCGTGTCGGACATCCTCGAGTCGAACGGGTCGTCGTCGATGGCCTCCGTCTGCGGCGGCTCGATGGCGATGATGGACGCCGGCGTGCCGCTGGCGGCGCCGGTCGCCGGCATGGCCATGGGCCTGGTGATGAACGAGGAGACCGGCAAGTTCGCCGTGCTCTCCGACATCGCCGGCGCCGAGGACCACTACGGCGACATGGACTTCAAGGTCGCCGGCACGGGCAAGGGCATCACGGCCCTGCAGATGGACATCAAGGTCGGCGGCATCACCATGGAGATCATGCGCCAGGCCCTGGCGCAGGCCCTCCAGGGCCGGCTGTTCATCCTCGGCAAGATGGCCGAGACGCTCGCGGCCTCGCGCGCCGACGTCTCCCTGCACGCGCCGCGCATCGTCACGATCAAGATCCCGGTCGACAAGATCCGCGACGTCATCGGGCCGGGCGGCAAGATGATCCGCTCGATCATCGAGCGCACGGGCGTCAAGATCGACGTCGAGGACGACGGCCGTGTCAACGTCGCGTCGAGCGACGAGGCGTCGGCGGCCAAGGCCATCGCCATCATCCAGGAGCTCACCGCGACCGCCGAGCTCAACAAGACCTACATGGGCAAGGTCCAGCGGATCACCGACTTCGGTGCCTTCGTCGAGATCCT
>JANOIR010000227.1:0-14790 GCA_031407765.1 Vicinamibacteraceae bacterium
ATTCGCGGCGCTGGGCGCGCCGCGGCGCCGGCACGCGGGCGGCGGGACGACGCATGGTGAGGGGCGGCGCCTCACTGGACGGGCGTCGTGTCGGGCACGAACAGCGCGAGCGGTTTGCCCTCCCAGGACGCCGCGAGAATCTTCGCCACCTCGACGCGCGCGTCGTTGAAGCAGGCGCCGCCGCCGAGATCGGTCAGCGTCGCCGGGGCGAGCGCTGTCGCCGTGGCCTGGTTGAACGTGCTGCGGCGCCACAGGCCCTTGGCCAGGCTGACGGTGCCCTCCCGGACCGCGTCGCTGACCTCGACCAGGCAGTGCACCTCGCCGAGCGCGTTGAAGATGCGCACGGCGTCGCCGCCCTCGATCCCGCGTGCCGTGGCGTCCGCCGGGTGCATGTGCAGCACCGCCGGTCGCGTGCGCAGCTCGGCCAGGGTCGAGCTGATCGTCTTCTCGCTGGCCGGCGAGATCAGCGCCAGCGGGTGATCGCCGGTCCCCGGATCGTCCTGATAGCTGTACAGTCCGCCGGGCGCGAGCGTCGGCGTCTCGGCGGGGAAGAGATGGATCTTGCCGTCCGGCGTCAGCGGATGCACGTCGACGAACTGCACCGGACGGTTGCCCCCGGGCGGCAGCGCCTGGCCATCGGCGAGTACGATCTCGCCGGCGTCGCCGGGAAGCCGCCGCGCCACCTCGAACAGTGCCTCGGTCTCGTCCTGCGTGGGCCCCTCGGACAGTCCCAGCCGCACTTCGAGCTCGCTGAACACGTCGACGTTGGGTCGCGACTCGCCGACCGGCTGGATCACCGGTTTCACCAGCTGCATGGCGTGGCCGCCGTAGCTGCGGTTGAGGTCGTACTGCTCGAGAAAGGTGGTTGCCGGCAGCACCACGTCGGCGTACGGCACGGTGTCGGTGCGCACCTGCTCGAACACCACCGTGAACAGATCGTCGCGCTCGAGGCCGCGCACGACGGCGTTCTGATCGGGGATGGTCGCGACCGGATTGGCGTTGTAGACGAACAGGACCTCGACCTTCGGATCCTTCAATGTCAGCAGTGCGTCGCCGAGCTGGTTCATGTTGATCAGCCGGGTCGCCGGAGGATCGACGCCGATCCAGTCGCGGTTGTTCAGGCGCCACGCCCCGGAGTTGCTCATCGAGTAGCCGCCGCCGCGGACCCCGAACTTGCCGGCGACCGCCGGCAGGCCGAGCACGGCCATCGCCGCGTGGCCGCCGTTGCGGTTGCGCTCGAGGCCCCAGCCGCAGCGGATCAGCGCCGGCGACTGCGTGGCGTAGAGACGGGCGAACTGCTCGAGCGTGGCCGCTTCCACGTCGGCGACCTCGGCGGCGCGGGCCAGTGTCCATGGCGCCGCGGCCGCACGCAGCTCGGCGACGCCGGTCGCGTGATCGCGCAGGAACGTCTCGTCGGCGAGACCGTGCTCGAACAGGTAGCGATGCACGGCCAGCGCGACCGGCAGATCGGTGCCTGGCCGCAGCGCGACGTGCAGGTCGGCCTGCTTGGCCAGTGCCGTCCGCCGCGGATCGACCACGATCAGCGTCGCGCCCTTGCGCTGCGCCTCGCGGACGTAGGGCACGAGGTGGATCCCCGAAGCCGACGGGTTGACGCCCCACAAGACGATGAGCCGCGCGGCGGGGTAGTCCTCGTAGCTGACGCCGGACATCTTGCCGTAGAGGCCGAGCGCGGCGGCCGAGGTGGGTGCAGCACACACCGTGCGGGCCAGCCGCGACGCGCCGAGGCGGCGAAAGAACCGGGCATCGACTGATTCCTGCGTCAGCAGCCCGTTCGAGCCGCCGTAGCAGAAGGGAAGGATCGCCTCAGCGCCGCTCCGCGCCCGCACCTCGTCGATGCGGCTGGCGATGACGCCGAGCGCCTCGTTCCACGAGGCGCGGCGGAACTGGCCCTTGCCCTTGGGGCCGGTCCGGATCTCCGGCGTCTGCAGGCGGTCGGCGCCGTAGACGCGGCCCGCGAAGCCGCGGACCTTGGCGCAGATGAAGCCCTTGGTGATGACGTGCCGCCGGCTGCCGTCGATTTTCGTGACCCGACCCTGTTCGACGGAGACGGCCAGGCTGCAGGCGTCGGGACAGTCGAGCGGGCACGACGTATCGACGGTGCTCCGGCCCCAGCTCAGTTCCTCGCTCATCATCAGAGTTTACTCCGCAGGCGAGCCCTGGCCGCCGAAGCCTTGGGCGGAGGCGGCTATGATCGGGGGAGGGTCATGTCTGCCCCGTCCGTCACACCTACTTCAATGTCCGTGCCTCATGTCGTCATCGTCGGCGGCGGCTTCGGCGGCCTCACCGCCGCCAAGGCCCTGCGCAAGAAGCCGGTCCGCGTCACCCTCGTGGACCGCCAGAACCACCATCTCTTCCAGATGCTGCTCTATCAGGTGGCCACGGCCGGTTTGTCGCCAGGCGACATCGCCTCGCCGATCCGCTGGATCCTCCGCCGCCAGGCCAACGCGCGCGTGCTGATGGCCGACGTCGAACGCGTCGACGTCGCCGGCAAGATCTTGATCTGCGACGTCGGGCCGATCCCGTTCGACTACCTGATCCTGGCGCCAGGGGTCACCCACTCGTACTTCGGGCACGACGAGTGGCGCGCCCATGCCCCTGGCCTGAAGACGCTGGACGACGCGCTCGCCATCCGCGCCCAGGTGCTGCTCGCCTTCGAGCGGGCCGAGCGGGCGACATCCGGCGAAGAGCGCCGGCGATCGCTCACCTTCGTCATCGTCGGTGGCGGCCCGACCGGCGTGGAGCTCGCCGGTGCCATCGTCGAGATCGCGCGCCACGCCCTGCGCCACGAGTTCCGCGCCATCGATTCCCGTACGGCGACGGTGCTGCTGCTCGAGGGCGGCCCCGACGTGCTGCCGGCGTTCCCGCCCGACCTGCGCGCGCGCGCCCGCCTGGATCTCGAGCGGCTCGGCGTGACCGTCCGCACCGGGGCCAAGGTCGAGGCCATCGAGCAGGGCCTGGTCCGCATCGGCGACGAGCGCATCGAGGCCGGCACGATCCTCTGGGCCGCCGGCGTCCAGGCCTCGCCGCTCGGGGCGACGCTGGGTGCGCCGCTCGATCGCGCCGGGCGAGTGAAGGTCGCGCCCGACCTGTCGGTGCCGGGGGCGCCCACGATCTTCGTCGTCGGGGACCTGGCCGCGCTCGACGGTCCCCAGGGCCGGCCGCTGCCGGGTGTGGCCTCGGTCGCCATCCAGGAGGCGCACCACGTCGTCGGCGCCATCGACGCCGATCTCGCCGGCCGGCCGCGGGCGGCCTTCCGGTACCGCAACCCCGGCGACCTCGCCACCATCGGCCGGGCGGCGGCCGTCGCCGATCTCGGGTGGATTCGGTTCGCCGGCTGGACGGCGTGGTTGTTCTGGCTCTTCGTCCACATCATGAAGCTCACCGGTTTCCGCAACCGGCTGGTGGTCTTCGTGCAGTGGGCCTGGGCCTACGCCACCTTCCAGCGGAGCGTCCGGCTCATCACCGGACGCGGCAGCGGCGGATCGCCACCCGCGGTGCCGCGGTGATGTCACGCGGCCGGACGATCGGGCTGGCGACCATCGCGGTTGCGGCGATGGCACTGGTCGTGCCCTGGCCGGTCGCCGGCATCGAGTCGGTGTTCGCGGCGGGGATGTATCCCGCCTGGCAGCGGGCGGCGACGTCGCTGACCAACCACGTGCCGTTCGCGGTGTTCGATCCGATCCTGGCGGCGGCGATCGCCACGCTGATGGGCCTGGCGATCCGATCGTGGCGCCGGTGCACCGGAGGCGTCTGGCGTCGCGCCGGTTCGGCGATCCTGACCGGGCTCGCCGTGACCGCCGCCGTTTACCTCTGGTTCCTGCTCTCGTGGGGCTTCAACTACCAGCGCGTGCCGCTGGCGACGCGCATGGGCCTCGACAAGTCGCGGGCGACCCCTGAGCGGGTGGCCGCCTTCGCCGACCAGACGGTGCGCGAGCTGAACCGCCTGCGCCCGTTGGCGGAGGCGCGGCCGTGGCCCGATCGCACCGCGCTGCTCGAGACGCTGGCGCCGGCCTTCCGCGCGGCACTGCCGTCGGTCGGCGTGCGCGACGACGTGGTCCCGGGCGCGCCGAAGTGGTCGCTCCTGCAGCCGTACTTCCGCTGGGCCGGCATCGACGGCGTCACCGATCCCTTTCTGCCGGAAATCGTCGTCAACCACGACCTGCTGCCGATGGAGTGGCCGTTCACGGTGGCGCACGAATGGGGGCACCTGGCCGGGCTCGCTCACGAGGCCGAGGCCAGCTATGCCGGATGGCTGACCTGCGAGGCGGCCTCGGATCAGGCGCGGTACAGCGCCCGGCTGTGGGCGCTGGGCCATGTCTTCGGTGCGGTGCCGCACGATCACCAAATTCGTCTGCTCAGCCAACTGGACGTTGGGCCCAAAGGCGACTTGCGTGCCATTGCAATGCGGACGGCAAAGAGCGTGCGAGTGGTGCGCACGGTGAGCTGGGCTACCTACGATCGCTACCTCAAATCGAACCGGGTGTCGGAAGGGCTGTCAAGCTACGACGCTGCAATCGTGTTGATTCTCGCTGGATCGCCGGAATCACGACACCAGATCCCTTGACAATTCTTGTCACACGTCGCGATCGACCCTCGAGGTTTGCAAGAGGGTTGCCAACAGAATTGAAATCCATCTACGCATCGCGTCAGCGCCCATTGTGAGCGGATGCGGGCGATACCGCACACGCGTGCCGATCCGGCTTGAAAAGTCGATGTGCGGCCCCGCACACGGCGTCGGGCACGCCCGTTGCCCCTTAGGGCTGCGTGATGCCGTCCACGATCTCGCTCCGCTCATGCTGTCGTGCCGTCATTGCGACAGTTTTTCTGGTCCTCGCGTTTACGGGCCTCGCGGCCGCACAGTCTGCGACGCTGGCGTGGAACGCCAACGGCGAATCGGACTTGGCGGGCTATCGCGTCGAGTACGGGACGGTCTCGGGGAGTCCTTCAACGACCGTCGACGTCGGCAACGTCACACAGCGCCAGTTCAACGGGCTGCAGGCCGGCGTCACCTACTACTTCCGCGTCAAGGCCTACAACACGGCCAACCAGGAGAGCGCGCCGTCCGTTGAGGTCTCGCACACGCCGCCGGTCGCGGTGGTGCCGACGTTGTCGGCCGTGGCGCCGGCTTCGGGTCCGTCGGGCGGCGGCACGGTCATCACGCTGACCGGCACCAACTTCGCCTCGGGCGCGACGGTTCGCGTCAACGGCGTCTCGGCGACCGGTGTGACCTTCGTGTCGGCGGTGCAGGTCCGCGCGACGACGCCGGCCGGCAGCGCCGGGGCGCGCACGGTGCAAATCACGAACCCGGGCGGCCAGTCGGCGTCGCTCGCCAGCGCCTTCACCTACCTGGGCGGGCCGGGGCTCACCTCGGTGTCACCGACGTCGGGTCCGACTGCCGGGGGCACCACTGTCACGATCACCGGCACCGGCTTCGTCGCCGGGGCGACGGTGCGCGTCAACGGTGTGGCGGCGACCGGCGTGACCTTCGTGTCGGCGACGCAGCTGCGGGCGAACACACCGGCGGCGAGCGCCGGCACGTACGCGATCCAGGTGACCAACCCGGATACCCAGACTGGTACGCTCGGCGGCGCCTACACCTACATGGCGCCGCCGGCCGTGACCTCGATCTCGCCGACGTCTGGCCCCACCGCCGGCGGCACGACGATCACGATCAACGGCAGCAACTTCGGCCAAGACACGGGCGGCAGCGTCCGCGTCGGCGGCGTCCTCGCGACCGGCGTCACCTACCTCTCGTCGACGCAGCTGCGGGCGACCACGCCGGCGGGGACGGCCGGCGCGCAGAGCGTCCAGGTCACGAACCCCGACGGCCAGGCGGCCACGTTGGCTTCCGCCTTCACCTACAGCGTGGCGCCGTCGCCGACACTCTCCGCCATCTCGCCGGTCTCCGGACCGACCGCGGGCGGCACCGCAGTGACGCTGACCGGCACCAACTTCGCCGCCGGCGCGACCGTCACGATCGGTGGCACCGCGGCGACCAGCGTCGTCATCGCCAGCAGCACCCGGATCACGGCGGTGACGCCGGCCGGCACCGCCGGCGCGCGGGACGTGCGCGTCACGCTGTCGGGCGGTCAGGCGGCGACGCTGACCGGCGGCTTCACCTACACGTCGGGCACATCGACCGACAGCGACGGCGACGGGCTGACCAACAACTGGGAAACCCTCTACGGCCTGAACCCGAACTCTGCCGCTGGCAACGACGGCGCGGCTGGCGATCCCGACGTCGACGGGCTCATCAACACCGCAGAGCAGACCGCCGGATCGCACCCGCGCGGCACGCTCAAGCGCTATCTCGCGGAGGGCGTCTGCAACAGCTTCTTCTCGACGCGCTTCGCCATCGCCAACCCGCAGACCGCCACGGCGCGCGTGCTGCTGACGTTCGTCGACACCACCGGCCGCACGACGCGGCACTACGTCTCGATCCCGGGCCGGACGCGGGCAACGGTCGAGACGTCGACCATCGCCGCCCTCGACGGCGCATCGTTCGCGACGACGATGGAAGCCGATGACGTGGTGGTGATCGACCGTCTCATGAGCTGGAGCGGCGCGTCCGGCTACGCCGCGCACATGGAGACGGCGGTCGAGCAGCCGGCGACCACGTGGTATTTCGCCGAGGGCGCGACGCACGGCATGTTCGATCTCTTCTACCTGGTGCAGAACCCGGGCACGACGGCGGCCAGCCTGCGCGTCCGCTATCTGCGGACGTCTGGTGCGCCGATCATCAAGACCTACACGGTGAATGCCGGCAGCCGCTTCACCATCTGGGTCGACCAGGAGGACGCGGCACTGCGCGGGGCCGACGTGTCGGCCGAGATCACCTCGACCAACGGCGTCCCGGTCATCGTCGAGCGGTCGATGTACCTGAACTCGAGCCGCGCGTTCAAGGGCGGCCACAACAGCGCCGGCGTGACCGCGCCGGCCCTGAACTGGTTCCTTGCCGAAGGCTCGACCGGCAGCTTCTTCTCGATGTATGTCCTGGTTGCCAACCCGAACACGTCGGCGGCGGCGCTGCGCGTGACGTACATCCTGGCGAGCGGCTCGCCGGTCGTGAAGACCCTCACGGTGGCGGCCAACAGCCGCCGCACCATCGACGTCGCGGGGGAGGATCGCGCCCTCGCCGATGCCGCCGTGTCGGTGAAGGTGGAGTCGACCAACAACGTGCCGGTCGTCGTCGAGCGCACCATGTGGTGGATCGGGTCGCGCCGGACCTGGACGGAAGGCCACAACGCCTTCGGCACGACGCGGACGGCGCCGCGCTGGTTGCTGGCTGAAGGTGAGGCCGGTGGGCCGCGCGGCATCAGCACCTTCGTGCTGATCGCCAACACCTCGGCAGCCGATGCCAACGTGCGCGTGACGATGCTGCCGGAGGCGGGCGCGGAGGAATCGGTGACCTACACGGTCGGCGCCAACCGCCGCTTCACGGTCCCGGTGTCGAGCGCCTTCCCGTCGGTCGACGGTACGCGCTTCTCGATTCTCGTCGAGAGCCTGAACCCGTCGACGGCCGGCGCGCTCGTGGTGGAGCGGGCGGCGTACTGGAACACGGATGAGGACGTCTGGGGTGCCGGCGCCAACGCCGTCGGCGCGATCGTGCCCTAAGGTAAGGCGCCAGCTGTGGCCGCGCGGGCTGCCAGTTCCTCGCCGGCGCCTCAGCGACGCGCGAAGTTCAGGTCGACGTAGTCGTCGACCAGCTTCTGGAAGCCGGCGAACAGCTCCTCGTAGTTGCCCTTGAGCGTCGTCGCGTGCGCGCCGTCGATGACGTTGCTTGTTGGCCGATGGCCCTCAGGCCATCGGCGGGCAGCCTCTTGAGCGCGGCCTCTCTGACAGCTGGCGCTAGGCGCGCCAGCTGAGGCCGCGCGGGCTGCCTGTTCCTCGCCGGCGCCTCAGCGACGCACGAAATTCAGGTCGACGTAGTCGTCGACCAGCTTCTGGAAGCCGGCGAACAGCTCCTCGTAGTTGCCCTTGAGCGTCGTCGCGTGCGCGCCGTCGATGAACACTGGGCAGTTCGGGGCTTCGCCGGTGCCGGGAAGCGAGATGCCGATGTTGGCGGCCTTCGACTCTCCCGGGCCGTTGACCACGCAGCCCATCACCGCCAGCGTCAGCGTCTCGACGCCGTCGTAGCGGGCCTTCCAGGCCGGCATCTGCTCGCGGAGGTAGTCCTGCACGCGCTCGGCCAGCTGCTGGAACGTGGCGCTCGTGGTGCGGCCGCAGCCCGGACACGCGGTGACGCTCGGCGCGAAGCTGCGCAGGCCGTGCGCCTGCAGCAGCTCGCACGACGCGTAGACCTCTTCGCGCCGATCGCCGCCCGGCTTCGGCGTGAGCGATACGCGGATCGTGTCGCCGATGCCCTCGCTGAGCAGCACGCCCATCGCCGATGCCGACCACACCAAGCCCTTGATGCCCATGCCGGCTTCGGTCAGCCCGAGGTGCAACGGCTGGCGCGTCTGTCGCGCCAGCTCGCGGTAGACACCGATCAGGTGCCGCGGCTTGGATAGCTTGCACGACAGGATGATCTGATCCGGCCGCAGCCCGGCCTCGAGCGCGAGCTCGGTCGACTCGAGGGCCGAGCGCACCATGCACTCGTCGATGATGTCGTCGGACGTGAGGCCGAGGCCCTGGTCGGTGTTCTCCTGCATGCGGCGCATCACCAGCTCCTGATTGAGGGAGCCGCCGTTGACGCCGATGCGCACTGGCTTGCCCCGGTCGCGCGCGACCTGGCAGATGGTCGTGAACTGCTCGTCGCGGCGCTTGCCCGTCCCGACGTTCCCCGGATTGATCCGGTACTTGTCGAGCGCCGCGGCGCAGGCCGGATCGCGGGTGAGCAGGAGATGACCGTTGTAGTGGAAGTCGCCGATCAGCGGAGCGTAGATACCGGCGTCGTGCATCCGCTGGCGGATCTCTGGGACCGCGGCGGCGGCCTCCGGGATGTTCACCGTGATCCGCACCATTTCGGAGCCGGCCTCGGCGAGCGCGATGCACTGCGTCGCGGTGGTGGCCGCGTCGGTGGTGTCGGTGCTGGTCATCGACTGGACGACCACCGGCGCGCCGCCGCCGACCTGGACGGCGCCGGGCCCGCTGCCGACGCGGACGCCGACCGTACGATGGACACGAATCACGGACATGGAAGCACGCGCTCCGGCGCGGGCTGCGGCCCGCGGGGATCAGCGGCCGTCGGCCCCGATCTACCTTCCGTCGGCAAAGACGTCGAGGCCCAGGAAATGCTCGACGATCGCCAGCGTCTCGGCCGGAAGATCGACGAAGGCCATGCCGGAGACGTAGGTGACGTCGTCGCAGTCGACCACCGCGCGCGTGTGGACGACGCGGGCGCGGACCGAAATGACGGCGTCGTCGAGGGTGAGACGCAGGTCATGGATCTGGGTGGGGGACAGCGGCACGCCGGCGATGATCGTGAGGCCGCCAGGGCCGAGCTGCTGGACGGTGACTGCTTCGTCGAGCGCGAGCAGATGTCCCTGGAACTCGCGCATGAGGTCGACGCGAGGCGTCTGTCGCCGATCCTCCTCGATGTGGGGCCGCCGATCGCGCGGTGGCTCCGATCCGCCGGTGTTCGCTTGGTCGGGCTGAGACGCCAACGTGCACCTCCGGGAAGGAAGGCTACCCGCGCACTACCGTGCGCACGCTGCGGTGCGAATCGAGCACCGCAGGACCGAGTCGCTTGCTGAGATACACCTTCGACTCGCCGTTGTCGTCGGGATGTCGTTCGAATTTGACCACTTCGAACCCCAGCGTGTCGAGGGTTCCCCGCATGTCGAAGAAGCGGTTCTTGGTCTTGACCACGACTTCGTCGAACCCGGCGCCGATCGCCCACACTTCCTGCTGCTCGGTCAGGGCCCGGAAATGGCCCTGGCCGCGCCAGTCGCGACGGGTCGCGCCAATCCAGCTGTAGAGGACACGCCGGCCGACGAAATCGATGGCGTCGCTGAGCCGCTCGACGAGATCGGCCAGCTTGGGGTCGGTCTCGTCGAGCCGGATGTCGTGCCCCACCTTGTAGGAGACGGGGACGATCTGGCCGGGGTCGTCCGTGAGGGGCGCCTCGGCCATCAGGATGATGTGGTCGCGGTCACAGAGCCGCCTGGTGATCTCGGCGGCGGTCTTGCGCCGGCGGAACTCCCCGAACCACTCCTCGATGTACTGGATCTCGAGGGCGCCCTCCTCGAGATCGTAGTGGCGGATCAGGTATTCCACGGAGGATGGCGTCAGGCGTCGTCGTCCGACGTCTCGGCGGCCGGGTCTGGAGCGCCGTCGGCCGGGTCGGGAGCGCTGGCGGGCTCCGCGGTGTCCCCGGGACGACTCGTTGCCGGATCGTCGAACTCGATGTCGACGTCCTCGCCGGCCATGTCGGCGATGTCCATGACCCTCCCGCCGGCGCGCTCTCGAATCGGGCCACGCGGACCCGGGCGCTCCGGCTTGGCCTTGGCCTTGGCCGGGCGGCGTTCCCGGGAGCCAGGGCCTCCCCCTGCGCCGCCGGGGCCAGCCGGTGGGCCGAAGCCGCCACCTCCGCCGGGCCCATCGAAGCCGCGCGGGGCCCGGGGCGGGCCGCCCATCGGCGGGCCCGAGGAGAACGGCCGCGGCGGCCGTGGTCCGCTCATCGGCGGACGGTCCTCGCGGGCCCGCGCCTCGCTGATCGCCAGCGGCCGGCCCTTGAGGGCTTGGCCGTTGAACCGGCGGATCACTTCCTCGGCCACCGCTCGATCGGTGAACTCGACGAATGCGAACCCGCGCGGGCGCCCGGTCTCACGATCGATGGGGAGCGCCACCTGCGCGGGGGGGCCGACTTCACTGAAGTGCTGTCGGAGCTCCGCCTCGTTGACGCTGTAATCCAGATTGCCGACGAACAACCGCACGCTCACGGAACGCGACGCCTCCAGGGCCAGGGGAATGAGGTCCCCATTCTACACAGTTTGTGGCGAGCCGAGCGCCCCACCCTGCGGATCGACGCCGGCGCCTGGGCCGGGCCGAGACCGCACCGCCTGGCCGGCCGACCGGGATATCATCCGGAAATGCCCCTGGTCCCCCTGGATTCCCTTCCCGATGACGCCCGCGTGTGGGTGTTCGCAGCCGAGCGCCCGCTGGCGCCGACCGAGGCCGACGCGGTGCTCGGCACCGTCGACGGCTTTCTCGGTATCTGGGCGGCGCACGGTCACCCGCTCCGGTCGGCGCGTGAGCTGCGCGAGTCGCGTTTCCTGATCATCGCCGTCGACGAAGCAGCCGCCGGCGCCTCGGGCTGCTCGATCGACGCCTTGGTGCGCGAAATCCGCGGCCTCGAAGGCCGGCTCGGCCTGTCGCTGGTCGACCACGGCCCGGTCGTGTTCCGCGATGGCGGCCGCATCCGCCGGGTGCCGCGCGACGAGTTCGCGGCGCTGGCGCGCGATGGCCGCGTGACGCCGGACACCGTCGTGTTCGACAACACCATCTCGCGGCTGGCGGCCCTGCGCGGCGGTGGCTGGGAGCTGCCGGCGTCGGCCTCGTGGCACGGCCGCGCCTTCTTCTGAACCGGAACCGAGGTCACAACATGAACGTGACGAGACGCGAGATGCTGGGCACGATGCCCGCGGCAGTGGCCGGGGCGTGGACGCTGACCGGGGCCGGCCTGGCGGCGGGAAGACAAGGTGGCGCGAGCCTGGCGCCGGCCAAGGTCGGCGTGCAGCTCTACACGGTGCGGGATCAGCTGAAGACGCTCGATGCGACGCTGGGGGCGATCAAGGCCGCCGGCTTCGACGAAGTCGAGACGCTGCGCCCGATCCTGGCCGACCTGCCGCCGCTCCTCAAGAAGCACGGCCTGGCCGCGCCGAGCGGTCACTTCGACGCCGCGCTCGTGCTCGACGTCGGCGAGACGTCCCGCCGCGGCCTGCCGCCTGGCTACACCTTCGAGACCGCCGTCGCCCAGGCGAAGGCGATCGACATGCGGTACTTCGTCGTCGCCTACCTGATGGGCGAGGATCGCACGTCGCTCGACGACTACAAGCGACACGCCGACAAGATGAACGAGGCCGGCCGCCGCTGCCAGGCGGCGGGCCTGCAGTTCTGCTATCACCACCACTCGTTCGAGTTCGTGAAATACGGCGCCGACAGCGGGTGGGACGTGCTCCTCTCGCGCCTCGACAAGAGCCTGGTCGCCTTCGAGGTCGACGTCTTCTGGCTGGCCGCGGCGGGGCTCGATCCGGCCGCGACCATTCGCGACCTCGGCTCGCGCGTGAAGCTCGTGCACCTCAAGGATCGCGCCGCCGGTCCGCCCGAGCTCGACGAGTCGAAGGTCGCCAAGACCACGTTCAAGGAAGTCGGCTCGGGGACGCTCGACTTCCCGGCGATCCTGCGGGCGTGCAAGGACGTCGGCGTGGCCCACTACTTCGTCGAGCAGGATCAGGTGCCCGCCGATCCGCTCGCCAGCCTCAAGCAGAGCATCACCTACCTGCGTTCCCTGAAATCCTAGGGAACGCGCTATCGATTCTCGATCACGAGCGCGACGCGCCGGTTGCGGGCGCGCCCGTCAGGGTTGTCCCTGCCATCGGCGCGGCGGTTCGGTTCGAGCGGTCGATCCTTGCCGTAGGCGCGGGCGCGGAGCCGATCGCGGGTCACGCCGCCCGCTTCGAGCACCGCGATCACCGCGCGGGCGCGAGCCTCGCTGAGCGCCAGGTTGACCCGACGCGAGCCGACACCGTCGGCATGGCCTTCGACCGTGACGCGGCGCCCGGCCAGCATCGGCTCGGCGAGCAGCGACGCGATCTCGACGAGCTGCGTCCGTGCCGGCGCATCGACGTCGGACTTGCCGAAATCGAACAGGTAGACCGTCGGCAGGTAAATGACGACGCCGGCGGCTTCCTCGCGCGCGTCGAGGCCGCGGCTCGTGAAGACCTTCACCAGATCGGGATTGTTGATCGGAGGCGACTCCGGGCCCGAGACGGCGCGTGCCGGCGGCGGCGGCATGCCGACCGGGGCCGGCGGGGCGGGAGCAGGCTTCTTTCCTGGTGCGCACCCGGTGAGCCCCACCAACGTGAGCACGACGAGGACGCCGACGCGGACCGCGGAGGATCTGCGCATGGGGAGCGCTCATGATTATAGGCCGCCGTCGAGGTGGCGGGCCGCCCACGCGTCCAGCGTTCGGCTGCCGATCAGAGATAGGCACGCATCGCGGCCTCGGCCGCGTCGACGTACGAGCCGCGGAACAGGACCGTGTGGACGAGCAGCGGATAGACCTGCCACAGCCGCGCCCGCGCTTTCCAGCCGGGGGCGAGCGGCGCGCGCGCTTCGTAGGCGGCGACGACGCGTGGCGACAAGCCGCCGGACAGCGCCAGCATCGCCAGGTCGATCTCGCGATGGCCACCGTAGACCGCCGGGTCGATCAGCACCGGCTGGCCCCGGCCGTCCGTGATGACGTTGCCGCTCCAGAGATCGCCGTGCAGGCGAGCCGGCGGCTCGGCGGGGCCGGCGAGCTCGGGCAGGCGCGCGGCCAGGCGTTCGGCGAGCGCGGTCCAGGCGGCAGGCGCGATCCCGTCGTCGATCGCGCGCCGCACCAGCGGCAGCACGCGCTCCTCGGCGTAGAACGCCGGCCAGTCGGCGTGGACGCGATTGGACTGCGGCAGCGACCCGATCCAGTTGTCCTCGGCGAGGCCGAACCCCGGCGCGCCGGCGGCATGCAGGGCGGCGAGGCCGTCGCCGAGCCGATCCTCGGCGTCGAGGGCGGGCGCCGTGCGCGCCATGTGCTCGAGGACGAGGAAGGCGATGGCATCGCCGGGGCCGGACCGGGCGATCACCTTCGGGACGCGCAGCGCCCGCGCCTCACCCAGCCAACGCAGCCCGTCAGCCTCGGTGCGGTAGGCGTCGCCGCTGAGGCCGGCCCGGCTCTTGACGAACAGCCGCTCCCCGCCAGGCCAGCGCGCCTCATAGGCCTCGTTGATGTCGCCGCCGACGACCCGGGTCAGCGTCGGCTCGCTTCGTCCGAGATGCGCGGCGATGGCGGCGTTGAGCGCGGCCTTCATCGCGGTGTCTCGAGCTGCGCGCGGACGCGGGCGAGCAGCCCGCGGCAGCCGGCCTCGCAGATGTCGAAGACGTCGTCGAAGCCGCTGGCGCCGCCGTAGTAAGGGTCGGGCACCGGCGCGTCGGGGGGCGAGTCGGGATCGAAGGCGCGGAAATTGTGGACGCGATCGCGCTCGTCGTCGGTCCGCGCCATTCGCTGCAGCGTCTCGAGGACGCGGGTATCCATCGAGAGGATGTAGTCGAAGCGCGCAAAGTCGTCGAGGTCGAAGCGGCAGGCGACGCCGTCGAGCGCCACGCCCCGGCGCGTGGCGGCGGCCCGGGCGCGGGCGTCGGCCGGCTGGCCGGTATGCCAGTCGCCGGTGCCGCGGCTCTCGATCGTGATCCGATCGTCGAGTCGCGCTTCGCGGACCAGTTTCTTGAAGATACCTTCGGCGGTGGGCGAGCGGCAAATGTTGCCGAGGCAGACGAAGCAGACCGCGACCGTCGCGGGGGACGACATGGCCGCGAGTATTCCGCAGCCTCTGCCCGCACCGCAAGCGCCGGCGTCTACAGCAGAGGGCCGGGGCGGCAGCGGTGGCGCCTCGCTATACTGGCGCCGTGGCGGACGCGCGCTTTCTCGACCTGCACGCCGAAGTCGACCGGCTGTACCAGACGCCGCTCGCCGAGTTCACCGCGGCGCGCAACGCGCTGGTCGCGCGGATCAAGGCGGCACACGGCGCCGACACCGCGGCCCACGTGAAGGCGCTGGCCAAGCCGTCGATC
>JANOIR010000228.1:0-3235 GCA_031407765.1 Vicinamibacteraceae bacterium
GCAGCAGCGTCGCGCCGGCGATCGTCGCGGTGTCTCGCGGCGAGAGATCGACCAGCAGCGTCGCCACCAGGGGAGCGGCCCAGACACTCAGTGTGATACCGATGGCGACGCCGGCCCCGATGAGCGCGCCGACCCGCACCAGCATCCGCGCGACGACGCGCGAGGTCGGGGCACCGAGTGCAATGCGGATCGCGATCTCGCTCCGCCGCTGCGTCACTGCGTGGGCGGTGATGCCGTAGAGCCCGACGCCGGCCAGCAGCACCGCGAGCACGCCGAACGCTCCGGAGAGCAGTGCCAGCAGCCGCTCCTGCGTCAGGGCGGCGTCCACCTTGTCGGCGAGGCGGCGGAACGTCAGGCTGGCTCCCGGATCGACCTCCTGGAGCGCCTTGGCGAGCGGGCGCACAATTGCGGCCGGTGATCCATGGGCCCGCACGCTGAGGACCAGCTCGCGCGAGACCTCCTCCTGCTGCGCGAAGGGCATGTACAGCGTCGGGGGCGGCGGGTCGCGCAGCGACTCGTAGGCAGCATCCTGGACGTAGCCCACGACGCGCCGCACGGCCCCGTTGTGCGGCTCGCGCACTTCGAGGCCGATGGGGCTGCGCCCGCCCGCAAGAAGCCGGACGAAGGTCTCGTTCACCAGCGCAACCGGCGGCGCCCCGGTGCGGTCGGCGGCGGTGAAGTCGCGGCCGGCGACCAGGCGCGTGCCGTAGGTCCGGAGCCAATCGGGCGTGATCCCGTTGAAATAGGTGAGCGGCGCGCCCTCGGGCGGCGGTGGCAGGCCGACCACCTCGACGCGGTTGTTCCAGCTGCTGCCGCCCATCGGGGTGATCACCGACAGACCGGCGGCCGTCACGCCCGTCACGCCCCGCGCCGCGTCGAGCACGCGCGCCGCCCACGCGGCGCGCTCGGCCGGACCGAGATCGGATCCGGCGATCACCTGCGTCACCAGGACGGGAGACGCCGTGAAGCCGAGGTCGCGGTGACGGAGCGTCGAGAACGTCCTGAGGAAGAGCCCGGCGCCGACGAGGAGGACCAGCGACAGCGCGACCTGGCAGACGACGAGGGCATGACCGAATCGTCCGTAGGCCCGGTTCGCACCACCGCGACCTTGCGTCCTCAGGGCCTCGGCCGGCGGCACGCGCGTCGCGCGCAGCGCGGGCGCTGCACCGAACAGGACCACCGTCAGGACACCGATGGCTGCCGTGAACACGAGGCTCCGCCAGTCGAGGCCGGCCTCGAGGTGCACGGCTTCCTCGGTGGTCGAGAGCGCGCTCACCAGCAGAGGCCCACCGACCTTCGCGACGGCGAGGCCGCCCATGACGCCGGCCGCTGCCAGCAGCGCGCTCTCAATCAGGAGCTGCCTCGCGAGCCGCAGCCGCGACGCGCCGAGGGCCACGCGGAGGCTCATCTCCGCGCGTCGCGCCGCCGCCCGGGCCATGAGCAGGTTCGCCAGGTTGCCGCACGCGATCAGCAGTACGAGCGCGGCCACGACCATCACGACGGTCAGCGGATGCCGGTAGGTCTGTCTGAGCGTGGACGCGCCCTGGGCCGCTGGGCCCAGCCCCAGGCCTTCGCGGAGGTAGCGGCCCTTCGGCCAGTCGGTGGGTTCCGTGGCCTCCTTGATCGCAGGCAGGGCGGCGGACAGCTGCGCCTGCGCCGCCTCGAGGGTCTGGCCGGGCTTCAACCGGAGCATGATCCGGAGCCACCAGCTCGACCGCCGATCGAGTACGTTCGCGTCGCGTTCGACGAGCGGCCTGGCGGCGATCGGGATCGCCACGTCGAAGGCGCGGCCGACCTCCGCGCCGAAGAACGACGGCGGCGTCACGCCGACGATCGTGAACGGGACGCGCTCGACCGTCAGCGTGCGGCCGATGATGGTCGGCGATCCCGCGAACCGACGTTGCCAGAAGCCGTGGCTGATGACGGCCACGGCGCCGTCCGGCCCCAGCCCGCGCCGGTCGTCGCGCTCGCTCAGCGTGCGACCGAGGGCGGCCCGGATGCCGAGCGCGTCGAACATGGACCCGCTCGCCCACAGCCCGTCGACGTAGTCCGACTCGCCCGCGGGGGCGAGGTTCAGGCGCGTGCCCGACCAGGCGAACGTGCCGTCGAACGCGGCTCTCCGATCCCGCAGCTGCTCCCAGATCGGGTTGGTCCAGCTCGTTCGGCGGCCGACGCGGTCGCTCAGCAGGACGAGTTCCTCGGGCGCGCGCACCGGCAGCGGACGGAGCAGCAGGCCGCTGAC
Source organism: Vicinamibacteraceae bacterium (assembly GCA_031407765.1). Lineage (GTDB taxonomy): Bacteria > Acidobacteriota > Vicinamibacteria > Vicinamibacterales > Vicinamibacteraceae > JBDSLU01. Next base: position 2,243 of record JANOIR010000228.1, read on the forward strand.
GATCGAGAAGATGGCCGAATTGGCGCCGATCGCCAGCGTCAGCAGCAGGACGGCGACGACCGAGACGCCTCGCGCTGCGGCGAGGGCGCGCGCGCCATAGCGGATGTCCTGGAGCAGCCGTTCGACGGGGCCCCACCCCCAGGCGTCGCGCGCCGCTTCGCGGACGAAGGTCACGTTGCCGAAGTCGCGCCGCGCCGCCACGACGGCCTCATCCGCCGGCAACCCGTCCGCGCGGCGTTCCTCCGTTTCCTCGGCAAGGTGAAACGCAATCTCGTCGTCCAGGTCGGAGGTGCGCGTGCGCCACGACCATCGCGACCGGACCGCCACCAGCAGGCGCTTCAGCATCACGGCTCCTGTTCGAATCACGGTTCCTGTTCGACGGTGAGCACCTTGGCGATGGCCTGCGCCATCTGCTCCCACTTCGACTGGCCGGCGGTGAGCTGCTTTCGGCCGGCGCGGGTCAGGGTGTAGTAACGGGCGCGCTTGCCCTTGTCGGACACGTCCCACTCGGCTGCAATCAGGCCCTGCGCCTCGAGCCGGTGCAGGGCGGGGTAGAGCGATCCGGTCTCGACCTGCAGCACGTCGTCCGACACGGCGCGGATCCGCTTGGCGATGGCGTGGCCGTGTGACGGCCCGAAGATGAGGGTCCGCAGTATCAGGAGATCCAGCGTCCCCTGCAGCAGCTCGATGCGGGTCGGCTTGGTCATGTTGTGTAGACACGCTACATCACATTATGTAGGGTGTCTACAGCAAAGGCGCCGAGGCGGGCGACCGTGAGGCCTGGCGCGGGCCATGCCGGCAAAGGTGGTGCCTCGCTATACTGACGCCGTGGCCGACGCGCGCTTCCTCGATCTGCACGCCGAAGTCGACCGGCTGTACCAGACGCCGCTCGCCGAGTTCACCGCGGCGCGCAACGCGCTGGTCGCGCGGATCAAGGCGGCACACGGCGCCGACACCGCGGCCCACGTGAAGGCGCTGGCCAAGCCGTCGATC
>JANOIR010000258.1:0-4082 GCA_031407765.1 Vicinamibacteraceae bacterium
CTGCCCGACGGCGAAGACCGCGCTGCCGGCCAGGTGGATCGCGACCGGCCCCGCCCAGCGGCCGCGGCCGAACGGATACCGATCGCCGAGCCAGAGGATCGCCGGTGTCAGCGCGGCCGAGGCGTACGACCCGATCAGCCAGGCCAGCAGGATGTCGACCCACGGCGACGGGTCCTGGCGCGTCATGCGCGCCGCCAGGTTCTTGGTGAACAGGAAGAGCGCGACCAGCGTCCAGCCGCCGATGATGAGCGCGGCCTTCTGCCAGCGCTGGCGCGTCATGGATCCATCGTAGCCGACCCTCCTCGGCAGTTCGTCAGCGCCGGAGAGCCGTTGGTCAAAAGCCACGCAGATCCGCGCCCGAGCTGCGTAGGCTAGCCGCGATTCGCGCAGAGGAGAGTCCATGTCGACCGGTTCGTCACGCCCACGCTCGCCGTGGCCCGCCGTCGTGCTCGGCGGCCTCGTCGCCGGCGTGCTCGACATTGCCTACGCCTGCATCTTCTGGGCGATCAAGGCGGGCGTGCCGCCCGGGCGGATCTTCCAGTCGGTCGCGGCCGGTCTGCTCGGCCGCGAGGCGGCTGCTGCCGGCGGCGCGTCGACGGCGGCGCTCGGCCTGGCGCTGCACTTCCTCATCGCCCTGACGGTCGCGGTCGCCTACTACACCGCGGCCCGCTACGCCGCGGCGCTGTGGCGCCGGCCGTGGCTGTACGGCGCGTTGTATGGCGTCGGCGTCTACGGGGTCATGCAATACGTCGTGGTGCCGCTGTCGCGGGCCGGGGGCGGGGGAGGGCGGCCGAACCTGCTGTGGGACGTCCTGTCGATCCTGGTCCACGCCTTCGGCATCGGCGTCCCGGTCGCCCTGGCCGCTCGCGCAGCGCTCCGGAACGGCCAGGACCCCACGCCGGCGGCCCTGTCGGGGTCCACTGCCGAGGCCTGACTCGACACGCCCTCCTACTCGCCTTCGGCCCGTTTCGGGTCCCGCTCGGGCGGGTCCGGAGATTCATGCGGCCAATGCGGCCGCCGAATACTCAGAAAGGCTCCGTCACCTCGGGCGAGCCTCTAGGGCGGCGACGTGAAATCTTCTGCAATCTCGCGCATGCCCGCCTGGTCGCGGTCGGTTGCCGCTGGCACCGTGGCTGGGGCCTTGTTCGCCGGCATCGGCTGGGTGTTCTGGCAGCAGGAGCTGCGCGACGCGCGACCGACGCCGCTGCCGGCCCGCGCCTCGACGGGAGCCGGCCTGTGACGCCCGTCGCCGACGCGCGCGACGGCGTGCTCGCGACCGATGTGCCGCTGCGCGGCGCCTGGGCCGACGCGGTGATGGACCGCATCTACGCGGCCGGCGATCGCTACGTCGGCCGGTTCGTGCTGGTCCACTTCGCCGTCGGACTCGCGCTGGCGCCGTTCTACGACACCTGGACGATGGCCCTGGTGATCGGCACGCTGACCCTGGCGATGTTCTTCGGCACCGTCTGGCTGGCACCGCGCACGCTCGTCGCCCGCTGCGTCGGCGGCACGGCCCTCCAGGCGTTCGTCGCGCTGCACATCTACCAGCTCCACGGCCTGCCGGAGATGCACTTCTTCTTCTTCTCGGCGACGACGATGCTCATCGCCTACCAGGACTGGCGGGCCCCCTGGCTCGGCACGTTCCTGATCATCGCGCAGCACATCGGGTTCGCCATCCTCGAGAACGCCGGTGTCGAGATGAACTACTTCGATGACCCGGTCGGGTTCTGGAAGCTGTTCTTCCACTTCGGCATCGCTCTTTTCCAAGTGGCGATCTGCAGCTACTGGGCGTCGCGGCTGCGGCGCGACACGCTGCGCGACGCGTGGCACCAGCGGCAGCTCGACGAGTCCCGCCAGAAGGCTGAGGAGGCGACCGCCGCCAAGGGCGGCTTCCTCGCCACCATGAGCCACGAGATCCGCACGCCCATGAACGGCGTGCTCGGGATGATGGCGCTCCTCGACCAGACGCGCCTCGACGCCGGGCAGCGCGAATACCTCGACATCGCCCGCCGCTCGGGCGAGGCGCTGCTGGCGATCATCGACGACATCCTCGATCTGTCGAAGCTCGAAGCCGGGCGCATGGGTGTGGATACCGAGCCGTTCGCCCCGCGCCCCGCGCTCGCCGACGTCGCGGCGCTGCTGCAGCCGTTGGCCAGCGACAAGGGGCTCGAGCTGTCGGTCACCGTCACGGACGACGTTCCCGACACCCTCAGCGGTGACGGCCGGCGGGTGCGCCAGATCCTGCTGAATCTGGTCGGCAACGCCCTGAAGTTCACGCCTCACGGTTTCGTGCGGATCGAGGCGTCGATCGACACCGACGCCGCCGGCACGCGCTGGCTGCGCCTGGCCGTCCGCGATTCGGGGATCGGCATCGACGCGGCGGCTGTCGCGCGCCTGTTCAACGAATTCACCCAGGCGGATGCTTCGACGACGCGCCGCTTCGGCGGCACCGGGCTCGGCCTCGCCATCTCGCGTCGGCTGGCGACGCTGATGGGCGGCAGCGTCACCGTCGAGAGCACACCGGGCACGGGCTCCGTCTTCACCCTGACGCTGCCGGTGGTGATCGCGGCGAACGCGGAGGCGACGCCGACTCCGTCGCGCGGCTCTGCGCCCAGCGCCGCTACCGGGCGCCGTCCGGTCGTCCTGCTGGTCGAGGACAACCCGGTGAACCAGCTCGTGGCAACGCGGATGCTGCAGCTCGAAGGCTGCGAGGTCGACCTGGCGGCGAACGGCGCCGAGGCCATCGACCGCGCCCAGGCGCGCACCTACGACCTGATCCTGATGGACTGTCACATGCCGGTGATGGACGGCTTCCAGGCGACGCGCCGGCTGCGTGAGATCTTCGGGCCACCCGGTCGCCTGCCCATCCTCGCGCTGACGGCGAGCGTGCTCGACGAGGACCGCGAACTGTGCCGGCAAGCGGGGATGGACGCCGCGCTCGCCAAGCCGCTGCAGCGGAAGGCGCTGGCCCAGGCGCTGGCGCACTGGATCCGCCGCGCGCCGGAAGCCCCGGCGCTACTCTCCGCCTGAGCGGCGCCCGGCAGGGCAGTGGGCGCGGGCTGAGCGGGCGGTGCGACCGTCGTCTCCCACCGAAGCTTGATATCGTGTCCGGCGGCCGTGCCCACGATGCCGCCACGCTCCGTCCGCCCCACGGCGCTCGTCGCGGCTCTGTTCCTCGCCGGCGTCATCGCCCGCGGCGACACGCCCGCACCGCTGCCGTTCATGTTCACCGACATCGCGGCGCGGGCCGGCCTCACCGCCCGCACCGTCTACGGAGGCGAGCGCACCAACCGCTACCTGATCGAAACCACAGGTTCCGGCGCCGCTGCGTTCGACTACGACGGCGACGGCTGGATCGACATCTTCCTCGTGAACGGTTCGACGCTCGAGGGTTTTCCCGAGGGCGCGGCACCGACGAGCCATCTCTATCGCAACCGCCGCGACGGCACGTTCGAGGACGTGACGCGAGCCTCCGGGCTGGGGCTCGCCGGCTGGGGCCAGGGCGCGTGCTCCGGCGACGCCGACAACGACGGCGACGAGGATCTCGTCGTGACCTTCTGGGGGACGAGCCGCCTGATGCGCAATCGGGGCGACGGCAGCTTCGAGGATGCGACCCGCACCGCCGGGCTCGAGACGACGCGCCCGCGCTGGGGCACCGGCTGCGCCTTCCTCGACTACGACCGCGACGGCCAGCTCGATCTCTTCGTCGCCAACTACATCGACTTCGACGTCGCCACGGCGCCGGTCCCGGAATCCGGCCTGTGCCGCTACAAGGGCCTGGCGGTCGCGTGCGGTCCGCCCGGGCTGCCCGGCGGCAAGAACGTGCTGTACCGCAACGTGGGCTCGGGTCGGTTCGCCGACGTCTCGGCCGCCTCCGGCATCGCCGCGGCCAGCGGCACCTACGCCCTCGGCGTGAGCACGCTCGACTTCGACGCCGACGGCTGGGTCGATCTCTACGTGGCCAACGACTCGAGCCCGAGCGCCCTCTATCGCAACAACCGCGACGGCACGCTGACCGACATCGGCATCCAGGCCGGGTGCGCCTACAGCCAGGACGGCCGGCCGCAGGCCGGCATGGGCGT
>JANOIR010000296.1:0-18359 GCA_031407765.1 Vicinamibacteraceae bacterium
ACCGTCGGCATCACCGGCGCGTCCGGCCTGATCGGCACCGCGCTGACCCACTTCCTGACCACCGGCGGCCACCGCGTCGTCCGGTTCGTGCGCGGCCCCGCGCGCGACGGCGCTGGCGAGGTGTCCTGGGATCCGCGGAGCGGCTTCCCTGCGCCGGACCGCGTCCCGCCGCTCGACGCCGTGATCCACCTTGCCGGGGCCGGCGTCGCCGACCGCCGCTGGACACCGCAGCGCATGGCGCTGATCCGCGACAGCCGCGTCGACGGCACGAGGACGCTGGCCCGCGCCCTCGCCGCCTTGGCCCACCCGCCGCGCGCGCTGCTGTGCGCGTCGGCGATCGGGTTCTACGGCTTCGACGGCCAGACGCCGGTCGACGAGACCGCGGCGAGGGGTGGCGGCTTCCTCGCCGCCGTCTGCGAGACATGGGAAGCGGCCGCCGACCCGGCGCGCGACGCCGGGCTTCGGGTCGCGCATCTCCGCCTCGGGCTGGTGCTGTCGCCGGCCGGTGGCATGCTCAGGACGCTCCTTCCGGTGTTCCGCGCCGGCGCCGGCGGCACGATTGGTCCGGGCACGCAGGGCATGAGCTGGATCGGGCTCGACGACGTGGTCGGCGCGTTCCACTGCGCGCTGTTCGACGAGGCCCTCGCCGGGCCGATGAACGTCACGGCCCCCGGGCCGGTCTCGAACGCAGACTTCACGCGGGCGCTGGGCCAGGCGCTCCACCGGCCGACGCTGGTGCCGGTGCCTGCCGTGGCGCTGCGGCTGCTGCTCGGACGCCAGATGGCCAACGAAACCGCGCTCTCGAGCGCGTGGGTCCGGCCGGCCCGCCTGGAGGCCGCCGGCTATCCATTCCGGCATCGCACCCTCGACGCGGCGCTCGCCCACTACCTGCCCTGAGTCGTCGCCGCGGCCGCTGGCGCCGGTGAGGGGGGCGCGCGGCCGGTATATGCTGCGGCGGGAAATGCAGGTCCACCGGGTCTGGCCCGGCCATCCGTCGCCACTGGGCGCTACGTGGGATGGCTCGGGCGTGAACTTCGCGATCTACTCGGCGCACGCCACCGCCGTCGAGCTGTGCCTCTTCGATTCGCCGTACGCCGATCGCGAGCAGGCCCGGCTGCCGCTGCGGGAGTGCACGCATCACGTCTGGCACGGCTACGTCCCCGGGCTGATGCCCGGGCAGCTCTACGGCTACCGGGTCTCCGGCGCCTGGGCCCCCGAGAGCGGCCACCGCTTCAATCCGGCCAAGGTCCTGTTCGACCCCTACGCACGGGCGATCGGCCGGCGGATGCGGTGGCACGACTCGCTCCTCGGCCACGTCACCAACAACCTGCACGCCCGCGATACGCAGGACAGCGCGCCGTGGGCGCCGCTCGGCGCGGTCGTCGACGGGGGGTTCGCCTGGGGCGACGACCATCCGCCGGCGACCCCGCTCCAGGACTCGGTGATCTACGAGCTGCACGTGCGCGGCTACACTCGCGTCCACCCCGGCGTCCCCGAGGCGCTGCGCGGCTCATATCTCGGCCTCGCCTCGGAGCCGGTCATCGAGCACCTGAAGTCGCTGGGGGTGACCGCCGTCGAGCTCCTCCCGGTCCACGCCCATGCCGACGAGCGGCATCTCGGTGATCGCGGGCTGATCAACTACTGGGGCTACAACACGCTGGGGTTCTTCGCGCCCGAGTCCCGCTACAGCTCGGCCTTCCAGCCGCTCGACGCGGTGCGCGAGTTCAAGATGATGGTCCGGGCGCTGCACGCGGCCGGGCTCGAGGTGATCCTCGACGTCGTCTACAACCACACCGGCGAAGGCAGCCACCTCGGGCCGACGCTGGCCTTCCGCGGGCTCGACAACAGCGTCTACTACCGACTGCAGCCGGGGCAGCCCGGGCACTACGAGGATTTCACCGGCTGCGGCAACACGCTCAACGTCCGCCACCCGCAGGTGCTCAAGCTGGTGATGGACAGCCTGCGTTACTGGGTGACGGAGATGCGCGTCGACGGCTTCCGCTTCGACCTCGCCCCAGCGCTCGGCCGCGAGACCGGCAGCTTCGACCCTTCCGCCGCCTTCTTCGACGCCGTCCACCAGGATCCGATCCTGTCCAGCGTGAAGCTGATCGCCGAGCCGTGGGATCTCGGCGATCGCGGCTATCAGGTGGGGCACTTTCCCGCCGGCTGGTCGGAGTGGAACGCGCGCTATCGCGACGGCCTCCGCCAGTTTTGGCGCGGCGACGGCGGCCTGCTGCCCGAGCTCGCGACCCGCGTCGCCGGCAGCAGCGATCTCTACCAGGGCGCCGGACGCCAGCCCACCGCCAGCATCAACTTCGTCACCTGCCACGACGGCTTCCCCCTGCGCGATCTCGTCAGCTACGCGCGCAAGCACAACGAGGCCAACGGCGAGCACAACAACGACGGCGAGTCGAACAACCTGAGCACCAACGGCGGCATCGAAGGGCCGACAGCCGATGCCGCGATCGAGGCCGCGCGACTCCGGCTGGTGCGCAACTTTCTGGCGACGCTGTTCGTCTCGCAGGGCGTCCCCATGATCTGCGGCGGCGACGAGATGGGCCGCACCCAGCGCGGCAACAACAACGCCTACTGCCAGGACAACGAGATCAGCTGGATCAACTGGACGCTGACGCCGGCCGAGCGCCAGCTGCTCGAGTTCACGCGATCGCTGATCGTCGTGCGCCATGCCCACCAGGTGCTGCGCCGCCGGTGCTACTTCGACGGGAACGGGCACAACGGCGACAAGGACGTGGTCTGGTACGACCCGCGCGGGCGCGAGATGACGCCGGCGGCGTGGGGCGAGGGCACCGCCGTCGTCGGCATGCGGATCTCGTCGACGATCGTCGACGAGAGAACCGGGCTGACGGATCCACACGAGCACGACGTGCTGGTCGCGCTGTTCAACGCCGGTCCGCTCGAGATCGGTTTCGTGTTGCCCAGGGCCGAAGGCCACTGGGGGGTGCTCTTCGACACCAGCGACGAGACCAGCCAGGCGGCACTGGCGCCACGCCAGTTCGCCGGCGCGGATCGGTATCCGCTGCACCCGCGCAGTGTGGTGCTCCTGCGCGCCGAGCGTCCCACGACCTCACCACCCGAACCGCCGGTGGCGAGATTGCGGAGCCGCCCGCGGCGCCGAGCCGCCGATTTTCGGCGGTGAGGCGCAGACGCCCGCGGCGCCAGACGGCCCGCGTTGACCGGCTGACCGTTGACCGGCCGCGCGGGCGCTACCGGCTGCCGGAGGTCCGGACGCGCGCGAACGGCTGAACGCGCGCTTCGACTTCCGCCCAGCCTTCCAGCACGAGTCGGCCGCGCCACTGCTCGGCGCGCTGGCGCAGCTCGGCGACGTCGGTCGAGACCACGCCGATCAGCTGCACGCCGTCGAGCATGTAGCGCAGCTCGAAGCCGATGGGATGCGGCTGCAGGAGGCAGAACGCCTCGCGGGGGCCGTTGAGGAACCGCCACAGCACAGGGGCTGACCCCGCGCCGTCGGCGTTGGTGAGTCCCCACGCGTCGTGAGGGGCGTCGTTGCCGGGTGAATTCGAGGCCATTTACGAGAAACCGCGGGGGCTCTGGAGCAAGATGGCTGCCGCTCACCCGGCCGCGCGAACCGGCGCGAATGTTAGCTGCAACTAATTGATTTCCAGCAACTTAAATGTGCATGCCTGACTCGTTCCCGGCGCACACGTGTGCTGAGGTGGAACACGAAGTCAGCCGCCGTGGAGCCTTTAATCAGGCTTCGAGCTACTGGCCTAGGCCCAGCGCAGCAATACCGCGCCGACCGTGAACCCGGCGCCCACCGAGGTCAGCATCACCCGATGGCCGGGCCGAAGCCGGCCGTCCCTGAGAGCGTCGGCGAGGGCCAGCGGAATCGTCGCCGCGGTCGTGTTGCCGAAGCGCTCGATGTTGATCACGACCCGGGCCGGGTCGATACCCAGTTTCTCGGACGCGAGCTGGATGATCCGGCGGTTGGCCTGGTGCGACACGAGGAGGTCGATGTCGCCCGGCACGAGACCGTTGCGCTCGAGCAGCCGGCGGCAGATCTCTTCGGTCTTGCGCACGGCGAACTTGAAGACCGTCTGGCCGTCCTGGTGCACGTAGTGGAGGCGTTGGTCGACGGTCTCGTGCGACGCCGGCTTCAGGCTGCCGCCGGCCGGCATGCACAGCGCCGGCCCACCGGCGCCGTCGATCTCGGCGGCGAAGTCGATGAAGCCGCCGGCGGCCGGATCGTCGTCTGCGCGCCCGAGAACCACTGCCCCAGCGCCGTCGCCGAACAGGACGCAGGTGGTGCGATCGGTGTAGTCGATGATGCTCGACATCACGTCGGCGCCGATCACCAGCGCGTGCTGGTGCACGCCGGTGGCGATGAACTGCGCCGCGGTCGCGAGCGAGTAGGTGAAGCCGGAGCAGGCGGCGCCCAGATCGAAGCCCCAGGCCCGGGTGGCGCCAATCTTGTGCTGCACGAGGCAGGCCGTGCTGGGGAAGATGGTGTCGGGCGTGGTGGTGCCGACGACGATCAGCTCGATCTGATCGGGCCGCAAGCCGGCCTTCGCGATCGCCTCGCGCGCCGCTTCCGCGGCGAGGTCGGAGGTGGCGATGCCGTCGTCGACGACGTGGCGCTGGCGGATGCCGGTACGCTGCAGGATCCACTCGTCGGTCGTCTCGACCATCCGTTCGAGATCGGCGTTGGTCAGCAGGCGCGGGGGCACGAAGGTGGCGAGCGAGTCGATCTTGACGCGCCGCGCGGCGGAGCCGGTTACCACAGACGACTGTCCTTTCCGGGCGCGGCCAGCCCGAAGTACTGGTAGGCGAGGGCGGTCGCGACGCGGCCCCGCGGGGTGCGGTCGATGAACCCGAGCTGCATCAGGAACGGCTCGTGGATGTCCTCGATCGCGTCCGGCTCCTCGCTGATGGCGGCGGCGAGCGTGGTCAGCCCGACCGGCCCGCCGCCGAACTTGTCGATGATTGTCCGCAGCAGCCGGCGGTCGACCTCGTCGAAGCCGTTGGCGTCGACTTCGAGCATGGCCAGCGCCGTCTCGGCGACGGCCATCGTGATGGTGCCGTCGGCGCGTACCTGGGCGTAGTCGCGGACGCGGCGCAGCAGGCGGTTGGCGATGCGCGGCGTGCCCCGGGCCCGTCGCGCCATCTCGGTCACGGCGGCGGCGTCGGCGGGGACGCCGAGGATCCGCGCCGATCGGCGCACGATCTCGGTCATGTCCGCCTGGCCGTAGAAGTCGAGGCGATGCACGATGCCGAAGCGGCTGCGCAGCGGCGCGGTGAGCAAGCCGGTGCGGGTGGTGGCGCCGACCAGCGTGAAGGGCTGCAGCGGGACTTTGACCGAGCGCGCGCCGGGCCCCTGTCCGATCACGAGGTCGAGCTCGTAGTCTTCGAGCGCCGGGTAGAGGATCTCCTCGATCGCCGGCGACATGCCGTGGATCTCGTCGATGAACAGCACCTCACGCGGCTTCAGGTTGGTGAGGATCGCGGCGAGATCGCCGGGCTTCTCGAGCACCGGGCCGGCGGTGCCACGCACCGGCACGCCCAGCTCGTTGCCGATGACATGCGCCAGCGTGGTCTTGCCAAGGCCCGGCGGACCGTAGAGCAGCACGTGATCGAGCGCCTCGCCGCGCTGGCGTGCCGCCTGGATCGAGACGAGGAGGTTGTCGCGGACGCGATCCTGCCCGATGTACTCGTTCATCGTGCGCGGCCGCAGCCCGGCCTCGTACTGGCGATCGTCGTCGGCGGCGCCGCCTCCGACCAGCCGCGGCGGGGTGGGATCGGGCTCGGTCATCGCGACAGCTGCCGCAGCCCGCGGCGCAGGAGGTCTTCGAAGGTCGCGTCGGCAGGCGCGTCCTTGGCGATGGCGTCGTAGGCCTTCTCGACCGCCGCCGGCTGGTAGCCCAGATTGACGAGCGCCGAGACGACGTCGCCGCGCCGGCCGTCAGCCGCGGCGGCGGGCGTCGCCGGCGTGGCGGTATCGACCTTGGGCAGGCGATCGCGCAGCTCCAGGGTCATGCGCTCGGCGGTCTTGCGGCCGACGCCGGGGATGCGGGTCAGGCGGGTGACGTCGCCCTGCTCCACCGCGCGGATGAAGTCGGCCGACTCGATCCCCGAGAGCACCGAAAGCGCGAGCTTGGGCCCGATGCCGTTGACGCCGATCAGCCGCTCGAACAGGTCGTGCTCGAGCGCCGTGGCGAAGCCGAAGAGCGCGAGCTGATCCTCGCGCACGTGGGTGTGGATGCGCAGCGTCACCGCGGCGCCGGGCTCGCCGGCCTGGTAGAAGGTCGACACCGGCACCTGCACGTCGTAGCCGACGCCGTGCACGTCGACGATCAGCCGGCTCGGGTGCTTCTCGAGCAGTTGGCCACGCAGCACTGCGATCATCGCGCCCTCAGAGAACCTTGTAATCGCGCCAGCTGCGCGGGGCGCGCGCCGCCTTGGCGTCGGCCGTGGCCTCGGCCACCGCCGGCTGGCTGGCGTGCTGGCAGAGATGCACGTGGCAGATCGCCACGGCGAGGGCGTCCGAGGCGTCGAACGGCTCCGGCGGCTCGGCGAGGCCAAGCAGCAGCGTCACCATGTGCTGGACCTGCTGCTTCTCGGCGCGGCCGTAGCCGACCACGGCGCGCTTCACCTCGGCAGGGGGATACTCGGCGACGAGGAGGCCGGCTTGTGACGCGGCGAGCAGGGCGACGCCGCGCGCGTGTCCGAGCTGCAGCGCGCTGCGGGCGTTGACGGCGTGGAACAGGGATTCGACGGCGACGGCGTCGGGCCGGCACTCGGCGAGGAGCTCGACCAGCGCGGCGTGGATATGACGCAGACGATCGGGGAACGCGGCGCGGGCTGGAGCGCAGATGGCGCCGCAGCGAATCAGCCGGTGCCGGCTGCCATCGCTCTCGACACAGCCGAACCCGGTGCGGATCGAGCCGGGATCGATCCCGAAGATCCTCACGCCAGTGAGGCCTCGATCTCCTTTTCCTCGATGTCGAAGTTCGACCAGACCTTCTGCACGTCGTCGTGATCGTCGAGGGCGTCCATCAGGCGCATCATCTGCTGGGCGGTCTTGCCTTCGAGCTTGACGAGGTTCTGCGGCAGCATCGCGATCGCCGCGCTCGCCGGCTCGACCAGCTTGCGCACCGCCTCGGAGACGGCGTCGAAGGCGGCGGGGGCCGAAATCACTTCCCAGTGCTCGCCGTCGTCGCGCAGGTCGTCGGCGCCGGCGTCGAGGGCGGCTGCCATCAGCGCGTCCTCGCCGACCTTGGCCTTCTCGATGACGATGTAGCCCTTGCGGTCGAACATCCAGGCGACGCTGTTCTCGGTGCCGAGGTTGCCCCCGTGCTTGCCCATCATGTGGCGGATTTCGCCGACGGTGCGGTTGCGGTTGTCGGTGACGGTTTCGACGATCACCGCGGCCCCGCCGGGCCCGTAGCCCTCGTAGGTGACCTCTTCGTAGCTGACACCCGGCTCCTCGCCGGTGCCGCGGCGAATGGCCCGGGAGATGTTCTCCGCGGGCATGTTGGCCGCTTTGGCGTCGGCGACGATGGTGCGCAGGCGCGGGTTCATGGCGGGATCACCACCACCGTGCCGCGCCGCGACCGTCAGTTCCTTGATGATGCGCGTGAAGATACGACCGCGCTTGGCGTCGAGGGCACCCTTCTTGTGCTTGATGGAGTGCCACTTGGAATGGCCGGACATAGCGGGCGATTTTACCATCGTTGGCGGCCGCGCTCTCACGCGCGGCCGCCGGCAGCCCCTCGTAGCCGGCTGCGAATCGCGGCGCTGGAGGCGCCGCCGCCTTCAGTGCGAGCGGCGGGCGAGGACCACCCAGGTGTCGGCGCGGTCGTCCCACGGCTGGCCGTCGTAGTCGCCGAGCACGGCCTCGACCTCGAATCCGGATCGCTCGAGCCTGCGGCGGAGCGCAGGCAAGCCGACCGTCCGGAACGAGAGCGAGAAGCGCCGGCTCGTCTTGGCCTTGCCGCGCCCTTCGATGAACTCCTGGTCGAACGTGGTCAGCCGCCGCTTCGGATCCTGGCGGACGGTTTCGACGAGCTGGATCGGCCGGCCGCGCGGGCCTGTCCCCCTCAGCGTCAGCCGGCGCTCGTACTCGCCCCAGCGCGGCACGTCGGGCACGAGGTCGATGCCGAACAGGCCGCCGGGCCGGAGGACCCGATGGACGGCGGTCAGCGTCCGGGCGAGGTCGGCGTCGCGGACCAGCGACTGCAGGATGCCGTACGGCGCCATCACCAGCCCGAAGGCGCCGGGGCGCCACGGCAGGTCGCGGATGTCGCCGCGGACCAGCGCGGCGCGGATGCGCCGGACGCCGGCGCGTCCGCCCGCGGCGCGCGCCAGCTTGGCGTGGGCCCGATCGAGCATCGGCGTCGAGCGGTCGACGCCGACGACGCGAACGCCGTCGCGGGCCACCGGCACCAGCACCCGGCCGGTGCCGCAGCCGAGCTCGAGGACGCGGCCCTTGGCGCGGGCGGCGAGTCCGCGCCAGAACGCGACGTCGCGCCGCCCGACGGTGCGGGCGTTTTCCCAGTCGTAGAACGCCGCGTAGTCGTCCCAGCCGTGCCAGCCCTCAGCCACGGCGCCACGGCTTTCGTCCGGCGGATCGGCGCGCCTTGGGCTCCGCCGGCGCCGGGTGCGGGTCGCGCTGGGCGATGGTCACGACGAGCATCGTGTTCTGGATCTCGAGGAAGGCCGGACCAGCCTCGTTGGCTTCCTTGGCGTAGCGATCGAGGGCCTTGGCCAGGGCGCGGCCGGGCTCTTCGGCCGGCGTGCCGCGGGCCGCGGCGACCGCCGCGCCGATGGCCGCCCGGCGCTCGTCCCACACGCGCGGCACCGGCGCCCCGACGCGGGTGAGCGACACGGGCACCAGGTGCACGGCGACGACCTCGTACCCCGAGCCGCGCAGTAGCCGCGGGACACGCGGGCCGATCGACGGATCGGCGTCCTCGCCCCTGGCCTCCTCCACCTGCGAGTAGAACTCGTTGGCGTGCGCGAACACCTCGTGCCCGGACGCCGGGTCGCTGAACCAGTAGCGGGCCCCGTTGTCCGGTTCGGCGAGGACGAGGCGGCCGCCGGGGCGGATCACGCGGCGCAGGCCGGCGATCACCGCGCGTGGCGCCGGCACGTGCTGGAGGACGGCCACCGCGAAGGCGGCGTCGAAGGTCGCCGGCGCGAACGGCAGCCGGCTGGCGTCGGCCGTGGCCAGCTCCGCCGCCACGCCCTGCTCGCGCATCGCCCGGCGCGCGTCGCGCAGCCGCGACGGCACCAGATCGACGCCGACGAAATGGACGCCTCCCGGCTGCAGCGCCGACAGGATCAGCTCCGCCGTCCCGGCGCCGCAGCCGACGTCGAGCACGCGCTCGCCCGCCTGCGGCATCAGCGCTTCCTGCAGGAACGTGGTGAAGCTGGTATCCCACCAGCGGTCGCGCAGGTGCTTGAGCGTGAACGACGTGAGCGCGTCGATGTCGCGGGGCATGGAGTGGCCTGTATCAATCGATACCGGCTACTAGTCGAGCGAGGCCCATTCGCCTGGCACGATCGGCCGTGTGCGCGGGAGGCGCCCGAGGTAGGCCAGCCGGCCCATGACGGCGAGGATCCCGACGAACAGCGCCAGCTTCAGGCTGTCGGACAGCCGCGTCCGCGGCAGGAGCAGCCACGAGAACCACAGCACCGGCTGCGCCACGGCCACCGCCCACACCGTGCCGTAGAAGTAGCGCCGCTCGTGACCCTCACCGGCGGTCGACGGCTTGACGCGCGGCAGGTGGCCGAGCGCCCCGAGCAGCCACACCGTGCCGGCGAGCGGGAAGTAGGCGTAGCGGTAAATCTCCTTCAGCATCCACGTTCCGCTGACGATCGCGACGATGAGGCCGACGACGTTCAACACGGCGAAAGCCACCGCCTCGCCCCAGGCAACGGTGTAGCAGACGCGCCGGTAGATGGGGTTCGGCCGGTCCTCGGTGAAGCGGATGATGTAGGGCGCCGGCTCGCACCCGGGCAGCCGCCCGCGCAGCCCGAAATAGCCGGTCACGGCCAGCACGAGCCCGAGCCACATCGCCATCCGGGCATCGAAGCCGCGCTCGAACAGGTCGAACGTCAGCGGCCCCGGCGCGATGAAGAACACGAAAATCCAGATCGGCCAGTGGTTGACGCGGTAGTAGGCCTTGTTGCGCGTGCGGATGCGGCGATCGTGGGCGAACTCGACGGGAATCTGCTGCACGCTGGGCATTAAACCAGAGATCCGTTTATCGATAGACCAGAGTCATCGGGCCGGCGCCGCATCGGTGTCCCGATCCGGTGCGGTTTCCCGGGTGTAGGGCCGCCTGGTGACCCAGCGCTCGAACCATTCGAGCTCGACATTGATCTTGGTCAGCTGGTGGCGGAGCTCGACGAAACCGTGCTGCTCGCGCGGCGCGACGTAGAGGGTGGTCGGCACGCCGAGGCTCTTGAGCGCGCGGTGCATCTCGATCGACTGAGGCAGCGGCACCCGCGGATCCTTGTCGCCGACGATGAAGATCGTCGGCGTCTTCACCTTGGCCACGTCGCGGATCGGCGACTGCTCCCAGTAGAGCGCGATCGGCGCGCCGGCCTGCCACGGGGTGCCGCCGAACCACGGCGTCCGGTACGACCGCACGTCGCTTTGGCCGTACATCGACACCCAGTTGGCGGCGCCGGCGCCGGACGATGCCGCCTTGAACCGATCGGTGAACGTGATCAGCTTGTTCGTCATGTGCCCGCCGGCGCTCCAGCCCATCTTCACCAGGCGATCGGGATCGGCGATGCCGCGGGCGACGAGCGCGTCGACACCGGCCATGACGTCGAGGTGCGCGTTCTTGAAATAGTGGCCGACCATGTCGCGAAGAAAGGGGTCGCCGTAGCCGGTGCTGCCGCGATAGTTCGGCTTGAGCACGGCGTAACCCTTCGCCGCGAGGACGGCGGTGTAACTGATCCACGATCCGAAGCCGAAGCGATCGGACGAGGCCGGGCCGCCGTGCGTCTGCACCACGAGTGGCACGCGCCGGCCCGCGACGTGGTCGAGCGGGTAGTAGAGGAGCCCCTCGATCGTCGCGCCATCCGCCGCCGTCCAGGTGATCGCCTCGACCGGCGGCAGGCGGAACGTCTTCGCCAGATCGTCGAAAACGTGGGTGATACGGGCTGGCTGGCCGCCCGCTCCGAGCAGGTAGAGGTCCCCGGCGTTCGCCGGCTCGTCGAGGCCGAACACGTGCGCGTCCGGCCCCTCGAAGTAGTTCCACCCGAGCAGCGTGTGATCGCCGGAGGTCAGGGCCTTGGGTGCGCCGCCCGCGGCCGCGACCACGAAGAGCTGCGAGCGGACCCCGGTGTTGGCCGTGAAGTAGACCGAGCGGCCGTCGCGCGACCATTCCGCGCGCTCGACCTCGTAGGCGAAATCCGCCGGCGTGATCAAGCGCGGCGTGCCGCCCCCAACGCGGACCGCGAACACCTTGCCGTTGTGATAGCTCTCGAGCTTGGCATCCGCGGCGGACGTGAACAGGACCTCGCTGCCGTCCGGCGACAGCGTGGCGTTGGTCTCGACGATGCCGTTGGCGGTAACCGCGGCGGCGCGCTGGCCGTCGGCGTCCATCACCCAGACCTCGCCGCGATCGCTCACGCCGAACAGCGGGTTCGGCAGCCGCTGGTGCACGATGCGGCGGCCGTCGCGCGAGATCCGGAAGGTGCCGATGGCGAAGTCGCCTCCGGTCAGTCGGCTGAGGTGCGCGGTAGCCGGGCGGTTGGCGCCGCCGGTTACGGCCAGCATCTGCGCCGGCAGCTCCACCCGCCACAAGTGTGTCTGCTTGTAGTCCTCGTCGAAGGCGTAGACGTCGTCCTTCGCCTTCTCCCGCGCCTTCTCTGCCGCCGTCTTGGCCTCGGGCGCGACGAAGAGGATGGCGCGGCCGTCCGGCATCCAGGCGAACGCGGTCGGCGCGGCGTCGTGCGCGGTCAGCCGGGACGCCTCGCCACCGGCGACCGGCAGCAGGTAGATCTGCGCGACCTCGTCGCCGGCGCGCTTGGCGATGAACGCCACGGTGCGGCCATCGGGGGACCAGCGCGGGCTCGTCTCCCCTTCGGCGCCGGTGGTGAGCTGCGTCGTCGCGCCGGTCGCGACCATGGCGCCCCACACATGGGCGATGCGCTTGTTGGCGTGCCAGTCGGCGTCGGATCGGAGAAAGACGATGTGCGCGCCGTCCGGCGACAGCTGCGGGTCGGACAGTCGCGGCACGTCGATCAGATCGACCGCGGTCATCGGCCGCGGCCCCGGGGCCGGCACCGCGACGGATGCCTGGCCGGGCACCGATGCGCCGGGGCCAAGCCCCGAGCCGAAGACTGGGGCCGGTGTCTGCGCGCCGGCCGACAGCGGCCCGGCAGCGAGAACCGCGACGGCCAGGGTGGCCAGTAGACCGTGGTGAAACGGCCGCTGCCTTCGACGGGAGAGGCTCGGCACCATCATCGTGCAGTTGCGGCCGGCGGCTCGGCCCGGGCGCGCTCGGCCAGATAGGCGAGGAAATGCCGGATGCGCCGCGCGTTGCGCCCCGCATCGGCCATGTCGTCGCGCGAGCTCGAGCGGACGTCGACGCGGCTGCCCGCGGGATGCGGCACGACGCGGACGACGATGTCGTCGAGGCGCCCGAACAGGAACGTCACGTCGGTGGCTTCGAGCCGGCCGAGGTCGCCGAAGCCGATGTCTTGCGCCAGCACCGTCCAGCCTTCAGCACGCGCGGTGTCGGCCGCCATCGCCAGCACCCGCGGTGGCGGTGCAGTCACGATGAGCGGGCGTAGATCCGCATACGCCGCGCGCTGCTGGCGGGCGACGGCGTCGCCGGCGTAGGCGGCCGCATTGGCCGGCGGCACCCGCAGCCGGGTCACGGCGACGTAGCGCGGCGGGTTGTCGAGGTCGGTGGTGACGTCGGCGATCGGCGGCGCGCCGCGGGCAGCCCACCAGATCCAGATCGGCGGCGCCGCGGCGAGCAGGGCGACCACGATCACCGCGATCCCGCGTCGCCCCCAGGCCGACCGCCGCATCTCCGGAATCGCAATCAGGATCGCGACTATCGCCATCGGCATGGCGCCCCTGAACAGGCCGAGGCCGGTGCCGGATCCCCAGAGGCCGCTGCGGGTGCCGAGGGGACCGAGGATCACCAGCGCCACCGCGCTGATCGCGGCGAAGGTTGCGAGGGCGCGGGGCGAGAGAACGGCCGGCCGCGCCGGGGTCGTCGTCGCGTTCGGCGGCCGCTCGCTCACGGTGCCACCCCGACGCGCCCAGTGGCCTGTCTCGGGTGAATCGGGACCAGCGGCCGGAGCGCGGCGCCCGGATGGCCAGGCGCGAGGAGCGCGCAAATCAGGGATTTGTGAGCGACGAGCAACGCCGCCAGCCGGGATGCCCCGCCCGGCGGATGGTCGTGATTCACCCGAGACCGGCCACTAGTGCGCGCCAAGCAACTGCTGCCAGCCGTCGGTGGGCTGGATGGCGGAACGCACGCGCCGGGCGCCGGCCGGCGCGGTCGGATCGGGTACGACCGGCGTGCAGGCCCCCGTCCGCAGATAGACAAACGCTTCCTTGAGCGAGGCCTCTTCCGGGTCGCCGAGCTGACGATCGAGGGCGTCACCGGCCGGACAGGTCGCCGGCAGGCCGGCGAAGTAGTCGGCCTCGCCCTGCGAGTTCTTCAGGACGAACGAGACGGCGTTCAGGACCTTGTCGCAGAACGGCAGGCCGTACTGGCCCACTGGCTTGCCGTAGGTGCGGTCGCCGACGATCACGACCGGGATGTACGGGCGCAGGCCGTTGACAATCAGCTCGCTCGACGACGCCGACGCTCGAGTCGTGATGACCACCAGCCGCGTCAGGTTCAACGCGTTCGGTTTGGTCTCGAAACGGATCTGGCTGTTCAGCTCGCGGTGGCGATCGTTGTGGACGTATTCGGCGAGGACCTTGCCGGTCATGCGCTGACCGCCGATCAAGCTGGCCAGGTGCTGCGCCACGGAGACGAGCCCGCCGCCGTTGTAACGCATGTCGAGGACCAGCTCGGTCGCGCCGGCATCGCGCAGCGCCGTGAACGCCTCGTCGAGCGCGGCCACGGACGGCTCGACGAAGTTGCGAAACACGATGTAGCCGACCTTGCGGGCTTCGACGTCGTAGAGCTTGGTGACCTGCACCGGCGGAATCGTGACGACGCGCTTGGTCAGCTCGGCGCGCACGTCCGCCCCCTGGAGCGGCCGCCACTCGATCGTGACCTTCAGGCCCTCCTCGTAGGGACCGAACGCCGTGGCGATCTCACCGGCTTCGATGATCTGCGCGATGGTGCGGCCGTTGACGGTGAGGAGGCGATCTCCACGCTTGAGGCCCGCCTCGGCCGCCGGGCTCCCGGGGAAGACCTCGGACACCCGCATCTCCAGACCGTCGAACGGCGTGGTCATGCCGAGGCCGACGAACTGGCTCGCCGAGTAGAGGGCGTCCTGGTCGGCGCGGTTGGCGATGAACGAATAGGTCAGGTCGAGCGGCTTGTAGCGGACCGCTTCGAGGTAGGCCTGGGGCGAGGGGAACGTCGTCGGGTTGACCGGCGGCAGCTCGCGATTCCAGTAGTAGTACTCGAACAGCGCGTCGCGGACGAACCGGTTCTGGGTCGGGACGCTGCAGCTCGCCTGGGCCTCGAGCGACGGCCCGGCCGGCGACACGGCCGCCAGGACGGCGAAGCACACGAGGGTGAAAAAAAGGCGTGTCGGCATGGGCTCGCCTGCACGAATTGGCACAGCTGGCGCGGCCTCTCAGCGTAACACGTCTCGCACTCGTGACGGCTTGGCCGCCGGGCCGACGGACACTTGCGCCCCGCCTCAGCCGAAGACCAGCGGCACCAGCCAGGTCACGAGGGCCACGATCACGATGAAACCCGCGAGATCGAGGACGACGCCGAAGCGCATCATGTCGGTCAGCGGCACGTGGCCCGAGCCGTAGACGATCGCGTTCGGCGGGGTCGAGATCGGCATCATGAAGCCCATGCTCGCGCCGAGCGTGGCGGCCAGGGCCGGGGCGAGCGGGTCGATGCCTGCCGACTTGGCGACGGCGATCGCCACCGGCACGATCATGTTCGCCGAGGCGGTGTTGGAGGTCGTCTCGGACAGGATGATGGCCACCGCCGTGAAGAGCACGGTCAGGCCGAAGGTGGTCGGAGCCGGGCCCCACGACGTCAGGCCCTCGCCCATCGCCCGAGCCAGACCGGTGGTGAACGCCAGGTCGCCGAGCGCCAGGCCGCCCCCGTAGAGCAGCACGATCCCCCACTCGATGTGCGCCGCCTGATCCCAGGTGAGCGTGAACTGTCGCTTGCGCCAGTTGATGGGCAGCAGGAAGAGCAGGGTCGCCCCCAGCATCGCGGCGACAGATTCCGGCACCGACGCCTGCAGGCCGCGGGCGAAGGTTGATTCGCTCTGCCCGACTGCGGCAAGCAGGCCCGGCGCAGTCCAGAGCAGCACGGTCACGCCGAACGCGATGAGGACGTTACGCTCGCCCGCCGTCAGCCGGCCGAGGCGCGCGAGCTCGGCGGCGACGACGGCACGACCGCCGGAGGACAGCTGCAGGCCGCGGCCGCAGGTCCACACGAACATCGCGGCGACGAAGGCGAAGAGGATCATCGCCGCGGGCAGGCCGATCGCCACCCACTGCAGGAACGAGATGCGGTGCCCGCCGACCCGCTCGATCAGGCCCATGCCGATCAGGTTCGGCGGCGTGCCGACCGGCGTCGCCAGACCGCCCACCGAAGCGCCGAAGGCGGTAATCAGCATCATGCCGAGCGCGAAACGGCGCGCGGCCGGCGATCGGCCGACCGGGTGCTCGCCGCCCGGGTGCTCGGCGGCGGGGTGGGCGCCGGTGCGGTGCACGCCCGTCGGGTGCCCGCTCCCGGGGGCGGGCGGCTCGCCAACGGGGTCGCGGTCGCCGGAGCCGACGACGTGGGCGGCCATCGCCAAGCCGATCGGATACATCATCGCCGTCGTCGCGACGTTGCTGATCCAGGCCGAAATGAAGGTCGTGACCGCGCCGTAGACGACGAGGGCGCGGGCGGCGCTCGACCCGACGAAGCGCGACGCCAGGGCGGCGAAGGCGATGCGCCGATCCAGACGGTGCACGAACATCGCCTCGGCGAGCATGAACCCGCCGATGAACACGAAGACCACCGGATCGGCGAAGGAGGCGAAGACTTGCCGCGCCGGCGCCACCTGCAGGATGACCGCCAGGATCGGGCCGAGGATCGCCGTGATCGCGAGCGGCAGCGACTCGCAGACCCACAGCACGACGACGGCCGCGAGGATTGCCGCCAGGCGGTGAGCGGGGGCGGCGATCCCCAGGGGCGCTGACAGGAGCGCAATGAACATCAGGGGCGCCAACACGAAGCCGGCGGTCCGCCGGGCACGCTCGACGCGGGCCTCGACGCCGGAGATGCGCTCGACAGGGGAAGCGGGGGCCAGGTCCATGGAAGAGGCACATCTTCCCTGACGGTCGCCGCCAGGACAAGGGCCTTAGGGGTGACGGGGCGGCCGGCGCCGTGCCTCGAGGGAGCCGCCGCATCTCGACGCTTCCCACGTTGGACCAGTTGGGTTCTAGAATGCGGCGTGGCTCACCGTGACCTGATCCGGCCGTTCATCGTGACCGACGGGCGCAAGTTCCGCATGCGCGACGTCGACCCATCCGACACCGGCGGCCTGCCGCCCGAGATCAAGGCGCGCTCGAAGGCGCTGCTGCAGGAAGGGGTCGAGCGCATGGCGGCCTTGCAGGAGCGGCTCTACGCCCAGGATCGCTGGGGGGTGCTCCTGATCTTCCAGGCGATGGACGCCGCCGGCAAGGACAGCGCGATCGAGCACGTCATGTCCGGCGTCAACCCGCAGGGCTGCCAGGTCCACGCCTTCAAGGCGCCGTCGACCGAGGAGCTCGATCACGACTTCCTGTGGCGGACGTCACGCGCGCTGCCGGAGCGGGGCCGCATCGGCATCTTCAACCGGTCGTACTACGAGGAAGTGCTGATCGTGCGGGTGCACCCGGCGATTCTCGGCACCCAGCACATCCCGCCGCCGCTCGTCACCAAGCGGATCTGGAAGGAGCGGCTCGAGGACATCGCCGCCCACGAGCGCTACCTGAGCCGCAACGGCTACGTCATCCGCAAATTCTTCCTGCACGTGTCGAAGGCCGAGCAGAAGCGCCGGTTCCTCGCCCGTATCGACCGGCCGGAGAAGAACTGGAAATTCCAGATGGCCGACGTCTCCGAGCGCCAGCGCTGGAAAGCCTACCTGGCGGCCTACGAGGACGCCATCCAGCGCACCTCGACGCCCGAGGCGCCGTGGATCGTCGTGCCGGCCGACCACAAGTGGTTCACGCGCCTGGTTGTCTCGAACGTCATCGTCGAGGCACTCGAGGGCCTGAACCTGCAGTTTCCGGCGATCGATGCGGCGCGGAGAGCGGAGCTCGCGGAGGCGCGAAAGCTCCTGACCAACGAGTAGCGCGCTTAGAAACGACCAGCGCGCAACAAACGGGCGTACAAAGAAAACGGGCCCCTCCGCTTGCGCGTGGGGCCCGTCTTCAGAGAACTATTCCCGGCAGTGACCTACTCTCCCACAAGGCTTCCCTTGCAGTACCATCGGCGGTAGAAGGCTTAACTTCCGTGTTCGGAATGGGAACGGGTGTGACCCTTCTCCTATAGCCACCGGGAAACTGGTGTCCGCCTCAGCGCATCCTGCGCTCCGGCGCGACGATCTATCAGATTGCGATCGACACAGGATGAATCCTGCGCCGACAGGGCCGCCGGCATACCCGGCGGTCCGCGTCGAACTGGGGAGCGGTCTATCTCCGACCGCTGCATGCTCTTCGCCGCAATGTCAAAAATGTGTCTGACAACTGAACACCCTGCAAACGGCAGCTTCCGCCACGAACCGAAGGAAATATAGTCAAGCCTCACGGCTGATTAGTACCAGTAAGCTTAGAGTGTCGCCACTCTTACACACCTGGCCTATCACCTGGTAGTCTTCCAGGAGCCTTCAGGGGTATCACTACCCAGGGAGATCTCATCTTGAGGAGCGTTTCACGCTTAGATGCCTTCAGCGTTTCTCGCTTCCGCACGTAGCTACCGAGCGCTGCCCCTGGCGGGACAACTCGTACACTAGAGGTGCGTCCAACCCGGTCCTCTCGTACTAAGGTCAGGTCCTCTCAAATCTCCTGCGCCCATGGCAGATAGAGACCGAACTGTCTCGCGACGTTCTAAACCCAGCTCACGTACCGCTTTAACCGGCGAACAGCCGGACCCTTGGAACCTGCTACAGCTCCAGGATGCGATGAGCCGACATCGAGGTGCCAAACCTGGGCGTCGATG
>JANOIR010000301.1:0-16490 GCA_031407765.1 Vicinamibacteraceae bacterium
GTGTCGTTGCGCTACGCGGCCTCCGTCGACTGCGACGTCCAGACCTATCGCGCCGGCGCCGTCGAGCCGACGCCGGTTGCCGAGCTGAGCGCGTCGACCATCCCGTACCTGTTTCCGAGCCGGTACTGCCAGTCGGATCGGCTGAGCCGGTTGGCGTGGGACCTGTTCGGCACGATCGAGAACCCGCACGAGAAGGTCGTCGCCATCTGCGACTGGATCCACGCCAACGTCGAGTACCAGCGCGGCTCCACCGACTCGATGACCTCGGCCTACGACACCGTGACGCAGCGCACCGGCGTGTGCCGCGACTTCTCGCACCTGGGCATTGCGCTGTGCCGGGCCCTGAACATTCCGGCCCGCTACTTCTCCGGCTATGCCTACGAGCTGGAGCCGCCCGACTTCCACGCCTGCTTCGAATGCTTCATCGGCGGCAGCTGGACGGTCTTCGACGCCACCCAGCTCGCTCACTTGAACGGCCTGGTGCGGATCGGCACCGGCCGCGACGCCGCCGACGCCGCGGTCGCGAGCATCTTCGGGAGCGTGACGTGCACCCGGATAGCGGTCGACTGTGCCCTCGGCGAGGGGCAGACGTTCCTGCCGATCGATCGCGGGCAGTTGAATCGCGGCGGCGTGGCGCTGGCGCCGCCGGCCTGATCGCCGGGCCGCCGATGCGCCTGCACATCGAGCACGTCACCTCCTACAGCTACGCGCGGCCGGTCACCTTCCACCGGCATCGCCTGGTGCTGCGCCCGCGCGAAGGC
Organism: Vicinamibacteraceae bacterium; assembly: GCA_031407765.1. Classification (GTDB taxonomy): domain Bacteria; phylum Acidobacteriota; class Vicinamibacteria; order Vicinamibacterales; family Vicinamibacteraceae; genus JBDSLU01. The sequence continues at coordinate 762 of JANOIR010000301.1, forward strand.
CACGATCTGCGCGTCGAGACGCTGCACCTGCAGCTGACGCCGGCCGCCCGCGTCGACTGGGTCCGCGACGTGTTCGGCAATTCGATCGCGTTGGTCGACTGGCTCGAGCCCGCCGACCGGCTGACGATCGTCAACGACGTCGTGCTGGAGCGGGTGTCGCCGTTCCCCACCCGCGAGCGGCACGAGCCGTGGCACGTCCCGTTCCCGCCGCGCTACGATCCGCTCGAGGCGGCCGTCACGGCCGTCTACACGCAGTCGACCTACCTCGATGACGTCCCGGCGGTTCAGGCCTGGCTGCGCGCCGCGCCGGACGGCGATCCGCTCGACGCCGAAGGGGCGATGCTCGCGCTCTGTCAGCGCGTGCACGCGACCATCGGCTACCAGCGACGCGTGGAGAAGGGCGTGCAGACGCCGGCGCAGACGCTCAGACTCGGGACCGGCTCGTGCCGCGACATGGCGACGCTGCTGATGGAGGCGGCTCGCGCGTCAGGCGTCGCCGCCCGCTTCGCGAGCGGCTACCTGCACGGCCCCGCGTCGACGGCGGCCAACGCCTCCACGCACGCGTGGACTGAAGTGTACCTGCCGACCCTGGGCTGGCGCGGTCTCGATCCCACCATCGGCGACGTCACCTGTCCGAGCCACATCGTCACCGGTGTGAGCACCCATCCCCGAGGCGTGATGCCGGTATCCGGCACCTTCACCGGGGCCTCCGCCGACTATCTCGGTCTGCAGGTCACGGTGAAGACGACCCTGCTCGACGAGGACTAGGGCAGGTCGGCCCCGCCCTTACGGCAAGTCCGCATAGATCGCGGTGACGTTGTCCTTGGCCCGCGCCATGGCGTAGTCCTTGAACTTCTCCGGCAGCTTGATCTCGGCGGCGGCCTCCTCGGCGGTCTTCCCGGCTTTCTTGGCCTCCCGCACGGCGGTGAGGAAGGCGCGGTTGAACTCGCCGAACTCGACGAAGGCCGCGAAGGTCGTCACCGGGCTGTGACCCGGGATGACCGTGTCGACGCGCTTGATCCCGGCCGCGGCCTTGGCCAGCGTCTCCGGATAGGTGACGCCGTTGCCGCCGTTGCTGCGATCGATGAACGGCGTGCCCTTGATGGCGAACACGTCGCCGGCGTGCATGACCCGCAGGCTGCGGAAGACCACGAAGGTGTCGCCGTTGGTGTGGGCCGGACCGAAGTGGTAGAGGTCGATGGCGTCGGCGCCGCCGAGCACGGTCAGCTTGCGGGTGTAGGTCTTGTCGGGGAAGGCGTGCTTCTTGGTTCCGTCGGCGAACATGGGCATCTTCGCCATGCTCAGCGGCACGTTGGCGTGGGCCACGATCGCCACCGACGCCGGGAAGAACTCGTTGCTGCCGACGTGATCGCCGTGGGTATGGGTGTTGATGATGTGGGTCACCGGCTTGTCGGTGACCGTCTTCACCTTGTCCATGATCGCCTGGCCCCAGTTGGGGTTCTTGGTGTCGACGAGCACCACCCCGCTGGCGGTCACGAACACGGCGGTGTTGCCGCCGCCGCCCGTCACCATGTAGAGGTTGTCCTTCACCTTCTCGATGTTCGCCACGTTCGGCCCGGCGGGGGCGGGGGCGGGTTGCTGCGCCACGAGGGCGCGCCCGGCCACGGCGACCACGGCCACGGCGACGATCGACGACAGGACCAACGTGCGCTTCATGTGATGCCCTCGGGGAAGAAGACGCGCTGGACGAACCAGTACGCGCCGGCCAGTACGACCACGACAGAGCCTACCATCGCCATACGGCTGGCCACCGCCGGGCGTTGACGTCGCAGCGCCCCGAGACCCAGCCCCAGCGGCACGACCAGGGCGAGCTGGCCCAGCTCGACCCCCAGGTTGAACCCGAACAGCGACCAGCCCAGGGCGGCCTGCGGCAGGCCGAACTCCCGTAGCACGGCGGCGAATCCGAAGCCGTGTACTAGCCCGAAAACGCCGGCCATGGCGGCGCGCAGGTCGCGGCGTCCGCCTTCGTGGGTGCCCACGAGCAGGTTGTCGACGCCGACCAGCACCACGCTGAGCGCGATCGCCGGCTCGATGAGCCAGCCCGGCGGGGCGACCACGTTCAGCGCCGCCAGGGACAGCGTGACGCTGTGCCCGACGGTGAACGCCGTGACGATCAGCCCGAGCCGCCGCAGCGTGCCGCCGAGGAGGATCAGCCCGACCAGGAAGAGGATGTGATCCGGTCCGATGGCGATGTGGTGGATACCGGCGGGGACGAAGGTCGCCAGCACCGCCCCCACGCCGGGCCAGGTGCCCGCGTAGTAGTCGAGCACCGAGCGCCGGGCGTCGAGGATGGCCTGGTGGCGCAGGGTGCCGTCCTCGTAGACGTTGACGAAGGTCTGGTGCTGGCTGTCGTAGGGGAACAGCGTCGCGTCGATCGACAGCCGACCGACGCGGCCTGCCGGAGTGGCGGCCAGTGTGAAACGCAGTGCCTGCCGATCGGGCAGCGGCGTCACCTCGGACAGCGTGACTGAAACAGTCTGGCCGTCGGCGATCAGCCGCAGGCGACGCGCCAGGAGGTCAGCGAGGGGTAGCCCGTAGCGTTGCGCGGTCGCTGGATCGAGGAGTGCGGCGGCGTCGCGCAGGCCCAGTTCGTGCGCCGCATCGAGATCGTGCACGGTCAGCGAGCCGGCGATCCGAGGTCCGTCGAGCCGAAGATCGAGAAAGCTGAACGGCGCCGGATGGGCCGTCGCGCTCGCCGCCCAGCCGAGGAGTGCGATCGCCAGCGCCAGCAGGCGTCGGCATGGGAGGTAAGCGGACACCGGCGACGGCTCAGGGCTCCCGGACGGCTTGAATCTCGATCGATCGCACCTTCAGCTGGAGTGCCGCGAGGGGCTGTCGTGAGCCATCGACCGGCGTCACCCGGATGCAGATCGTCGAGCCGGGATGGGCGTCGAGCCAGCGACGCAGGGGGCGGGTGACGTTCACGCGCATCACCTCGAACGCCCAGGCGCCGGTCGCCGTCTCGGACTCGGCGACGACGCCGTAGGAGCCGAGCATCGCCGTCTCGCCGGCGGCGCTGGCATGGAACTCCACCACGGCCGCGCGGTTCTTGGGCAGCGAGACGTCACTCGCGAGCAGCATCAGGCGATCCGCGGTGCGCCAGTCGGCGGGCAGCGGTACGGCAAAGGCGCCCTCGCAGGAGGGCGCCTTCCCGAGCGCGGGCTGGACCATGCCGATCGACAACGCGCAGACGGCGACGAGCCACCGCCTGGCGATCTGCTCACGCATCTTTCGTCTCCCGGCCCCACGACCAGTATACGTCCCGGGCGCGAACGGCGAAGGGACGGCCCCCGCGCCTGCTCTCGCTCGCCACGGCGAAGAGCTGGATGCGCTCCTGTCGCTCGAGCAGCCCGGAAATCTGCCGTGTGACCGGTAGGACGACGTTGGGCGTGGTCCGGACGGGATGCTCGTTGCGCTCGTCGTTCAACACGACCGAGACGACGCCGAGGAACCCGGGACTCTCGGCCCCGCGGTTGGCTTCCGCCTCGCGTGCGTCCGCGTAGATCTGGTAGACCTCGGTCCGATCGATCGGAAGCTGCAGGCCTTCGATATGCAGCCGCACGCGCGCCTTCTCGCCCGCCGCCCGCGTCAGCGTCTCCCGGATGGCCGGCGTCCATTCGAGCAGCTGCCGCTGCCGCCAGGTCGTGCGGACCACGACCCAGTCGAGGATGATGCACGTCAGGCGCTCGAGCAGCGACGACGGTCCGTAGACGTAGCGGAGCCGGTTCTCGTGGTCGAGGACCTGCGACGCCTTGATCGAGCGCCACACCTTGTTCTCGTCGAAGAACGTGAACGTGAGGTTGAGAAAGGCGGGATCGGTCGGATCGGTGTGCAGTGAATCGAGCTTGTGCCAATCCGACCAGATCTTGTCGATGTTCGAGTGGTGCGCGAAGAACACCGGATCCTTGGCGGCGTTGGCGAAGGTCCCCATGTTGCCGCCGACCCAGCCGTGCACCGGTCCGTGCGGGGTGCCTTCGGGCGATCCCGATCCGGTCGCCGTGCCACCGAACTCCGGGAAGGTGCCCAGCGTGAGGATCCCTTCCATCACCTCGTCATCCACCCAGGCGGCCGGGATCTGATCGGTGGGGCTCTTGGTCCGCGTGGCGTTGAACAACGAATTGGTGGCGTCGTTCGGGCTGGTGTAGGGGCTCGGCAGCGTCCGGTGGCTGGGTACATCCCAGTCCCAGTACGGCAGCCGGAAATTTTCGTCGTTGATCAACTTACCGAGGATGCGCTCGTGGAAGTACAGCTCCGCGCGGTGCCAGGCGAAGAACGACCAGCTCCCGTGGATCTGCGTCGACTGGCCGCAGTTCCAGCAGTGGACGTTGGCCTGGTGCAGCATCCCGCGAGGATCGGTGGGGTCACTCGCGGCCAGGTCCCGCATTGCCTTGTAGGCGGCCTTGAGCTTCTGGACCTCCGACGCGTTGAGCGTCGAAGCCGGGCGTCGCGCCTGCACGGGCCGGCAGTCCCGGCGCCAGGGGACGGGTGTCCCGGCGCCCGGCGGGCTGCAGGACTGCGCTTCGGCAGAGGCCGGAAGCAATAGGTCCGTGCCGACGATCCCGGCGGCGCTTGCCGCCAGGCCGACGGTTCCCAGGAACGCGCGGCGGGACCCGAGCCCCGGTGTTTTCGGGCGGTGCATGTCGCCTCCTCATCAGTGGATGGTCGCGCGAGGGGGCCGCGGACATACTGATAACGCCTGGCTTGCGCGAATGGCACAGCCATGCGGGAGGTGCGCCTCCCACAACCAGTCGCGACGGGGCTCGGGAGGCGCTCAGGGCGCCGCGCGCGTCAAGTCGATCGACGGCGCGTCAGGGCGTGGCGCGCGTCAGGTCGAGCGCCTGAATCTGCGGTGTCCGCGTCGGCGCCAGCAGCAGCGATCCGTCGACGCGGCCGCGCTCGCAGGTCCAGGTGAAGCGCCCGGAGAGCGCCGCGGTCGGCACGATCGGCGCCGCCGTGACGCAGGTGCCGACGCTCGCCTTGAGCGCGGCAAAATCGCGGGCCCAGTGCGCGGCATCGCGATCCATCGGCATGTTCATCGCCAGGACGTCGGCGACGGCAGTGATTGTCCCCGCCGCAAACATCTTGCCGACGGCGGTGTAGGCAGCGGTGAGCGCCGGCGACGGCGGCACGGCCCGACGCTTCAGCTCGCCGGCGCGAAGTAGCGCGACGGCGGCGTCCCACACGGGCGGCCGCGGACCGGCGTAGGTGCGGTTGGCGAAGGCGAAGATGCCGACGCCGTACTCGGGCAGCAGCAGGACGTGCGAGCCGTAGCCCGGATACCCGCCGCCGTGGCTCAGGGTGAGGCCGAGCTCGCAGTCGACCGCGGCGATGAAGCCCATGGCATACGTCGAGGCCAGGCGGCAGGCCTCGGCGCCGGTCGCGCCGCCGCGCGTGCGCAGGGCCGGAAAGTTCGAGCCCGTGGACAGCTCACGCACGCTGGCGCGCCGCACCGGGCCGGCATCCGCGCCGTCGCGCGCCGGCCAGCCGGAGAGCAGGAAGGCGACCCATTTCGCATAGTCGTTGGCGCTGGTCTGAATGCCGCCCATGGCGCCGAACGCACCATGCGCCATGGTTGGCTCGAGCCGCCACGCGTCGTCTTCCCAGCGATAGCCGAGCGCGCGCCGTTCGGCCGGCGACGCCGCGACGTCGTAGCCGGTCGACGCCATCCCGAGCGGCGTGAACACCAGGCCGCGCACGAAGTCCTTGTAGGGCTGTCCGGAGACGTTGGCGACGATGCGCCCGAGCAGCGCGTAACCCAGATTGGAGTACTCCATCGCCAGGCCCGGCGTCCGCGTGAACGGCACGCCGTCCTTCAAGAGCCGCGTGAAATCCTCTTCGGGCATCGGCGTTTGCCGATCGCCCCACGGATCGTCGGTGACGAAACCGGCGGTGTGGGTCAGCAGATCGCGGACGCGGATCTTCGGCGCATCGTCGGTGGGGTATTTCCAGCCGCGCAGCTCCGGCACATAGGTCTCGACCGGCGCGTCGAGCGAGAGCTTGCCGTCGTCGCGCAGCTTCAGGATCGACAGCGCCGTGAACGCCTTGGTCATCGAGGCGATGCGGAACAGCGTCTCGGGCGTGACCGGCCGCTTCGCGTCGACGTCCTGGATGCCGGCGCCTTTGACGTGCACCAGGCGTCCATCGCGCACGACGCCCCAGACCATGCCGGGGACGTGCGCCTCGAGGCGATACGCCTCCATCGTGCGATCGATCTCGGCCAGGACCGTTGCGTCCTGCGCCGCCGCGGGCGGGACAGCGAGCGTGCCCGCGACCAGAGGACAGGCCAAGAGGACGGCCGCGAGCCGCGCGAGCCGGATGCCGAGGCAGTGGGACATGGATGGAGGATACCGCGCACGCCCGTATCCGTGTCCGGGCCGCGCGATTCGCGGCATAATCGCCGGGCGGGGCACACGGCTGCGCCGCTGGAGGCTCGATGACTCGATTCGGACGCAGTCGATGGACGATCCCGGCGCTCATGATCGGCGCCATGGCGCTGAATGCGCGGGGCGCTGAGGCGCAGCCAGCGAAGGCGTCCGCAGCGGCGCCGGCCAAGCCAGGCACCGTGACCGGCACGCTCACGGTCGGAGGGACCCCGGTGACGCTGACGCACGCCTATGCCGCCGGTCCGATCGACGGCGACAAGTATGTCGTCGAGCTGACCGACCAGGCTCTCCCGGAGGCGGCGCTCGCCACCGAGCTGAAGTTCGGCGGTGGCCAGGGCCTGCTGCGATCCGGCAAGGCGCAGGGCCTGTTCCTCTACGTCGATGCGAAAGGGTTCGTGGTGACGGCGATCCCGTTCGCCGGCGAGGTGCGCGGCAACAAGATGCTGTCGAGCGTCGGCTCGCTCCCCAGCTTCAAGGTGGCGGCGGGGCAGGTCACCGGCACCGGCAAGATGACGACGGACGACACGAACCAGGGCTGGAGTTATCAGGCGCAGTTCACCGCGCCCGTGCGGCCGGTGAAGTAGGCTCCGCAGCCGGCCGGGCCGGCACCCGAGAACGTTATGCCCGAGATCCGTGAGGGGCAGGTCGAGGTCATCGGCGCGTCGATCCACTACCAGGTGTCGGGCCACGGCCCGACGCTGCTCCTGCTGTCCGGCGGCGACGGCGATGCCGATGCGTTCGCCCAGCTCGTGCCGCTGCTCGACGGCTTCACCGTGGTCACCTGTGATCGCCGCGGCCAGGCGCGCAGTGCCATCGTCGATCCGTCCGAACCCATCTCCATCGCGACCCACGCCGACGACGCGGCGCGCGTGCTGGTGGCCGTCACCACGCATGCGGCCCCGGTCTTCGGCGCCGGCCTCGGCGCGGTCATCGGTCTGGACCTGGTGGCGCGGCACCCGCATCGCGTGTCGACGCTCGTAGCGTTCGAGCCTCCGCTGTCGACCCTGCTCGGCGACGCCGACCCGGTCGCCGCCGAGCCGCCAGGCCCGGACTCGCAGGCGGCCGGCGACTACACGATCGACGCCGTCGCCTTGCGGGAGAGCCACGTGCCGATCGCCGTCGCGGCGGGTCGATCGTCGCGCGGGGGCTGGACGCATCGCGCGTCGTCGGCGCTCGCCGATCGCCTCGGATCCGCGCTCGTCGAGTTCGAGGGCGGCCCCACCGCCTTCCGCGAACGCCCGCACGCGTTTGCCGACCACCTGCGCCGGGCCCTGGCGTCGGCCGGGTCGCAAAGCGCGTGACGTGGTCGCGAATACGGCCCTACGCCGGGGCCGCACCGATCCGTTCCCCTCACCCTCAGTGCCGGTTCACTGGCGCGGGCGCGACAGGATGACGTCCACGGCCCGCACCCCACGTGGGCCGGCGTCGCGCCACGTCACGTCGACCGGCAGGTAGCCGCGACCACCGTCGGCGTCGAGCTTCTCGGTCAACAGCCGCTGTTCCCGCGGCGTCAGGAACCCCCGCACGATGTCGTCTGGTAGGACGCCCTCGACGGTGCTGTACTCGACGGACCGGTTGCGGCCGTCGTGCAGCGCCATCGTGCCGTCCTTGATCCGGAAGAGGCCGAGCAGCTCGCCATCGGCGGCGTTGACGGTGAACCGGCTCGACTCCTCGATCTCGTAATCGTGCGCCGTCTCGCATGTGCCGGCGATCGGCTTGGCCATCAGCACGCTCATCCGCTCGACCGTCGCCCATGCCGCCTGGGCGCAGTGGCCGCTCGCCACGGCCTTGGCGATCTCCTTCTGCAGCGCCGGGCCGCTGCCGGCAAAGGCCAGCTGGTAACGCGTCGGCTTCGACGCGGCCGTCTTCTCGGCGACGAACACGATCTCGCTGGTGTTGGCCGCGCCCGGATCGGGCCGCGATACCAGCCGCGACACGATGAAGCCGTCCGCGGCGGCGCGCTCGAGCAGCGCCCAGTCCTCACGCCGGCTGCGCGAGCGAATCACGCGATAGCTGCTGCCGGTCGGCGCCGCGCTGGTGCGCGCCAGCACGGCGACCACGGCGTAGGCCGATGGCTGACCCCAGATCGCCGACGTCAGGGTGAGCCCGCACGGACGGAAACCATCCGCGGCGGCGGCGTTGAGGCCGCGTTCGAGCTCATCGATGGTGCCGGCGGTCGCGGTCACCACTGTCACGTCGGCGGCCGGCGGCGCGGGCGGCGCCGACGACGGCGGTGTGGGCTTGCTCAGGATCACCGCGACGTTGTTCGACAGCGCCGGGCCCCACGGCCGGGCCACCGCGGCGCAGGTGTGGCCCTCGCGGGTCAGGCGGCGCAGCGTGCTCTCGATCGTCCGCGGCGTCTCGACGACGATCTCGAACGAGACGCGTCGCGCCTGTGCCCCCGCGGACACAGCGCACGCCAGCGCGAGCAAGAGCGCGAGGACGGCGGCAGAGGTTCGGCTCATGCGTCGAGACTCTACTCCACGCCGACTTCGAGCAGACTGTGGGTCTGGCGGCCGGCCTTCGACGGGCCGGCTGCGCCCGATCATGCCGTCCGAATCCCATCGCGCCGCGCGGCGAGCCATCGGCGCGCTGTTCTTCATCAACGGCTTCGCGTTCGCGACGTGGGTGTCGCGCATCCCCGAGGTCCAGCGGGCCCTCGGGTTGACGCCGGGGATGCTGGGCGCGGCGCTGATGGGCCTCGGTGCGGGATCGTTCGTCGCCATGCCGGTCGCCGGGTGGCTCATCGCCAGGTCCGGCAGCCGGCGGGTCGTGGCCGTCACCACGCTGGCGTGCGCTGTGCTGCTGGCGCCGCTCGCGTTCGCGTCGCAGGTCGTCATGCTGGGCGGGGCTCTGGCGCTCTTCGGCGCAGCGATGGGGGCGATGGACGTCGCAATGAACGCGCAGGGCGTCGAGTTGGAGCATCGGGTCGGCCGGCCGATCCTGTCCGGCTTCCACGCGCTCTTCAGCCTCGGTGGCATGTCGGGCGCGGCCATCGGCGGCGTCGTCGCCGCCGTCGGTCTGCCAGTCACGGCTCATTTCGGGATCATGGCGGCGCTGGTGGGCGTCGCCGCGATCACCGTCCTGCCGTCGCTGCTGGAGGCGCCGCCGCCCTCACCCGGTGAGCCCGCCAGCCGGCTGCGAGTCTCGCCAGCGCTGGTCGGCCTCAGCGTGCTGGCCGCATGCTTCTTCATCAGCGAAGGGGCGATGGCCGATTGGACGCCGGTCTACCTGTCGTCGGTGCTCGGCAGCGGGCCCGGCGTCGCTGCCGCCGGCTACGCGGTCTTCTCTGCGGCCATGACGATCGGCCGCCTGTCGGGCGACTGGCTGACGGTCCGCGTCGGCCGGGTGCGCATCGTGCGGACGGGCGCGCTGCTCGCAGCGGCCGGGCTGTCCGCCGCGCTGCTCATCGGGACGGTGCCGGCCGCGCTCATCGGCTTCGTCTGCGTCGGGGCCGGCTTCTCGGTCGCGGTGCCGCTGGTGTTCTCGGCGGCCGGTCGCCTGGACAGCCGATCCGCGGGACCCGGCCTCGCCGCGGTGACCACGGCCGGCTACCTCGGGTTCCTGGCCGGGCCGCCTATCATCGGTTTCGTCGCCGAGGCGTTCACGCTGCCGCTCGCCCTGGTACTGATCGTCGTATTGGCCGTCGTCGGCGCCGGGCTCGCCGGCTTCGTGTCCGTGGCAGACTCGAAACCATGAAGGCAATCTACGCCCGTGCGTGGCTGACAACCACCCTCCTGGCCATCGTGTGCGCGGCGCCCGCGGTGGCGCAGACCGCCGCCACTATGGTCCCGGTCGAGTGGCCGCGACCGGTCTATCCGCAGATCGCGCAGAGCGCCAGGGTCCAGGGCGATGTGGAAGTCGCCATCGACGTGCGTCCCGACGGCGTCGTCGAGTCGGTTGAGATCGTCCGCGGCGCACCGCTGATAAGCCATGCTGCTCAAACCGCGGCGAGGAGCATGCGTTTCACCTGCCGCGATTGCGGCCCCGGCGTGAATCGGTACTCGCTGTACGTGACGTTCCGGCTGTCGCACTCGGATTCGCCGGTCGGTCCCGCACCTCTGGTCATCTCACCGACGCAGGGTTGGGTCACCGTCGTCGCGACGCCGCCTTTCATCGGCGGTGGCCCCGGACTCATCGACGGCGACGGTCGCACGAGGGGCGTCAAGTGTCTGTTTCTCTGGCGCTGCGATCCGCCACCGCAACGCGCTCGCGCGGCCCATTGCCTCTGGCTGTGGCGGTGCGGCCACTTCTATACCTATATGTGAGCGGAGGCTATGTCCGTGACTTGAACACCCGGAACAAGAACCAGAGCGCCGGCAAAAGCGCGCCGAGTCCGAACGGGAGCGTCCACGCGGTCAGGCTCAGCGTGGACGCGGGCGCCGCCGCGTTGGCCACCGTCAGGTCCGGGTAGATGAGGAACGGCCACTGCGCTGCCGCCCAGCCCGCCAGCAGCGCAGCGATCTGCGCCACGCAAGAATAGCGCGCGAGATTGAGCCGGCCGCCGCGCAGGGCGGCGAACGACAGCGGCGCAAGCAGCGATCCCATGCCGATGAACAGGATCCCCGGCGATGTCGTGAGCCCGGTCCAGAGTCGCGAAGCCTCCGATCGTGCGAGCAGCAGCACGGCGATCGATGCGACACCGGCGAGCCACCAGATGCCCAGGGCCCGGCGTCGGAAATCGTCGCGAAGCTGCGCATCGTGCGTCTCCCAGGCGAGGTAGACCGCCGCGAGGTAGGCGCAGATCAGGAGTGCGAGGATGCCGGTGGCGACCGGGAAGGGATCGAACCAGCGATACGGATCGCCGGTCGAGAGCGCGCCGAGGCACATGCCCAGCAAGATCGGCGTCAGCGCACTGGACGCCCCGAACACGCTGCCCCAGGCCTCCCGCGTCGTGTCGCTGGCGGCGGCGTAGGCCCGGAACACGTAGGCGGCGCCGCGCAGCACGATCCCCAGCAGCACGGCATGCAGCGGCCAGAACAGCGCGACGCTGGCCTGGGCGTAAGCCGCAGGGAAGCAGGTGAAGAGCAGCACGACCACGAAGATCAGCCAGACGTGGTTCGCTTCCCACACCGGTCCGATCGCATGGGCCAGGGCAGCACGATGCGCGGTGCGACGCTCGCCGCGCGCCAGCAGGTCCCAGATGCCTGCCCCGAAATCGGCCCCCGCCAGCACCGCGTAGGCGACCAGCGAGGCGAACATGACCAGCGCCATCAATGTCGCCAGGCTCATGCCGCCTCCGATCGCAGGCGGCGCACGAAGAACACCAGCAGCACGAGCAGCCCGGCGTAGACCGTCGTGAACATCGCCAGCGAGCCCCAGACGCCGCGGACCGTCGTCGCGGCGTCGGCGGTGCGCATGACGCCATAGATCACCCACGGCTGCCGCCCGACCTCGGTGACCACCCAGCCGGCCTCGAGCGCGAGGAAGCCGAGCGGTCCGCAGCAGACGAGCGCCACGAGCAGGAGACGGGGCAGCGGGGCCTCGCGCCCGCGCGTCCGCCAGCGCGCCAGCCAGTACCAGAAGGCGGCACCGAGCATGGTCATGCCGGCGCCGACCATGATCTGGAAGGCGGCGTGGGTGACCGGCACGTTCGGCCACTGATCGCGCGGGATGCGATCGAGCCCGATGACCTCGGTGTCGAAGCTGCTGCCCGACAGGAAGCTGAGCGCACCGGGGATCTCGATCCCGTAGCGTGTCTCGCGGCGCTCGACGTCCGGCCAGCCGCCGATCGTGAACGGCGCGCGGCGCTGCGTCTCGAACAGCCCCTCCGCCGCCGCCAGCTTCGCTGGCTGGTGGCGATGCGCGCGCTTGGCCAGCAGGTCGCCGGTCATCGGCATGGCGATCGCCGCGAGGGTCGCCACCGCCATCGAGATCGTCAGGCCCAGGCGGGCGTAGCGGCCGGCCGCGGGGTGCCGCCACAAGGTCCACGCGTAGTTCGCAGCCGCCGCAAAGCCGACGGCCTGATAACACGACAGCGTCGAGTGCGCGGCCATGGGCGCCCAGGCCGGGTTGGTGAACACCTGCCACGCGTCGACGTCCACCGGCGCGCCGGTCGGCGAGAGCGTGAAGCCGACCGGGTTCTGCATCCAGGCGTTCACGGCCAGCACCATGACGGCGGAGACCGCGCCGCTCACCGCGACCGCGACCCCGCACCACCAGTGCTGGCGGGGCGGCAGCCGGTCCCACCCGTAGAGGTAGAGCCCGAGGAAGATCGCCTCGATGAAGAACGCGTAGCCCTCGAGCGCGAAGGCTGGTCCGATGAGTGGCCCGGCGAAGGCCATGAAACGCGGCCACAGCAGACCCAGCTCGAACGACAGCGCGGTGCCCGAGACCGCCCCGATGGCGAAGGTGACCGCGGTGAGCTTGGCCCAGACGTGCGCCAGCCGGCGGGCCTCGACATCCTGGTACTTGATCCACCGCCACTCGGCGATCAGCATCAACAGCGGCATGGCCACGCCGATTGCTGCGAAGATCATGTGGAAGCCGAGCGACAGCTCCATCTGGATCCGCGCGGCGGTGAGGGGCGACATCGGCATGCAGTGTACCGAGCTTTGCATTTGCCCCGGCGTGACGGAGAATGGACGAATTCCCTCGGGAAACCAGGCAGCATGGCTGTGATCGGACGCGGCACTCCCTTCCTCGTCGGCGGCGCGGCTCTGCTCGCGACGATCGCCCTGCGGGCGGCGCCGCAGGTGCCGGTCGCGCCGGCGCAAGCGCCGGTGGCGGAACCGTCCGCCGCATCGGTCCCGCCGGCCGCCTCGCCGGCCGTCGACTTCGCGCGCGATGTCCAGCCGCTGCTCGAGCAGCACTGCTACGAGTGCCACGGCACCAAGAAGGCGCGCGGCCGGCTGCGGCTGCACGCGCCCGACCACATCGCCAAAGGCGGACAGAGCGGCCCGGTCCTCGTCCCCCGTGACCCCGAGCAGAGCCTGTTGATGCGTCGTCTCCTCGGCCTCGACGGCGAGGATCGGATGCCGCTCGACGCCGATCCGCTCAGCGACGGCGAGCTGGCGACGCTGCGCGGATGGATCGCGGCCGGGGCCACGCTCCCGGCCGTGCCGGCCCACACCACGGCAGTCGCCGATGTCGTCGAGCACTGGGCCTACGTCAAGCCGGTGCGGCTGCCGCTGCCGTCGGTGTCGCGGCAGGCCTGGACGCGCACGCCGATCGATCGCTTCGTGCTGGCCCGGCTCGATCGCGAGCAGCTGGCGCCGTCGCCGGACGCCGATCCGCACACCGTGCTGCGCCGCGTCACGATCGATCTGACCGGCCTGCCGCCGACGCTCGAGGAGATCGACGCGTTCGTGCGCGACACCGCGCCCGGCGCCTACGAACGCGCCGTCGATCGCCTGCTCGCGTCGCCGCACTATGGCGAGCGCTGGGCCCGGCCGTGGCTCGACCTCGCCCGCTACGCCGACACCAACGGCCACGAGAAGGACAGGCGGCGCGAGCTGTGGAAATATCGCGACTGGGTGATCGACGCGCTCAATACAGACCTGCCCTTCGATCGCTTCACCATCGAGCAGATCGCCGGCGACATGCTGCCCGGTGCGACGGAGGCGCAGCGCATCGCCACCGGCTTCCATCGCAACGCGATGACCAACGAGGAGGGCGGCGTCGATCCCGACGAGGCGCTCTATGAAGTGCTCGTCGATCGCGTGAACACGACGGCGACCGTGTGGCTCGGCTCGACGCTCGGCTGCGCGCAGTGCCACAACCACAAGTACGATCCGTTCAGCCAGAAGGACTACTTCCGTCTGCTCGCGTTCTTCGGCAACCCGGAGTACGACACCCAGACGTCCGGCGACGGCACGCGCCACTCCGAAGCGAAGCTGGACCTGGCGACCCCGGAGCAGACCGCGCGACGGACCGCCGCGCAGGCCGAGGTCAAGCGGCTCGAGGCCGCCCTGGCCGAGACGACGCCCGAGTTCGCCGAGCGGCAGCGGGCGTGGGAGGCCGAGGTGCGCGCCGCCGGGCGCACCTGGACGCCGCTCGCGCCGCGCGACGTCGCCGCCACCAACGGCGTCCGCCTGACCGTGCAGGCGGACGGGGCGATCCTGGCATCAGGGCCGAACGCGGAGCAGACCACCTACACCGCGACGTTCGAGACGCGCGCCGAAGGTCTCACCGCGCTGCGGCTCGAGGCGCTGCCCGATCCCGGGCTGCCGCGCGGCGGCCCCGGCCGCGACGCCTACGGCCACTTCCGCGTCACCGGCCTGCGCGTGTCGATCGCCCCAATCGGCGGCGGCGCCGAGGCGCTGCTGCCGCTCGAGACGATCAAGGTCGACGATGCCGCGACGGCGTTCGAGCCGAGCGATCTGGTCCCCGGCCCGGCCGCTCCTCCGCGCGGACGCAATCGGCGGTCGTGGACGATCAACGCGATGAAGGAATCGACGCGGCGGCCGCGACACGCGGTCTTGCAGGCGGCGCGGCCGTTCGGCTTCGCTGGCGGCACCCGCGTCACGCTCCGCATCGAGCACCAGGACGGCGCGATCGGACAGGGCATCGGCCGCTTCCGGCTGTCGGCGACGACGGCCGCCGATCCGCTGATCGGTGCGACGCTGCCGGCGGCGCTGCGCCCGATCGTCGAGCCGGACGCCGGCGCCCGCAGCAAGGCCGACGCCTCCGAGGTGTCCGCGTACTTCCGCCAGACGACGCCGTGGCTGGCGCCGGCGCGCGACGCGCTCAAGGCAGCGCGCAAGGCGGTCGTCGACCTGCAGATCCCGAGCACGCTCGTGATGCAGGACCGCGCCGGCTTCGAGCGGCCATCCTACGAGCTGCGCGAGCGCGGCGCCTTCACGTCGCGTGGCGAGCGGATGTACGCGCGCACGCCGCTGGCGCTGCCGCCGATGAAGGAGTCGCTCCCCGCCAACCGCCTCGGCCTGGCACGGTGGCTGGTCGATCGCGACAACCCGCTGGTCGCGCGCGTCCACGTCAACCGCCTGTGGGAGCAGCTCTTCGGCCGCGGCCTGGTCGAGACCAGCGAGGACTTCGGCGCGCAGGGCCAGCCGCCGTCGCATCCGGAGCTCCTCGACTGGCTGGCCGTGGAGCTGATGGATCGCGGCTGGAGCCAGAAGGCGCTGCTGCGCACGATCGTTACGTCCGCAACCTATCGCCAGGCCTCGGCGGTGTCGGCGGCGCTCGCTGACCGCGATCCCTACAACCGGCTGCTGGCGCGCGGCCCGCGCTTCCGGCTCGAAGCCGAGATGATTCGTGACGGCGCGCTGGCGGCGAGTGGCCTGCTGAACCCGGCGCTGCACGGGCCGAGCGTGTTCCCGGCCCAGCCCGAGGGCATCTGGAACATGCCGTACAACGAGGATCG
>JANOIR010000320.1:0-43743 GCA_031407765.1 Vicinamibacteraceae bacterium
GCGTCGCCGTTGACCGGCTCGCTGCCGTCGCCCGGGTTCCAGATCATCAGGTCGTCGCCAGGACCGCCGTTGTGCGGATCGACGCCGGGGCCACCGGTCAGGGTGTCGTTGCCGGCGCCGCCGTTCAGCGTGTCGTTGCCGATGCCGCCGTTGAGGGCGTCGACGCCGTCGCCGCCAGTCAGGAGGTCGTCGCCGTCGCCGCCATCCACACGGGTGCTGATGATGCTCAGCCCGGTGCCCCCGGTGATCGTGTCGATACCGGCGAGGGCGTTGACGAACAGGTTCTCGGTCGTGCCGATGTCGATCGTGATGTTGCCGAGGTTGCGGAAGAACGTGACGCGCTGCCCGTTGGCCGTGTAGGTCATCACCTCGTCGCCGGCGGAGCCGTTGAATTGAAAGGTGTCGATGCCCGCTTCGCCGTCGACCGCTTCGCTGCCGTCGCCGGGATTCCAGATCATCAGATCGTCGCCGTCGCCGCCCAGATGGGGATCGACGCCGGGCCCGCCGGTCAGGGTGTCGGCGTCGGGACCGCCGATCAGCGTGTCGTTGCCGCCGAGGCCGTTGAGCGTGTCGTTGCCGACGCCACCGCTGATGGCTTCGCCGCCGGCGCCGCCGGTGATGGTGTCGTTGCCGTCGCCGCCGTCGATGATGGTGACTTCGGTGTCGGTGAAGACGCCGTTCGCGTCGGACACCAGGATGGTGTCGATGCCGGCGCCGCCCTGCACGAGGATCGACGCGAACGCAGCGCGGGCGAAGGTACCGATCGGCGCGGCGCCTTCGAGCACTTCGACCTGCGTGGCGTCGCCCGTGAGCAGGCGGAGGGTGATCGTGTCGTCGGCGCCGTCGCCGGTGACCTGCAATTGGTTGCCGACGATACCGGCCGTGACCGCGGCGGACGCGGGGCGCGGCGCGAGCAGCACCGCGGCCGCGACGAGCGGCCAGGACCAGAGGAAGCGAGCATGCATGCGTGCCATCGAGCGTTCTCCTTGGAGTGTTGCCGGGCGGGGGGACCCGGTCACGCGGGGCTGTAGTGCAAGCACGCGGCCACCGGTGACGTGGCGCGCAACAGTGAAACACGTCAATGAAATCAGCACTCTTACCGTTCTCTTACGAGTGGGATTCTTACTGCGCGGGAAAGCACTTACGCCTGACGAAAGCCCGCCTTCGCCCGCCGCTTCCGATCGAGGCTTCGGCGCGGCAAGCCGGCGTTGACACTCGACGCAGGTGGCGACGATGCTCGGCCATGGTGTCTGCCTTCATCGGCGGCGTGTGTATCGGCGCCGCGTCGGGTCTCGTCTTCCTCTTGCTCGGCCGCGTCACCGGCATCACCGGCATCCTCGCCAGCGCGTGGCCGGCCGCGCATCGCGGCTGGGGCTGGCGCGCCGCGTTCGTCGCCGGCCTCGTCACCGCCGGCGCGCTCGCGCCGCTCGTCGCACCAGGCGCCATCGCCGGTCCATCGGCGTCGTGGCCGATGGCGATCGCTGGCGGCCTGCTGGTCGGGTTCGGCGCGCGCTTCGGCGGTGGCTGCACCAGCGGCCACGGCGTCTGCGGCGTCGGTCGCCTGTCGCGTCGATCGATCGTCGGCTGCGCGACGTTCGTGGCCGTCGCGATGATCGTGGTCTTCCTCGTCCGGCACGGAGGGCGCCTGTCGTGACCCGCGTCGCCATCGGCTTCGCCGCCGGGCTCCTTTTCGGCGTCGGCCTCACCATCGCGCGGATGACCGATCCAGGCGTCGTGCTCGCGTTCCTCGACGTGACCGGCGCGTGGAACCCGTCGCTGCTGGCCGTGATGGCCGGCGCGGCGTCGACCTTCGGCGCCCTCTACTGGTTCACGATCCGCCGGCAGAGGCCGCTCACCGCGACGTCGCTGCGCGTGCCCGAGGAACGTCCGCTGGACCGCCGGCTCTTCGTCGGCACCACGCTGTTCGGGATCGGCTGGGGCCTCGTCGGCCTCTGCCCGGGGCCGGCGGTGACGGCGCTGATTGGGGGGAACGCGAGCGGCCGCGCGTTCGTTGGCGCCATGCTGGCGGGCATCGCGCTCGCCTCGGGTCGTGAACGAATTACTCGATGAGCCCTGAGCCGGTCATGAGGGGGCGCGTCGGGCCGTCAACCACAGCGACAGCGCGACGTAGTACGCCGGGTAGGCCAGCGAACCCCACACCAGCCAGGCGGGCGGGGCCGGCAGCAGCCAGATCAGTGCGACGAGCGCCACCGCCCACGCCGCTCCGAGGGCCAGCGTCAGCGGGCGCAGGTACAGGGTCCGCGACGGGTAGACGTAGCGGATCGGCACGAACACCAGGGCCGCGAGCGTCAGCAGGATCGCGGCAGACACCGCGGGAGCGGGCCTGAGCGCGATCAAGTAGATGGCGACGATGTTCCAGTAGGACGGGAAGCCGGTGAACAGGTGATCGCCGGTCTTGGCGTCGCGGCGCGCGAAGCCGAGCGCGCTGGCGACGAGCGTGGCTGCGACGATCCAGCCGCCGTCGGGCGGCAGCAGATCCAGCCGCCAGACCAGGACGCCCGGCACCAGGACATAGGTGACGTAGTCGACGATGTCGTCGAGGCGGGCACCGTCGAAGAGGGGCGCGGTGTGGTGAACGTCGGCGCGCCGCGCCAGCGCGCCGTCGGTAGCGTCGATGAGCGTCGCCGCGACGAGCCAGAGCAGCGACGTCCGCGCGTCGCCCCGGATCGCCGCGACGAGCGCGAGCCATCCGCAGCCGACACCGCTCGCCGTGTAGGCGTGAACGAAGTAGCCGCCGAGGGCGCGCGTCACGTCACATGCTGGCGAGCTTCTTGTCGATCTCTTTCAGCGCGAGGCCGATCTGTTCCTTGCGAATCGGGTGCGCCGTCAGCGCGAGCTGCCGTTCCATGTCGGCCCGAGCGAGCTTCAGGCTCTCGGTCGCGCGATGCTTTTCGGGGTCTTCCACCTTCGGGCCGCGGCGCTTGCGATCGTGCTCGCGGGCATCCATCTGCTCTTGCAACCGGGCTTCGGCATCGACGAGCCCCTCACCAGCGTCACTCATACAGTTCCAGTCTCCGCTTTCTCGCCGGACAGGCGGCCGCGGTCATGCCGGGCGCCATCCGGGTAACGTAACCTCCTAGTGTAGCGGAAAACTGGACACTTTCGACGCGTCAGGGCGTGGCCACCTTGCCCTGCACGCTGATGCCTCGAAAGGCGCCGGTGTCGTCGAAGGAACCGACACCCATCCGGCCCGAGGGGATGGCGCGGTCGGTGGCGGTCATGATCGGCGTGGTCTCGCCGTCGACGAACACTTCCAACCGGCCCGTGGATGCGGTGCGGACGAGTCGGGCGGTATGCCAGGCGCGGTCCTTGAGGGCGGGGCGATCGGACGCGTCGTCGATGCGCTTCCGGTCGGCGCCGTCGACCACGAAGATGCCATTGTGGACGGCGTCGCGGATGGCCGAGAGGTGCACATAGTAGAGCCGTGTCGGCGACTGCCAGCCGGCGACGAGCAGCAGGTCGCGGTGGATGACGTCCTCGGGCGCATCCGATCGCAGCTCGACGTCGATCGACGCGTCGCCAAGCGGCGGCGTCTCGAGGATCGCCAGCGCGCCCGGCCGACGGATCGGGCCGGACGGCTTGCCGGCCTTCTCGAGCAGCAGCAAGCCATCGCGGATCGTCCAGGCGCCGGAGCCGTCGAGAGTCCAGTGGCGGAGGCCATCGGCCGACGAAAGATCGGCGTGGAACAACACAGTGGGGGCTGGCGCGGTCGCCGGTGCGGCAGGTGCTGCCCCCTGCGCCGCCGCCGCCGCGGCGACGGCCAGCGCCAGGAGCCCGGCACCGGCGGCCTCAGTCAGAGAGCGCATCTCAGAAAGCATCGGCCGCGACGTAGGCATCGATGAGGGCCTTCTCGCCCTCGACGCCGGTGATCGCGTTGCCGTGCTCCATCCCGAAGACGAAGTCGCGCTTGTCGGCCTGCATCTTGCCGTGAATGTGCTTGAGGATGTTCTTGTAGTTCATCTCGCCGGTGCCGGGCTCCTTGCGGCCCGGGTTGTCGCCGATCTGGAAGTAGGCGATCTCGTTCCACGCCAGATCGATGTTCCGGATGATCTGCCCCTCGTTGCGCTGCGTGTGGTACATGTCGAACAGGACCTTGCACGCCGGGCTGTTGACGCCGCGGCAGATCATGTAGCCCTGCGACGCCAAACGCAGGAACAGGTCCGGCGAATCGGCCAGCGGCTCCAGCACCATCACCAGTTTGTTCTTCGCCAGGACATCGGCGCCGGCGCGCAGCGTGTCGATGACGTGCGCGGTCTGCATGTCGACTGGCAGTCGTCGATCGTAGTTGCCCGGCACCACCGTCATCCACTTGGCGTTGCAACGCTTGGCGACGTCCACGGCCGCCGTGCACGCCTTGATGAAATTGCCGGCGTCCTCGGGCTTGCCGCTGGTGAAGTTGGCGCTGTTGTTGCCGCCGGTGTCGATCACGAAGACGCCCATCGTGATCCCGAGCTTGGCCATGAGGTCGCCCATCTGCTGCTGCAGCTCCGGGGTGCGGCGCATCATGCCGTTGTCCTCGAAGGCCGTGAACCCGTTGTCGGCCATGAAGCGGAGCTGCTCGAGCGGATCGCTGCCGGCCGATTCCTTGAACATGTTGATGTGCGGCGCGTACTTCAACTTGAAGGTGCGCTTCGTGCTCCACGCGGGCCGGGGCGGGGGCGGCCCCGGAGGAGCCGCAGCCGGCGCCGGGGGCGTCTGGCCGGCGAACACGGATTGCGCGGCGCCGACGGCGAGCGCGCCCGCCGTCGTTCCAAGGAAGCGTCGTCTGTCCATGGCGCGCATCATCTACCGCCGCGCGCCCCGGAGCAAGGGGCGCATAGCGCGGGCCGGCGCGGGAAACCGGGTTCGTTGCTCGAACTTAAGGAGGAGGAGCCGGCCGGTCCTGCCAGCGGGCGAGGTCGGCGGCGTCGATCAGCGCCGCCGTCAGCTCAGGGCCAAGGCCCAGTTCCTGCAGGCACGGCACCGTCGTTTCCCACGCGAGCCACGACGGTACCCGCAGGCGGGCTGGCTCGAGCACGGCAATAAAGCGGACACGCGACACGTCCGCGTCGTAGGGCTCGAGCAGCTCGCGGATGCGGGCCCGATCGAAGGTCACCGTCATTGGCTGTATCTCAGGCGGCGTGTCCCAACGCTTATCGACCTGGACGCGCATCGAGACCCGTGTCGGTACGCCCTCGGCGAAGCCGCAGGCCGAATCCGACGGCGGCTCGATCGGCACGTAGTCCCAGGCGACGAGGATTGCCGGCGAGGTGACGACCGGCGGCAGCCGCGCCAGATCGGGCTCGCGGCCCTGGTGGGTCAGGCGTCGCGTGTAGCGATCGAGGCGCAAGCCGCGGGTGTAGACGCGTCCGGCGCGGCCGTCCGGGTGCCGCGGTCCGCCAGGTCGGGAGGGCGGCAGCAGCAGCGGATGCGGCGGCGGCAAGTCCGGCGGCTCGTCGGGGACGAACGCCGCCTCGCCGTCCCGGAACATCGGTGCCAGCGCCGGCACCACGCGCCGCAGCTCGTCGACGACGAGGCGCGCGAAGACACGGCTACCCGCTGCGTCGAGGTGCGTCGTGTCCCAGGTACCGGCCGCCGTCTTCAGATTGAAGCGCGCCGTCTCCGCCGGTCCGAGGCGCTCACAGAGGGCGCGACTCGCCGCGTCGAGATCGATCAGGGGCACGCGCTTCTCGGCCGCGACGCGCTTCACCGCCTCGACCCACGGCCCCAACGTGGACCTGAGCGTCGCCGGCTCGGTGTCGCTGAACGTGCGGCGCACCAGCGACGTCACCACAATCGGCGTGGCGCCGATGGCGCGCACTTCGTCGACGTAGCGGGCCATGTTGGCCGGGAACGTCGTCGCGGGATCCGTCTCGCGCTCCGGTCCCTTGCCGGGCTGATCGTTGTGTCCGAACTGGATCAGATAGTAGTTGCCCTTGGCCGCAAGCGCCGTCTCCCAATGGCCTTCATCGCGGAAGCTCTTCGAGCTGCGGCCGTTCTGCGCGGTGTTGGTGACGCGCGCACCGTCGGCAACGAGCTCGCGGAAGCCGAGGCCCCAGCCCGAGCCGTCGGTGACCGTCGAATCGCCGACCAGCACGATGTGGATCGGGCCAGGCGCGGTGGCCGCCGGCGGCGTCTGCAGCGAGCCGAGTGCGGCACAGGCGAGCACCGCGAGCGAGAGCAGGGCTTTCATCGCGGCTCCGCGATCAGACGCGGCGCATCCAGGCCGCGACGCGGTCGATCCACTGCCCGGGCTCGTCGAGGATCCCGAACAGGCGGATGAAGCCGTGGTGCAGGCCGGCCGCGCGCTCCCACGTCACGTCGACGCCGTCCTCGCGCAGGCGCTCGGCGTAGCGCTCGCCTTCGTCGCGCAGCACGTCGTACTCGGCGGTCAGCACGAAGGTCGGCGGCAGGCGCCGCAAGGTCGGCATGCGGACCGGGCAGACGCGCGGATCGGTGGCGTCGGCCGGATCGGCGGCGTAGTGGCGCATGAACCAGCGCATCCCGTCGCGGGTCAGCCCGTAGCCCTCAGCGAACTCGACGTAGGAGGCGGAGCCGGCGTCGAGGTGATCGGTGATCGGATAGATCAGGATCTGGCCGCGCAGCCGCGGACTCGGCTGGTCGCGCAGGGCCAGCGCGGTGACGGTCGCCAGCGTACCGCCGGCGCTGTCGCCCATGACGAACAGCCGATCGAGATCGGCACCGAACTCGGCGCCGCGGGCGAGGAACCATCGCGCTGCGGCCAGGGCGTCGTCGGCGGCGGCGGGAAAGGGATGCTCGGGAGCGAGCCGATAGTCGACCGCGCACACGATCGCGCCGGTGCGGGCCGCGATCTGCCGGCACAGCGGATCGTGGGTCTCGAGATCGCCGATGACGAAGCCGCCGCCGTGGTAGTAGACGATGCCCGGAAAAGGGCCGGGACCAGCGGGCGTGTAGATCCGGACGGCGATGGCGACGGCCCCGGCGGCGCTCGGCACCAGGCGATCGTCGACACGCGCAACGCTCGCGAGCGGACCCGAGACGGCGGGCACCTGGGCGCGAAGGTCGGCGCGCGCACGTTCCGGCGAGAGCGTATGGGTCGGCGGCGCACCGGACAGGCGCTGCGCGGTGAGCAGAGCTTGGACCTTTGGGTGGAGCGGCATACGATCCGGTCATACTAGTGTCCCGTCCGCGTGATTCGCACCCTAATTACCGGGCGGGGCCTCCCGTCTGGGGGCGTTGGTCAACGCGCGCGTTTGCCCCATAATCGCCCGCTTCGCGCCGTGGCCGCCGGGCGCCGCGCTCCGGGACTTATGCCGCCAATCACGCGGACGGGACACTACCGGCTCGCGGCCCCGGGCGGCTGCGGGTAATTTCTCTGGGGAGCGCTGTGGTCGTCGACCTGCTGGAACGGACGCGAGACGCCTTCGTCGACGAAACGCAGGGCCTGAGCGAGGCGCAATACCGGTTCACGCCGCACGCCTCCAGCTGGTCGATTGGCCAGATTGTCGAGCACCTGGCGCTGACCGAGCTGCGGACGCTCGACCTCGTCACGACGAAGCTGCCCCAGGCACCGCCGGCGGGCGGCGACAAGCTGACGGGATCGTCGCGCTTCGCCCGCCTCGACGCGGTCGTTCCGAATCGCGACCTGCGCCGCGTCGAGGCGCCGGACGTCCTGCGACCGAAGGGGACGTGGCCGGGCGCCGCCGCCTCGCTCGCCGCCTTCGTCGAGGCGCGTAACCAGGCGATCGTCGCCGCCGGTGCGGTCGGCCCGGATGTCCTCGATCACGTCCTGCCGCATCGCTTCTTCGGCGACTTCGACGTCGAGGAGTGGCTCTACTTCATCGGCCTGCACAGTGCCCGTCACACTGCGCAGGTCCGCGAGATCAAGGGCGCGCCGGGGTTCCCACCCGTCTAGCAGCCCGACATCTCGATCACGGCGAGGCGGCGAGCGCGCGCTGCGCCTCGACGCGGATGGGGTCGTCGGCGTCGGCGTCCGCGCGCAGATCGCGGACGCGCCGCCACGCCTCGGTCGCCGCGGCTGCGTCCTGCAGCCGCGTGCTGGCGCGCGCGATCACGACGAGCGGGCTGACGCGCTGCGGATGTGCCGCGAGCACGGCGCGGGCCTCGCGGCGCGCATCCTCGTAGCGATAGGTGCGCAGCCACAATTCGGCGGCGAGCTCGCGCGCCGGCAGCAGCGGCACCATCTCGGGGTCGGCGACTGCCAGGGCGCGCTCGAGCTCGATCGCATGCGCCACCCGCAGCGCCGCCTCGGGATACTCGTCCTGGCTGGCGGCGATCGCCGCGTCGATCAGCGTCCGCGCCCACGCGATCTCGGACGGCCCGGCACCGGGCGCCATGGCCTCGAGCGCGGCGGTCGCGGCGCGGGCGCGCCCGAGCAGCGTCGCGTCGCCGCCCGGCCAGGCGCGCAGCGCGGCGTCGAGGCCGGCGACGAACACGACCGGCCACAGGGCCGCCGAGCGCTCGTCGATCGGCAGCGCGGTGCGATCGCCCAGGCCGCGGCCGTCGAGGCGGCGATCGCCGAGGACGACGCGGGC
This sequence comes from Vicinamibacteraceae bacterium, assembly GCA_031407765.1. Taxonomy (GTDB): domain Bacteria; phylum Acidobacteriota; class Vicinamibacteria; order Vicinamibacterales; family Vicinamibacteraceae; genus JBDSLU01. The sequence continues at coordinate 8,538 of JANOIR010000320.1, forward strand.
GAACAGGCGGGCGCCGATCGTCGAGCCGTCGACAGTCCGGCTCGCTGGCAGCGCGCGATACGCCAGCGCATAGACCTCGGCGCGGCGTCCGCGCTGGAGGAGCGCCTCGATCTGAACGTGCAGCGCGTCGGCGGCGCGCGGATCGTCCGGGCCCGCGGCGCGGGCCCGCCCGGCCGCGGTCACCGCCACCGCCCAGTCGCCGCGGCGCAGCGCGTTCCGCGCTGCCAGCCCGTGCGGTGCCGGCGCCGGCGGGTTGCCGGCGGCGATCGCCGCGAGGGCGCGGGTCACGATCGGCGCACCGGGATCGGGCGCGACCTCGAGCACGATCACGGCCGCGCCGACCTCGAGCGGCGCCTCCCGCGACAGGTCGGCGATGCGCTCCAGCGCCGCGCTGCGCAGCGTCGCGTCGGGCGCGATGCCCGGCGTCGCGATCGACGCCGACGCGGTGATGCCCGCGGTCCACGAATCGGCGAGGGCGCGGGCGCACCAGAGGCGGATCGCGCGGTCGGGCGTGGGGTCGGCGCACAGCGCGTCGCGGTAGGCGGCGAAGCGCGCCGGCCATGCGGCGGGGATGCCGGGCGCCGCTTCACGGGCGCGGAGGCGGATCAACGCGGCGACAGCGGCGCGCTCGAAGGGCGTCCGCGCCGGCACCGACGCGGCGCGAGCGATCGTCGCCTCGATCGCGGCAACCGCGGCGGTGCCGTCGGCGGCGTCGTCGAAGCGGGCCAGCGCCTGCCCCCAGTAGCCGAGCGCGCAATCGGGATCGGCGTCGATCGCCTGGTCGAAGGCCCCGCGCGCGATCTGGGGGGCCCGCACCAGCAGCCACGCCGCGCCGAGATCGACGGCGGCGGCGGCCTCCGGCCGGCACGACGCCGACATCGCTACGGGGGTGATGGTCGGCGCGGGGGTCGCATAGCGCTGCGTGGCCGCCGCCATCGCGGGCATGGCCGCGGTCCCGGTCCCCGGCCCGGCCCCGCCCGCCGCCCACGCCGCCAGCGCGGCGAACGCGGCGGCGCGCGCGTTCATGGCTGACCGTCGTCCGTCGCGGCGGTGACCATGATTTCGACGGTGGCGTCGGGGACGACCAGCCCGGTCTGGACCACGACACCGGCCGGCAGCCCATCCGGTCGCGCCCGCGTCAGCTCGCCGAGGACGCCCGAGGCGAGCTGCGCGTCGGTCACGTAGATCACCGCTTCGCGCACGTCGCGCCAGGCGAACCCCGCCTGCTCGAGCGTCTGGCCGACGCGGGCGACGATCTCGCGCGTCTGCGTCGCGGTGTCGACGCGGGCGCCGGCGGAGTTGCCGAGCATGCCGGCGACGAACAGGCAGCCGCCGGCGGCAACCGCGGGGCTGAACGGCAGCGGCCCCGACGGACCGACGACGACGCGCTGATCGTCGCGGACCGCGATCAGCGTGATCTCGACCAGAAGCGCCGGCTGCATCAAGGTGGCGACGACGGTGGCCCGCGCCGGCGGCAATGCCCCGGCGAACGCGCCGCGATAGACATCGTTCATCGCGGCGAAGTCCCCCGCCGCAGTGATGAAGACGCGGGCGCTGACGACGTCGGCCATCGACATGCCGGCGGCAGCGAGCAGGTCGCGTGCGTTGTCGAGGACGACGCGGGTCTGCACGGCGACGTCGCCGTCGATGGCGCTGCCGTCCGAGCCGCGCCGCGAGACGAGGCCGGCGAGCCAGAGCGTGTCGCCGCTGCGGATGGCGTAGCTGTATGGGTGGACCGACCGCTTCCATCCCGCCGGGTGGATCACCTCGCGCGGCTGGTCGTCGGGGATCACGACCGCCGACATCGCGATCAGCGCCGCCGGATCGGTCGGCGCGGCGACCACGGTGGTGCGGGCCGGCGGATCGGCGCTGAACGCCGGCGCGTAGACCTCGTTCATCGCCGCAAAATCGCCGGCGGCGCGCAGGTAGACATGGACGGCGGCGGCGCGGTCGAGGGAGACCCCAGCGGCGGTCGCGGCGGCGCGCAGGCGCTCCAGCGTGCGCTGCGTCTGCTCGCGGATGCCGCCGGCTACGACGCGACCGGACGCATCGAGCGGCAGCACGGCCGAGAGCACGACGACGCGGCCCAGGCGCGCGTGATCGGCTAGCTGCAGGGTCGGGCCGGAGCCCGGAGCGGTCATCGTCTGTCCTGTCGCATGGGGCGGTGTCGGCCTCTCATCATGAGCTGGCTCGCATTGTACGTCTGGCCGCGCTTTACGCGCGCGCCGCTCTGCGACTAAGCTCGAAAGTCCATGTCCAGAGAGCCAGGCACCTACGCCCATTTCCTCACGAACCAGGGCACTTTCGTCATCAAGCTGTTCGACGACGTCGCCCCCAAGACCGTCGCCAATTTTGTCGGCCTCGCCGAAGGCACGAAGGCGTGGAAGGACCCGGTCACCGGCGAGTCCGTGTCCCGCCCGTTCTACGACGGCCTGACATTCCATCGCGTCATCGAGGGCTTCATGATCCAGGGCGGCTGCCCGCTCGGCACCGGCACCGGCGGCCCCGGCTACCGCTTCGAGGACGAGTTCGCGCCGACCGCCCGCCATTCGCGCGCCGGCATCCTGTCGATGGCCAACGCCGGACCGGGCACCAACGGCAGCCAGTTCTTCATCACGCTTGGCGCCACGCCCCATCTCGACAACCGCCACTCGGTGTTCGGCGAGGTGGTCGAAAACCTCGACGTCGTCAAGGCAATCGGCCGCGTCAAGACCGGCGGCCAGGACCGTCCGTCGCAGCCGGTGATCGTGGAAAAGATCACCATCGAACGCGTCTGACACGGCAGACGCTCGGGATAGGAATCACCAGGTCGCTCCATTAGGATGGCGGTATGCGCACCGTCATCCTCGCCTGCATCCCGCTGATCGCAGCGGGCTGCGCCGGCCGTTCCGCGACCACGCCCGCCTCCGCCACACCCGCACAGCCCGCAGCCACGGCCGCGGCTGCCCGTCCGACGACTGCCTCCGCGCCGGCTGGGCGCGGTGCGCCGGCGTCCCCGGCCCGTCCCGAGGCCGCCGACGCGGCCAGCGACGAGAGCGTCCTCGCGCGCGCCGAACGCCGTGAGGCGCCGGAGCTGCGTCCCTACGATCGCGTCATCACCAAGGAGGCGAAGTCCGACCCCGGGGTCTTCACCGTGCACCGGGTGCGCGACCGCGTCTACTACGAGATCCCCAAGGACATGCTCGGCCGCGAGTTCCTGTGGGTCAGCCAGATCGCGTCGACGACGGCCGGCGCCGGCTCGGGCGGCCAGGCCGCGGGTAACCGCGTCGTGCGCTGGGAGCGGCGCGACCGGCGGATCCTCCTGCGCAGCGTCTCCTACGAGATCGTGGCCGACGCGGCGCAGCCGATCGCGCGCGCCGTGCACGCCGCCAATTTCGACACGATCCTGATGGTCTTCCCGATCCAGACGCTGGGCAAGAACGACGCGCCAGTGATCGAAGTAGCGGCGCTGTTCACGACCGAGGTGCCGGAGTTCAACGTGCGGGCCCGGCTTCGGGCGCGCACCTTCGACGCCAACCGGGCCTTCGTCGAGCGCGTGAAGGCCTTCCCCGCCAACATCGAAGTGCGGGCGATCCACACGTTCACCACCCCCAACGAGCCGGCAGGGGCTGGCGGGCCGGCGCCGGCGCCGGCGCCCGCGCCAGGTGGTGCCATCGTGGCGCGCCCGGGCAGCTCCAGCGTGCTGATGTCCTACAGCATGGTGCTGCTCCCGGAGAAACCGATGCAGCCGCGCCTCCACGACGAGCGCGTCGGGTTCTTCTCGCTGACCCAGCGCGACTTCGGCGTCGACGAGCACCGCGCGCCGGAGCGCCGCTACATCACGCGCTGGCGCCTCGAGAAGAAGGATCCGGCGGCGGCGATCTCCGAGCCGGTCAAGCCGATCGTCTACTACATCGATCCGGCGACGCCGGCCAAGTGGGTGCCGTACGTGAAGAGCGGCGTCGAGGTGTGGCAGAAGGCGTTCGAGGCCGCCGGCTTCGCGCGCGCGATCGTCGCCAGGGAGGCGCCGACCGCCGCCGACGATCCCGAGTGGAGCCCGGAGGACGCGCGCTACTCGGTAATTCGCTGGCTGCCGTCGACCATCGAGAACGCGCAGGGCCCGCATGTCCGCGACCCGCGCTCGGGCGAGATCCTCGAGTCCGACATCCTCATGTACCACAACGTCATGAACCTGCTGACGCACTGGTACTTCGTGCAGGCCGGCCCGCTCGACCCGCGGGCCAGGACGCTGCCGCTCCCCGACGCGCTGATGGGCGACCTCGTGCACTACGTGGTCGCGCACGAGGTCGGCCACACGCTCGGCCTGCCGCACAACATGAAGGCGAGCTCGCTCTATCCGTTCGAGAAGCTCCGCGATCCGAAGTGGCTGAAGGAGAACGGCCACACGCCGACGATCATGGACTACTCGCGCTTCAACTACGTCGTGCAGCCCGAGGACGGCGTGCCCGCCGCGGATCTGGTGCCGAAGATCGGCCCCTACGACCTCTTTGCGATCAGGTGGGGCTATCAGCCGATCCCCGGCGCGGCGTCGCCGGACGCCGAGAAGAAGACCCTCGACGAGTGGGCACGCCAGCAGGATCAGACACCGTGGCTCCGCTTCTCGACCTCGAACAGCGCCGGCTCTGATCCCGGCGAGCTGACCGAGGCCGTCGGCGACGCCGACGCGATCCAGGCGACGACGCTCGGGCTGAAGAACCTGGCGCGCGTCAGCGACATGCTGCTCGCCGCGACGGTCAAGCCGGGCGAGCCCTACGACGATCTGCAGCTCGCCTACACGCGCCTCCTCGGGCAGTGGGTGCTCGAGATGAATCACGTTGCCGCGATCGTCGGCGGCTTCGACTCGCAGCAGAAGCACGGCGGCCAGACCGGCGTCCTGTTCACCCCGATCCCGCGCGCGCGGCAGGTGGCCGCGGTGCAGTTCCTCGGCGCGCACGCCTTCCAGACCCCGACGTTCCTGGTCAAGCCGGAGGTGCTGCGCCGGATCGAGCCGGCCGGCGCGCTGGACCGCGTCCGCACGGCGCAGCAGCGGGTGCTGGCGTCGCTGCTCTCGAGCGCCCGGGTCATGCGCCTGGTCGAGCGCGAGGCCATCGACGGCGCCGGCGCGTATGCGCCGACCGACTTCCTCGCCGACGTCCGCGGTGGCGTGTGGACCGAGCTGACCGGGACGGCGCCGGTGAAGATCGACGCGTTCCGCCGCAACCTCCAGCGCGCCTATCTCGAGACGCTGGCCGAGCGGGTGAACGGCCGGCAGGCGGCCTCCGACGATGCCCGCGCGCTGTTCCGCCAGGAGCTGCGTCTGCTCGACGACGCGTTGCGGGGTGCCTCCGGGCGCGGCGCCGCCGGCCGCGGTGGCGATGGCGTCACCCGGGCCCACCTCGCCGACGCCCGCGCCCTGATCCAGCGGGCGCTGGACCCAAGCGTACAGGCGGCGGCCCCGGCCGCTGGGCCGCGGCCGGCGTCTGACAGCCTCAGCGGTTTCGCTGACATCGAAGACGGAGTGAACGATCTGTCTACAGATGTCGTCTGTTGGCCTGACTACGCCATCGTCCGCTGATTCGTCCCCGGTCGGTCCCACTGGCCGGGCCCTGCTGGGAGAACTGTCGTGATCTCTTTCGCCGACCTGGCCAAGGACACCCGGCACTCGCTGCGCCTCTTCCGGCGCAGCCCCGGGTTCACGTTCGCCGCCGTCGCCGCGCTCGCCCTCGGGATCGGCGCCAACACGGCGATCTTCTCCGTGGTCAACGCGGTGCTGTTGAAGACGCTGCCCTTCCCCGAGGCGGATCGGCTGGTCGTGTTCCGGCAGGTCGGCGCGGACGGCAACGGCGGCGACAGGGGCTCACCGGCCAAGTTCGCCCACTGGCGCGCGCAGACGTCCGTGGTCCAGGAGGTCGCGGCCTACCGCGACAACGTCATGAACTTCGCCGGCGGCGGCGTGCCCGAGCAGTTCAAGGCGACCCAGGTCTCCGCCGACTACTTCCCGCTGTTCGGCGTCCCGATCGTCCGCGGCCGGGCGATCTCGGCGGCCGAGGATTCGCCGAACGCGTCGAAGGTCGCGCTGATCAGCGAGCGTCTCTGGCAGCGCCGATTCCAGAGCGACGCGAACATGCTGGGCCGCTCGATCTCGCTGAGCGGCGAGCCGTACACCGTCATCGGCATCGTCGGGCAGTCGTTCGACGTCAGCGAGTTCGGCGCGAATCCTGACGTCTGGGTCCCGTTCCAGCTCGACCTGAACGCCGGCGATCAGGGCCACTACTTCGACGTCGCCGGCAAGCTGAAGGCCGGCGTCTCGATCCACCAGGCCACCGCACGGCTGAAGGTCTCCGCCGAGGAATTCAAGCAGAAGTACCCGCGCGTCCTGGACGCCAAGGACTCGTTCGACGTGCGCAGCCTGAGCGAGCAGATGGTCGCCGGTGTGCGCACCACGCTCTACGTGCTGGTGGGCGCGGTCGGCCTGGTGCTGCTGATTGCCTGCGCCAACGTCGCCAACCTGCTGCTGGTCCGCGCCACCGGCCGCCGCCGCGAGATCGCGATCCGCTCGGCCATCGGTGCCGGCCGCGGCCGCCTCATCATGCAGCTGCTCACCGAGAGCGTGCTGCTCTCCGCGATCGGCGGGGTCTGCGGGCTGGTGCTGGGTGTCGTCGGGATGCGGACCCTGCTGGCCATCAACACCGCCAACCTCCCGCGCGTCGGCGAGAACGGCGGCGTCGTCGGCCTCGACTGGCGGGTGCTCCTGTTCACGATCGGCGTGTCGCTCGGCACGGGCATCCTGTTCGGCCTGATCCCGGCGCTCCAGGCCTCGCGCTCGGACCTCGGGCTGACCATCAAGGAGAGCGGCAGCCGCAGCGGCACCGGGGCGCGCAGCAACCTGACGCGCGGAATCCTCGTGGTCACCGAAGTCGCGCTCGCGCTGGTCCTGCTGATCGGCTCGGCGCTGCTGATCCGGACCATGATCGCGCTGCGCTCGGTCGACCCGGGCTACGACACGACCGGCGTCCTGACCATGCGCATGTCGCTGACCGATCCGCGCTACCTGAAATCGCAGGGGATCGAGGACGCGGTGCGCGCCGCGATTCCGAAGCTCGAAGCGATCCCCGGCGTCGAGAAGGCGACCGCCACGTGCTGCGTGCCGCTCGAGGGCGGCTACGGCCTGCCGTTCATCGTCGTCGGCCGGGCGCTGCCGCCCGATCAGCGTTTCCACGGCGGCGGCGGTTGGGCGACACAGTCCTACGGCTTCTTCGACGTGTTCAAGATCCCGGTCAAGAAGGGACGTGTGTTCAACGAGCGCGACACCAAGTCGACGACGCCCGTAGTGGTCGTCAACGAGGCGCTGGTTCGCGAGGCGTTCAAGAACGAGGACCCGATCGGCAAGCGGCTGGTCATCGGCCGCGGCGTGATGCGTGAGTTCGCCGACGAGCCCGAGCGCGAGATCATCGGCGTCGTCGGCGACGTCCGCGACAACGGGCTCAACCAGGATCCTGGTCCGAAGATGTACATCCCGCAGCCGCAGGTGCCCGACGCGGTCAATGCCCTGAACGTGCGGATCACGCCGGTCGCCTGGGTCATCCGGACCCGGGTGCCGCCGCTCTCGGTCAGCGCCCAGGTGCAGGAGGAGCTGCGCCAGGTGACCGGTCTCCCGGTCTCGGACATCCGGTCGATGGACGAGGTCGTCACGCGCTCGACCTCGCGCGAGCGCTTCAACATGCTGCTGATGTCGGTGTTCGGCGGCTCGGCGCTGCTCCTCTCGGCGATCGGCATCTACGGCCTGATGGCCTACTCGGTCGAGCAGCGGACCCAGGAGATCGGCATCCGCATCGCGCTCGGCGCCGAGGTCGGCGCGGTCCGGGGCATGATCGTCAAGCAGGGCATGATCCTCGCTGCGATCGGGATCGTCGTCGGCGTCGCCGGCGCGTGGGGCCTGTCGCGCTTCATCGAGTCGTTCCTCTATTCGGTGAAGGCTCGCGATCTGGGCGTGTTCATCGGCGCGCCGCTGCTGCTCGCCGCGGTGGCGTTCCTGGCAACCTGGATCCCGGCGCTGCGCGCCAGCCGCGTCGATCCGGTCGACGCGTTGCGCGGGGAGTAGCGTGTCCTAGCTGTCGAAACCGATGCCCTGGCAGGTTCGGTCCGCGAACTCGATGCGCCACAGGCGATAGTCGCGTCCCGGGCCGAGCGTCGCAAAGATGCGCCGGCGGTCGGCGTTTGCAGAAAAGCTGATGACGTCGTAGGCGAGGGCCTCGATTTCGGCGGCGTAGAATGCCGGGTGCCCCGCCTGAGCGGCCTGCTTGGCCAGGCGCAGCTGTTCGAAGAGCCATGAGGGCGCGCCAAGCACCTCTCGTGCGTAAGCGACGACGGCCGGAGATGGCTCCTTCAGGCGATCGTAGGCGAGCTCAAATCGGAATCCGGGCGAATGGCCGGTCCAGGCTTCCGCGTCCTCGGCCCACACCAGCGGCCCGAGGACCGGGTCATCGAGGTGGCGTAGAGGCTCGGGTCCCGCGGCAAAGACGGCTGTCCACAGGCGTCGTAGAAACGAAGGCACGTCGGTATTCTGTGACACGCTGGACCGAACGATCCACCACGACAAGGAGCACATCTGTGACCAGCTCGCCGAAGCTGACGTCGATCTGCCTGTTCTTCGGCTCACTCGCCGTGGCCAGCAGTGCAGTCGCGCAATGGGGCCAGTTCCGCGGGCCGAACGGGTCGGGCGTCGCCGCCGCCGGCACGTACCCGGCGACGTTCTCGCCCACCAGCCAGGTGGTCTGGAAGGCAGCGGTGCCCTTCGCGCAATCGTCGCCGGTGGTCGCCGGCGATCGCGTCTACGTGACCGCGAGCGAGCGCGACCAGCTCCTGACCATCGCATTCGACGCGACGACCGGGCGCGAGCTGTGGCGGCGCAACATCAAGCCGTCGCGGTCCACTGCGATGTACAAGGCCAATGACGCGGCTTCGCCGACGCCGGTCGCCGACGAACAGGGCGTGGTCGCGTTCTTCGCCGACCATGGACTCGTCGCCTACGCGCCGGACGGCACGGAGCGCTGGACGCTGCCGCTCGGGCCGTTCAAGAACTTCTACGGCATGGCGGGATCGCCGATCATCGCGGGCGACGCGGTGATCCTGGTCTGCGACCAAATGAGCGGCTCGTTCATGATCGCTCTGGATCGCCGGACCGGCCGCGAGCGCTGGCGCCGCGCGCGTCCCGGCATCACGGTGTCGTGGACGACGCCGATGGTGTTCACACCGGCCGGCGGTGCCGACCCGCAGCTGATCGCGCTCAGCTCGTCGCGGCTGGACGGCTACACCCTCGCCACCGGTGAGCCACGCTGGTGGATGCCGCTCTCGTCGCAGGGCGCCATCGGCACGGCCGTCGCGCACGGCGACATGGTCATCGTCGCGACGCTTGGCTCCAACGAACCGTGGATGGAGCCGTTCGAGTCGGCGCTGAAGACCTTCGACACCGACAAGGACGGCAAGCTGTCGCGGGCGGAGTACGCGACCGAGAAGGGCTTCGGCGAGCACTTCGGGTGGGTCGATGCCGACGGCAACGACAGCCTCGACAAGGCGGAGTACGACGACGCCCGCGCGATGGGCATCGGCGAGTACGGCATCACCGCGATCAAGCCGGCCGGCCTCAGCGGGAAGGTCGACCCGGCGGCGGCGGTCTGGCGGTTCAAGAAGAACCTGCCGTTCGTCCCGACGCCGGTGGTCTACGACGGCCTGCTCTACGTGGTGAAGGCCGGCGGCATCGTCACCGCCATCGATCCGGCGACCGGGCAGGCGACCAAGGAAGGCCGCAGCAAGGACGCGCCGGGCGACTACACCGCGTCGCCGATCGCCGCCGACGGCAAGGTGTTCATCGCCAGCGTCAACGGCAAGGTCACCGTGCTGAAGGCCGGCGCGCAGTGGGACGTGCTCGGCGTCAACGACCTCGGAGACGAGATTCACGCCACGCCCGCGCTCAGCGGCGGGCGCCTCTACGTCCGCACGCGCGGGACGCTTTACTGCTTCGGTGCCGCCAAGGGCTGACGGGGGCCACGCTCAGAGCCAAGGCACAGCGTCGTCCACGCGGCCGGACCGGCGTCGTGGACTCGTCCCTGGCAGTCATACGCCACGGTATCTCCTCCTCGCCGCTCGCAGGGCGCCGAGCAGAAGGGGACCGCCCAGTCGCCGGAAGCGACCTTCGGCTGCAGGCCGGACGCCTCCGGTGGTCCGCACGCCGCTGCCACCTGCCCCGGCGACCATCCTCGGTGGACCGTGCAGGCGCGTGCTCCTGTGCCTGATGTTAGGTGCCAGGCAGCCGGGTGGAACACCGCCTTCCACACGAAGGCGCCAGCGATCGCCGACGCCACGAGAGCCAGCGCGGTGAGCGCGCGACGACGCCGGAGCGGCACAACCTGGTAGACGCGCGGCCGCCGTATGCGGTTCGCGGCGCGCCGCTCGAGCACACCACGGCGGGTCGGCCCGTCGCCAGCGCAGCATCAGGTGGCGAGCGCCCGAATCGACCGCGCGAGATTGGTCCTGGCCCTGTCCTCGAACCGCACGCGGAAGGCCTCGGTGCCGTAGACGCGGAGCCTCGACAGGAAGCCTTCGAGGATCTCGCGGCGATGCGGCTCCTGGTAGCGCGCGATCAACCCGGCGTGGACCTCGTCTGCTGGAGGCGCGGCGCCGAGCCCCATCCACGTCGATCGCCAGCGCGCGAGGGTCGACATCAGCAGGCTCGTGTTCAGCTTCTGACCAAGGCAACGAGATATGTGCAGGGGCGCGCGGAGCGGTTCGCGTAGGTGACCGCCGCCGGCGCGCCGAGCTCCAGGCAATCGCCCTTGGCCAGTGTGTGCTCGGCGTCACCTTCGATCAACGTCAGCGCGCCCGCGAGCACCAGGATCTGGTGGTAGCGGAAGGTATAGGCCGCTGCCGGAAACGTGACGGCGGCGCCGGGCGGGAGCTCGACCTCGACGATCTCGAGCGGTCCGCCGGTCGACGGCGAGACGATGCGGCGCCGGTACTGCGTCTCGGGATCGGTCCACTGCGGCTGTTGCGCGCGCCGTGCGAGGCGGCCGGTCGCCTGCTCAGCCCGCGCCAGCAACGCGGAGAGCGTCAGGCCGAACGCGCCGGACAGCCGACCCAGGAGCGCCGCAGTCGGGCTCGCTTCGGCCCGCTCCACTTTGCTGATCATCGCGCGGGAGACGCCGGAGCGCTCGGCCAGCTCCGCGACCGACCAGCCGCGCGCCTCGCGCTCGGTCTTCAAGCGGGCGGCCAGTGGGCCGGTGACGTCTGTCACTATAGTGGACATCCGTCCCCTATCATGGCACACTCCGGCGCATGCGGATCGAAGACGCAACCGATGCCGACCTGCCGGCGGTGCTGGCGATCTACAACGACGTGATTCGCACCTCGACGGCGATCTACCGGGAGGAGCCGGCCACCCTCGAGGAGCGCGAGGCCTGGAACGAGACGCGAAAGAAGAACGGCTATCCGCTGCTCGTTGCCCGCACCGACGACGCCGCCGTCGCCGGCTTCGCCACGTTCGGCGACTTCCGCGCCTGGCCGGGATATCGCTTCACGGTCGAGCACTCGGTCCACATCGCCGACGGCCTGCGCGGCCGCGGCATCGGGACGGCGCTGATGCGGGTGCTCCTCGATCGCGGCGCCGCGCTGGGCAAGCACGTGATGGTCGCCGGCATCGACGCCGACAACGCCGGCTCGATCCGCATGCACGAGCGCCTCGGCTTCGAGCAGACCGGCCACCTGAAGGAAGTGGGGTGGAAATTCGAGCGGTGGCTCGATCTGGTGTTCATGCAGCGCTGGTTGTGAGGGCGGCCGCGTGGTCTGACCGGCCTTGACCTCGGGCTAGGGCGCCAACCATACTCCCGGGGTTCCTGCAAAGAAGGCCAGCGTCCGGTTTCCGCCAGATGTCCAATCTTGTCCCGCCCGCTCAACGTCCGGGGTCGCCGGCGCTCGGTGTGCCCTCGCGCACCCGCTACTACGTCGTCGCCTTCGCGATCATCCTGGCCATCATCCAGTACATCGATCGCGTCGCGATCTCGCTGGCCGCGCCCCTCATCAGCAGGGATCTGGGCCTCGAGAAGTCGCAGATGGCCTGGATCTTCGCGGCCTTCACCATGGCCTACGCCGCGTTCGAGATCCCCACCGGCTACTGGGGCGACAAGCTGGGCGCCCGCCGGATCCTGATCCGGGTCGTGCTGTGGTGGTCGTTCTTCACCGCCGCGACTGGCTGGGTCTGGAGCTTCTGGTCGCTGTTCGTGGTCCGTTTCCTGTTCGGTGCCGGCGAGGCCGGGTGCTTCCCGAACATCGCCCGCGCCTTCAACCGCTGGCTGCCGCGCGACGAGCGCGTGCGGGCCCAGGGCATCCTGTGGATGTCGGCCCGCTGGGGCGGCGCGATCGCGCCGCTGCTGCTGGGTATCCTCCTACGGTACGTGAACTGGCGGCGGGCCTTCGAGCTGTTCGCCTTGCTCGGCGTCGTCTGGTGCGTGTTCTGGTGGCGCTGGTTCCGCGACCGGCCGGCCGACCATCCCAAGGTCAACGCCGCCGAGCTCGCGCTGATGCCGACTGCGGAGGGCACGTCCGATCACCCGAAGATGCCGTGGGGCGTGATGTTCTCCTCGCCGTCGCTGTGGCTGCTGTGGCTGCAGTACTTCACGCTGAGCTACGCTTGGTACTTCTTCATCACCTGGTTCCCGACCTACCTGCTCGAGGTGCACAAGTACGACCTCAAGGGGCAGGGCTGGGGCGGGCTCCCGGCCTGGCTCGTCACGGTGATCCTCTCCGGCCTGCCGCTCTTCTTCGGCGGCTTCGGCTCGCTGTTCGCCGGCTACGTCACGCCGGCGATTGTGCGCATGACCGGCAGCGTGCGGACCACGCGCTCGATCCTCGGCTTCAGCGGGCAAGCGCTGGCCGGCTGCTGCCTGATCATGGCGACCTTCATGCAGCAGCCGATCCTCGCCGTGCTCTCGATCGCGCTGGCCAGCTTCTTCAACGACATCACGATGCCGGGGTCCTGGACGACCTGCATGGACATTGGCGGCCGCTTCACGGGCACCGTCTCCGGCGCAATGAACATGATGGGCAACTTCGGCGGGGTTGTCTCGCCGCTCGTGCTCGGCTACGTCGTCCAGTCAACCGGCAACTGGAACCTGACGTTCTACCTGACGGCCGGCCTCTATTTCGTGGGCGCCAGCTGTTGGCTGTTCATCAACTCGACCAAGCCGCTGCCGCAGGATTACGGCGAGTAGAGCCGTTCACCGCGGCCGTGGCCCTGGGCCGCCGCCCGTCCATTTCGGTGCTAGTCTGGAGTCGGGACCACCACTCATGACCTCGGACAAAACGCCTGCTCCGCTTCCGACCGGGATCCCGCGCGACCGCGACCTGGTGGACATGCTCACGCGCAAGGTCGTCGGCCAGACGACCGCGATGCAGAGCATCGTTCCCTACATTCAGATGTACCAGGCCGGGCTCAACCCGGAAGGCCGCCCGGTCGGCATCTTCCTGCTGCTCGGGCCCACCGGCACCGGCAAGACGCGCACGGTCGAGGCGCTGGCCGAGGTGCTGCACGGCAGCGAGAAGAAAGTGGTCAAGATCGACTGCGGCGAGTTCCAGTCGGACCACGAAGTAGCCAAGCTCATCGGCGCGCCCCCGGGCTATCTGGGACACCGCGAGACGCAGCCGGTGCTGACGCAAGAAAAGCTGTCGGCGGCGATCTCGCCGGAGTGTCCCGTCTCGATCGTGCTCTTCGACGAGATCGAGAAAGCGGCGCCGGCGCTGTCGACGCTGCTGCTCGGCATCCTCGACCGCGCCACGCTGACGCTCGGCGACAACACGACGGTCAACTTCGAGCAGAGCCTCATCTTCCTCACAAGCAACCTCGGCGCCCGCGAGATGATGAAGGAGATGAAGCCGGACCTTGGCTTCCAGGGCAACGCCGAGCGCAACCCGGTCGAGCTCGCCAGCAAGCTCGAAAATATCGGCGTGGCCGCGGTGCGTCGGCGCTACTCGCCCGAGTTCGTCAACCGCATCGACGTCGTCATCACCTATCAGCCGCTCGACGACCAGGCGCTCGCCGCGATTCTCGAACAGCACATCGGCGACCTGCAGAAGCACGTCAACACACGGCTCGGCAGCCGCTCGTTCGAGATCGAGATCGATGCGGCCTCGAAGAAGTTCCTGCACGAGCGCGGCACGAGCGCCGAGTACGGCGCGCGCGAGCTGAAGCGCATCATCCACCGCCACCTCACCCAGCCGCTCGCAGCGCTCGTGGCCAAGGGCGACGTCGAGCCGGGCGCGCAGGTGGCGGTGACGTGGGCCGAGGGCGCCGAGAGCCTGACCATCACGCCGGGCGAGGGCCGACGCGAGCCGGTGCCGGCCGAGCCGATCGTCATGGTCGTCGACGACAACCAGGGCCTGCTCACATGGTTGGAGCAGGAGCTGAAGGCGGCCGGCTTCCAGCCGGTGGTTTTCGCCGCGCTGCAGGACGCGACGCAGGCGGTCGAGAAGATCCGGCCTGACGCGGCGGTGATCGACGTCATGCTGCCGGACGGCAACGGCGTCCACCTCGCCGTGCAGCTGCGCAAGCGGTTCGCGCGGCTGCCGGTGGTGGTGATGAGCGGCATGGCGCTCCACACCGAGGAAGCGGCGATCTGCGACAGCTACGGCTTCGAGACGCTCTACAAGCCGTTCCTCTCGCAGGATCTGAAGAGCGTGCTGCACGCGCTGCTGCTGCACGGCGCCAGCGAGCGCGCCAAGGTCGCGGGTTCGTAGCCGCGGTGCTGTCCCGCCTGCTGCCATTCGTCGCGCTCGTCGGCCTCGGCGCCGGCCGACCGCCGAACCTCCCGTTCGTCGTGCATCAGATCGACAACGGCGCCAGCGAGACGGCATCGGTCTTCGACGTGGACGGCGATCGTCGTGTGGACATCGTCTCCGGCGATTTCTGGTATCAAGCCCCGGCGTGGACACCACACCGCTTTCGTGAGATTGCCTTCACGAACAACTACATCGACGCCTTCAGCGATCTCCCGCTCGACGTCGATGGCGACGGCCGCACGGACCTCGTCACGGTCAGCTGGTTCGCCAAACGAATCGCCTGGTATCGCAACCCGGGCTCGACCGGCGGCGCATGGCCCGAAGCCGTGGTCGACAGCGGATTCCCGGTCGAATTCGCGATTCTCGCCGACCTCGACAACGATGGCCGGGCTCGCGAGGTGCTGCCGCAGTTCGGCGACCCGAAGGCGCCGCTCGCATGGTACGAGGCCAAGAACGGCACGTGGCTGAAGCACCTCGCCGCGCCCGGCAGCTTCGGTCATGGCATCGGCGCCGGGGACGTGAACGGCGACGGGCGTACCGACATCCTGACGCCGAAGGGCTGGCTCGAGGCGCCGGCCGACCCGCGCAGCGGCGGCTGGACGCACCACGCCGACTGGAACGACCCGCAGCAGCTCGGCTTCCTCCATACGATCGATCTCACGGGAGATGGGCAGGCCGAGATCCTGACGATGGCCGGCCACGACTACGGGATCCACTACTACGAGCGCGGCGCCGACGGCGCCTGGATCAAGCGCGTCGTCGACGACAGCTGGTCACAGGCGCACGCCTCGACGCTGGTCGATCTCGATGCGGATGGCCGCCCCGACCTCGTCACCGGCAAGCGCTTCATGGCGCACAACGGCAAGGATCCGGGCGAAAAGGAGCCGCTCGGCCTCTACTGGTATCAGTTCCGACCGGATGCCAAGGGTCGGCCGGAATGGATCCGTCACGTGATCGCCTATGGCGGCCAGATCGGCGGCGGCATGCAGATTCCCGCGGTGGACATCGACGCAGACGGCGACGTGGACCTCGTCTGCGCCGGCAAGAGCGGACTGTACCTGCTCGAGAACCGGACCGCGAAGAAGCGACCGGCGCGCTGAGCTTCCCCTACGGGCTCAGGCGAGTCATCGTCCAAGCATCGCGCTCGCGGACATACAGAAAGCGATCGTGGAGGCGGAACTCCCCGTTCTCCCAGAATTCGATCCGCGCCGGCGCGAGCCGATACCCGCCCCAGAACGGCGGCCGCGGCACGTCGCGGCCGGCGAAGCGCGCCGTCACCTCGGCGACCGCATCGAGCAGCGCCTCGCGCGAGGCGATCGGTTGGCTCTGCGCCGATGCCCACGCCCCCAGCTGACGTCCGCGCTCGCGGCTCGCGAAGTAGGCGTCCGACTCCTCGGGGGCGATGCGCTCCAGGGTCCCCTCGGCCCGCACCTGCTCGTTCAGCCAGGGCCAGTAGAAGGTCAGCGCGGCGCGCGCGTTGGCGGTGATGTCGACGCCCTTGCGGCTGTCGTAGTTGGTGAAGAAGGTGAAGCCGCGCGCGTCGAAGCCGTGCAGCAGCACGATACGCACCGACGGCTGGCCGTCGGCGCCGCAGGTACCGAGCGACATCGACGTGTGATCGAACGGCGCGTCGCGGCCGGCGCGCTCGAACAGCGTCGCGAAGCGGGCGATAGGGTCGGCGGAGGCGTCGTCGTTGGTCATGGTTCCTCGCGTCCCACGGTAGCCGGGACCAGCGGACGGTATCGGTCATGTCAGCAGCGCCTCTCGGGCGGGGCATCCCGCCCGGCTGCGTTGCTCGTCGCTTACAAATGCCCGATTTGCGCGCTCCTCGCGCCTGGCCGATCGGGCGCCGCGCCCGAGATCCACTGCCGACCTGACCGACACCGTCCACGAGTATCGTATGACCATGACACGGATCCTGTCGCCGGGCCTCGCGGTCGCCTTCGTGCTCGCTACCGCGTCGATGCAGGGCCAGACGCCGCCGGAGGCGGCGCCGCCGACCGCCCAGCCGCGGCCGGTGCCGCCGACCCCAGCCCAAGTGCCGCGCACCTCGCCCGCAGCCACGACCGGCGCCCGTCTGCCGGTGCGCCGCGTCATCCTCTACAAGAGCGGCGTCGGCTACTTCGAGCACCTCGGCCGCGTCTCCGGCGCGCAGACGGTCTCGATCGATCTCACCAGCGGTCAGCTCAACGACGTGCTGAAATCGCTGACGACCGTCGACCTCGGCGGCGGCCAGGTCACCGGGATCACCTACAACACCGAAGCGCCCATCGAGGAGCAGCTGCGCAAGCTGCGGCTGCCGCTGGCGCCGGACGTGACGCGGACCAGGCTGCTGGAGGCGCTGCGCGGCGCGCGAGTCGAAGTGCGCGCCGGCGGCACGGTCGTGAGCGGACGCATCCTCAGCGTGGCGACCCAGGTGCGCGGCAAAGACGAGAGCCAACGCACCGTCGACGAACTGACCATCGTCGGCGACGGCGGCGAGCTGCGCACCTTCGAGCTCGGGCCGGGTGTCAGCGTGACGCTGGTCGAGGGCGAGCTGCGTCGCGATCTCGGGCAGTACCTCGACGTGATGAGCTCGGCGCGGGCACACGACGTGCGGCGGCTGTCGGTCGCGGCGCGCGGCAGCGGCGAGCGCGAGCTCTTCGTCAGCTACGTGAGCGAGGTGCCGGTCTGGAAGACGACGTATCGCCTCGTGATCCCGACCGAGAGCGGGCGCAAGCCGTTCCTGCAAGGCTGGGCGATCGTCGACAACACGCTCGGCGAGGACTGGACCGACGTCGAGCTGTCGCTGGTCGCCGGCGCACCGCAGTCGTTCATCCAGGAGCTGTCCAAGCCGATCTACACCGAGCGGCCGATAGTGCCGATCCAGACCGGCACCGTGGTGGCGCCGGAGATCCACGGCGGCGCGATGACGACCGGCACGGCGTCGCTGCGCGGACGCACCGTCGACAACACCGGAGCGGCGCTGCCCGGAACGACGATCAAAGTTCTATCCGGAGGCCGCGAAGTAGGGACCACCGTCAGCGACGCCAACGGCGCCTACACGTTGGCAGCCGTACCGTCGGGATCGGTGGTCGTACAGGGTCTCCTCTCCGGCTTCAAGACGACCCAGCGTTCGCTGGCGTTGCGCGGCTCGACGGCGCTGGACCTCGTCCTCGAAGTCGGCTCGATGAGCGAGACGGTGCAGGTGCGGTCCGAAGTGCCGACATTCAGGGGCGACAGCGCCGGTCGGTCGATGAGCATCACGGCCGAACAGTACGCTCGCCTCCCGGCTGGACGCTCCTCCAGCTCGCTGGCCACGGCTCCTCCCCCGGCGCCGCGCGCGGCGGTCGAGGGCGTCATGGCCGATGCCGATGTCGCCGCGGACGCCGGCGACCTTGGCGAGCTGTTCGAGTACAAGCTGAAGCAGCCGGTCACGATCCGCCGCAATCAGTCGGCGATGGTCCCGGTCGTCCAGCACGACGTCACCATCGAGCGCGTGTCGTTGTGGAGCGCGTCGCGTGGCGTGTCGCAGCCGCTGCGCGCCGTGTGGCTGACCAACGACACCGGCCTGACGCTCGACGGTGGCAGCCTGGCGCTGGTCGAAGGCGGCGCGTTTGCCGGTGAGGGCCTGGTCGAGGCCATCAAGCCGGGCGAGAAGCGCTTCGTCTCCTACGCCGTCGATCTCGGCGTTCGCATCACGGCGACGGCGCAGGACAGCGGCCAGCGAGTCAGCCGCATCCGCATCGCGTCCAGCGTGATGACGCAGTCGGTCGAGGCCCGTGCCTCGATGCTCTACACGATCCGCAACGACGACGCGACGCCGCGCGACGTGGTGATCGAACACCCGGTCCGCGCCGGCTGGACGCTGACCGGCGGCGTGAAGCCAGCGGAGTCGTCCGCGACGGCGCACCGTTTCAAGGTCGCCGTCGCGGCGAGGTCGACAGCCACGCTCACCGTCGCGGAAGTGAGGCCGATCGACTCGCGCACCATGGTGTCCGACATCTCGGACGACCAGATCGCCGTGGTCCTGCGCGGCCGCAACGTCGCCGCCGGTCTCGAGCCGCAGCTGCGGGCCATCGCCGCGAAGTCGCGCGAGTTGGCCCAGGTACAGCGCCAGAGTCACGACCGCCAGTCGGAACTGGAGCGCATCACCGGCGACCAGGGCCGTGTCCGGGAGAATCTCAAGGCACTCAAGGGCAGCGATGCCGAGAAGGCGCTGGTCGAGCGCTACACGAAGCAGCTCTCGTCGCAGGAGGATCGGCTCGAAGCGCTGCGCAAGGAGATCGAGGCCGGCGAACGCGACCGCGCCGCAAAGCAGCAGGAGCTGTCGCAGCTGGTGGCCGCGCTGTCTCTCGACGTCGAGCTGCCGTGAGGGCTCGGACGAGAACCCTGACGTGAGCGATCCGCTGCACAGCCTGCCGGATCTCGCCGCGCACCTGGAGACAGCCCTGGGCGGACCGCTCCCGGGGGCGCGGATCCACCATCGCCTGTCGCCGCGCCTGCTCGACGGGACGCTGCCGCCGCGGGCGCCGCGCGATCGCCCCGCCGCGGTCCTGATTCTGCTGTTCGCGCGGGACGGCCGGCCGCATGTCGTCCTGACCGTGCGCGGCGCCGGCCTGCCCCACCACGCCGATCAGGTCTCGCTGCCGGGCGGCCGGCCGGCACCGGGCGAGTCGGCCGAGGAGACGGCGATCCGCGAGGCGGTCGAGGAAATCGGCGTCGACCCCGCGATGCTGACCATCGCCGGGCGCCTGACGGCGGTGCACATCCAGGTCAGCGGCTTCACCGTCCAGCCGATCGTCGCCATCGCCGGCGGCGCGCCGGTGTTCGTGCCGGCGGCGGGCGAGGTCGCCGAGGTCCTCGAAGTGCCGCTCGACGTTCTCGCCGATCCAGCGACATTGCGCACGGGCCGCCGGGCCCGCGGCTCGATCGAGATCGACGCGCCCTACTTCGCCGTCGGCGACCACCAGGTCTGGGGGGCGACGGCGATGCTGCTCGGCGAGCTGCTCGCCGTCTGCGGCTGGGAGCCGTCGCCGGTCTAGGAGCTGGTGGTCACTCCGAGCGGAGCGCCACCATCGGATCGGTACGAGACGCGCGAATGGCGGGTCGCAGCGACGCGGCGATCCCCGTCACGACGATGATGCCCGCAGCCGCCGCCATCGTGGCCGGGTCGTTCGGCTCGACACCGGAGAGCTCGCTGCGGATGAAGCGCGTCAGCAGCATCCCGAGGCCCAGGCCGGCGAGCAGACCCAGCGCGACCAGCAACATCCCCTGGCGAAGGAAGAGCCAGAGCACGCGGCGTCGAGGACCGCCGAGCGCGACACGGATCCCGATCTCGCGGGTCCGCTGCGCCACCGCTCCGGCCAGCAGCCCATAGAGCCCGATCCCGACGAGCAGAAGCGCGAGGCCGCCGAAGAGCGTCCCCAGCAGCGCCAGCAGCCGCTCGCGGCGAAGGGCGTCCTCGATGCGCGCGTCCATCGTCTGGAGGTCTACCACCGGCACCAGCGGATCGACGGCAGCTACCGCCGCCCGAATCGACGGCAGGATCGCGGAGGGCGGCCCCTGCAGGCGCAGCGCGACCGAGGCCGTGGCCATCTCGTCCGAGGTGAGGAACGTATAGACGACGCGCTGGACCGGGTCCTTCGGCCCCCGATCGCGCGCATCCGAGACGACACCGACGATCGTGTGCGGTGTCGCGCCGCTGCCCGTGAAGGCGAAGGGGCGGCCGGTCACCTCGATGGTCCCGAAGAAGTGCCTGGCGAACGACTCGTTCACCAAGGCGACTCTCGGCTGCGCATCGTCCGAGGTGACGAGATCGCGGCCGCGCCGCAGGGCCAGCCCCCACGTCTCGACGACGCGGGCGCCGACGCGATGACGGCCGGCGGTGCGCTGCATCGGCGCTGCCGATTCGAAGCCGGGGACGCTCACGAGGCTGGTGTTCCCGAGCGCACCGGGCGCCTGCTGCGAGCGCGTCACCGACCTCACACCCGGCAGCGCCTCCAGGCGCGCGCCCAGGGCGTCCATGAACGAACGCGTGCGAGCCGAATCGTAGCCGACGAGCCGCGGGCTGATCGTCAGCGTGACGAGCCGGTCGCGCCGAAACCCGAGGTCGGCGTGCAGGATGTTCTGAAACGTCTGCACCAGCAGACCAGCCCCGATCAGCAGGACGACGGCGAGCGCCACCTGGCCGGGTACCAGCACGCGCGCCAGCCGGGACGCAGCCTGTCGTTCCACTCCGCCCCGCAGAGCCCGCTGCGGGTCCAGCTTCGCGAGGTGCCAGACCGATCCGAGGGCGAGCAGCACCGCGACGATCAGCGCGACGGCGGACGTGAACGACAGGATGGTCAGGTCCGGCCGGAGATCCACGGCGCGGAGACCGGCCGTACCCGAGGCCATACCCATGATGATCGCCCCGCCCCACGTCGCCAGCCCGAGGCCGAGGACGGCGCCGCCGGCGGACAGCAGCAGGCTCTCGGTGAGGAGCTGGCGGGCAAGGCGGAAGCGGCCGGCCCCGATCGCCAGCCGCACGCCCAATTCGCGCTGTCGCGCCGCCGTGCGCGACAGGACCAGCGTCGCGAGGTTGGCACAGGCGATGAGCAGCACCACGCCCACCACCACCATCAGGATCCGCAGCGGCCGGTCCAGGGTCCGCCGCAATGCCGAGGCGCCGCCGGCGGTCGCCGGCTGCACCTGGAACGTCACTCCGGCCAGGTAGCGCCGGATGGCGGGGGCCATCGCGCCCGAAACGGAGGCGATGGCGTGGTCGGTGGTCCGCCGGTAGATCGGCTCCAACGCGGCCTGGACTTGCGGCAGCCCGACCCCGTCCCGGCGGCGGCCGATCATGCGGAGCCACATGTTGGCGCCGTTCGTCAGGCTGTTCCGGCCGACGAAGGCGTCGGCGCCCGAGCCCATCGCCACGGTGACGTCGGGCACGACACCGAGCGTCACGCCGCGAAACGCCGGCGGGGTCACGCCGATGATGGTGGCGACGTGCACGTTGAGCCGGACGGTCTGCCCGACGATCCGAGGGTCGCCGCCGAAGCGGCGCTGCCAGTAGCCATGACTGAGGACGGCCACCACAGACGCCGACGGGTCGTCGTCGCGGGGATTGAACAGGCGTCCCGATGCCGGCGCGACACCCAGCACGTCGTACATGTCGGCGGTCGCGATCAGCGCCGTCGCCAGCTCCGCGCGGCCGTCATGCACCGCATTGAGATCGGCCAGCGGGGCGAACGCGAACAGCCCCGAGAGCACGTCGTGTCCCTCGCGGAACATCAGGAATCCCGGATACGACGCGTTGCAGCCCACCCTGTCCGCCTGGTTGGTGTCCAGGCACCCGAGCTCGACCAGCTCCCCAGGATCCTTCACGGGCAGGGCGCTCACGATCACGCGGTCGACCAGCGTGAACAGCGCCGTATTGGCGCCGATGCCGAGGCCCAGCGTGAGGATCGCGACGAACGTGAACCCCGGACTCCGGGCGAAGCCGCGGACGGCGTAGCGGACGTCCGCCACGAAGTCCGCGAGCCACCCGAGCGAGCGCATCTCCCGATGCAGCTCCTTCGTCCGCTCGACACCGCCGAGGGCCAGCCGCGCCGACCGGCGCGCCTCGTCGGCGGACTGCCCGCGCCGCCGGTAGTCGTCCTCGAGCAGCGCCAGATGCGACGCGATCTCACGGGCGAGGCCCGCCTCGTGTCGACCGGGCGCGACGGTGCTCAGCAGCCGCCGGATCAGCCGCCGCAGCCCCGCCATCAGTCCCCCTCGCTGGTGAGCAGCCGGTTCACGAGGCCTGCGGAACGCTGCCACCACGCGGCCTCGTCGACCAGCGCCCGCGTGCCCGCGCGGGTGATCGCGTAGTATTTCGCCTCCCGGTTGCTCTCGGTCGTCTGCCAGGTCCCTTTGATCCACCCCTTCTGCTCCAGCCGGACCAGCGCGGGATAGAGCGTGCCCTGGTTCAGCCGGATCGACTGATCGGCGACCTGTTCGATGCGGGCCGCGATGCCGTAGGCGTGCTGCGCGCCGATCACGGACAAGGTCCGGAGCACGATGAGGTCGAGCGTCCCGGGCAGGAGGTCCGGTCGCTGCGCGGGTGGCTGTGCAGGTTTCGGGGCGTCTCCACTTGGTGGCATAGTGGAGAGCATCGCACACGTTCTACTTGTTGATCAAGTGGAGGTCGGCGCGAATCGGAGCCGGCCACCCTCGGTGCCGACGCCGAGCTCGAATCAGGCACGCCCAAGGGGCGGCCCGCGCCCGCGCGTGAGAGCGCGGGCGCAAGAAAAGCTAGGGGACCGCGACGGCCGGCGGCGGCGGGGCGTGCGAGGCGAGCACCGCCTTCAGCGTGCGCTCCTCGCCAGGCGACACCAGCGTGAGCGCCTGGCCGGTGGCAAGGGCACGGCCGGTGCGGCCGACACGGTGGACGTAGGCCTCGGCCGAGTGCGGGACGTCGTAGTTGACGACGTGCGTGATGCCCTCGATGTCGAGGCCGCGCGCCGCGATGTCGGTCGCGACGAGCACGCGGATGCGCCCAGACTTGAAGCCCTCGACCGCCGAGAGCCGGTCCTTCTGCGTGCGGTCGGCGTGCAGCGCGGCGGTGCGGATGCCGCGCGAGGCGAGGCCCGAGGACAGCTTGTCGGCGCCGCGCTTGGTGCGGACGAAGACCAGGATTGGACCCGAGGCGCCGCGCAGGAACTTGGCCAGCCAGTCGGTCTTCTCACCGGTGGGGATGTGTTCGACGGCATGGCTGATCGTGCGCGCCGCGGCACCGCGCCGGCCGACCTGGATCAGCGCCGGATCCTGCATGATGGCGCGCGCGAAACCGAGGATCTCGTTCGGCATCGTGGCCGAGAAGAGGAGCGTCTGGCGCTTGGCCGGCAGCGCGTCGACGATACGCCGGACGTCGGGCCAGAAGCCCATGTCGAGCATGCGGTCGGCCTCGTCCAGGACCAGCGTCTCGAGGCCGTCGAAGTTCGTGCCCGAGCGCATGTGATCCATCAGGCGCCCGGGCGTCGCGACGACGAACGGGATGCCCGCGGCGAGGGCGCGCGATTGCGGCTCCATCGGCGCGCCGCCGTAGACGGCCATGCTGCTGACGCCGGCGTGGTAGCCGAAGCCCTGGACGTCGTCGTCGATCTGCACCGCCAGCTCGCGGGTCGGGGTGAGCACCAGGACACGCGTCCGGGACGGCGCCGGCGGCGTGCCGGCGGCGCGAGCGGCGGTGGCGGCCGCCAGCAGCCGATCGACCAGCGGCAGCACGAAGGCTGCCGTCTTGCCGGTGCCGGTCTCGGCGCAGGCAACGATGTCCCCGCCGCCGCGAACCAACGGCAGCACCGCCGACTGAATCGGCGTAGTGTGCTTGAAGCCGCGGTCGAGAATGCCGGCGATCAGGTCCGCGTGGAAGCCCAGCGTGTCGAAAGTCAGCGGTTCGGTGTCCGGGACGGTGAACTCGCTCGCCGGCTCGACCTGTGGCGCGGAAAACGTCGCGGGAGCGGACGGCTCGGACGTGCGAGGCGCACGGGAGCGACGGCGAGGGGGGCGGCGGGTCGTGGTGGAGGGTGTAGTCAAGCGGACGTCGTCAATGGGGAGGGGCTGGATGGCGGAATGCCCCTAGTGGTCTAGTGTGACACGCCCGGCCTTCGCACGCCAGTAGAACAGCGGAGTGTGCATCGGCGCGGCAGGCCCGCGGACGAACGCCAGCAGAAGAGGCGCGCGCCGCCCCTGCTGTAACGAGGGTCTGGGACCGATAGCATGCGGCCGGCGGGCGCCCGCAGCGCGCGGGACATACCCGCGATAGACAGGTATGGTGGTGGCGACCGCTGCCGCCCCGTTCAGACGCTGGAGACCTCACATCATGTCCAGACAACCCCGGCCCTATTCACGCCGCCAGTTCGGCCAACTCGCCCTCGCCGGCGGCGCTGCCGCGCTCGCCTGGCCAAACGCCGCGCTCGCGGCGCACAAGGTGCGCATCGGCGTGCAGTCCTACAGCTTCCGCACGCTGTCGCTCGAGGACGCCCTCAAGGCGATGAAGGACATCGGGCTGGCCGAATGCGAGCTCTGGTCCGGACACCTCGAACCGAAGCCGACCATGGTGCCGGATCCGAACGGCGGCCGGCCGCGCCCGCCGGAGGGATGGCGCGACGAGCTCCGCTCGTGGCGCCTGACCGCGCCGGTGGTTCGCTTCCGGGACGTTCGCAACGAGTTCCAGGCCGCCGGCGTCGCGCTCCAGGCCTACAACATCAGCTTCAACGAGAGCTTCTCGGACCTCGAGATCGAGAAGGGCTTCGAGCAGGCGCAGACGCTCGGCGTCAAGCTGATCACCGCCTCCTCGACGCTGAAGACGGTGCCGCGCCTCGTGCCATTCGCCGAGAAGTTCAAGATCAAGGTGGCGATGCACAACCATTCGAACGTCAAGGACCCCAACGAGTTCGCCACGCCGGAGAGCTTCGCGGCGGCGCTGGCCCAGTCGAAGCAGTTCGCGATCAACCTCGACATCGGCCACTTCGTCGCGGCGGGCTTCGACCCGATCGCCTACATCACCACCAACCACAAGCGGATCACCAACCTGCACCTCAAGGATCGCAAGAAGGATCAGGGCGACAACGTCCCGTGGGGCGAGGGCGACACGCCGATCAAGGATGTCCTGCAGCTCCTGGTAAAGAACAAGTACGACATCCCGGTGAACATCGAATACGAGTACAAGGGCGAGGATCCCGTGGCCGAGGTCAAGAAGTGCTACGAGTTCGTGAAGGCCGCGCTCGCGTAGGCGAGCGTCGCCTTCGCGAAACTCCCAACTTCCAACTCCCAACTTCCAAGGCACTTCCCAACGCCCAACTCCCAACCTTGCTCGGTTCACGGTAACGAACCGGCTCGGTTGGAAGTTGGGGGTTGGGAGTGCCTTGGGAGTTGGCGTCTTGGAAGTTCTCAACGTGCGCGCGCCGTGGTACCGCGCACGACCAATGACGGCTCCAGGCTGATCGTCCGCGGCACCGCGGCGTCCGGCGCCTCCAGGCGCGCCACCAGGACGTCGGCCGCACGCTGCCCCATCTCGTAGAGCGGCTGGCGGATCGTGGTCAGCCCGGGGTGCTGGTAGGCGGCGCTCGGGATGTCGTCGAAGCCGACGACCGACACATCCTCAGGCACCCGCAGCCCGGCATCGCGGATGGCCTTGATCGCGCCGAGCGCCGAGATGTCGTTGAAGGCGAATAGCGCCGTGCTGCGCGGGCGCGCCGCCAAGAGACGGCGGGTCACGGCATAGCCGAGGTCGGGCAGCGGGCTCTCCCCGTCGAGCTGGCCGACCAGTGCCGGATCGACCACCAGGCCCTCCGCCTTGGCGGCAGCACGGATGGTGCGCCAGCGGACGGCGGTATCCGAGCTGAACCTCTGCCCCTTGATGAACATGATGCGGCGATGGCCGAGCCCGCTCAGGTGGGCCAGCGCGGCCGCGGCGGCGCGCTCGTGGTCGACCACGATGTTGGTGACGCCCTCCACGTGGCCGTGCCCCGACACCGCGACCACCGGCACCGGCAACGCCGTGCGGATCGGCGTGTCGACGACGATCAGGCCGTCCACCGAACGGTCGAGCATGAGCCGCGGGTACTCGTCGATCAGGTCGGCGCGATGGCGGTGGCTGGCCACGAAGTACAGGTAGCCGGCCTGCCGCAGCGCATCCTCGATGCCGCTCATCACCAGCGCCGAGTAGCCTTCGCTGATCTCCGGCACCATCACCCCGACCGTCAGCGTCCGCTGCCCGCGCAGCGACTTGGCCAGCGTGTTGGGGCGATAGCCGACCGCGGCTGCGGCGGCGCGGATACGGTCCTGGGTCCGCTTGGGAATCGCGCGCGCACCGGGCGCGTGGTTGAGCACCAGCGACACCGAGGCCGGCGACAAGCCGAGCGAATCGGCGAGCGAGCGCAGGGTCGGGCGAGCCTCCGCCGCGACCCGCACCGGTGAGCGCCTGCTCCGTACGGTCATGCTCCAGCCTACCTCAGCCGCAGAAACCACTCTCGACGCGACGCGGCCTCTGACGTAGATTAAACGTTTTACTAAAGGACGCGCGCGCCAATAACGGCTGAGTCGCGGTCCCGAATCATTCGCGGGAGGATTCATGTCTGCCTCACAAAGGGGGCGCTGGCTGCTGGTCCACTGGCTGGCGACCGCTCTGCTGCTGCCCCTGGCGCTGGCCCGGCCGGTCGCTGCGCAATCGTCGACCGCCACCATCTCCGGCACGATCCGCGACGAGACGGGCGTGCTGCCCGGCGCCTCGGTCTCGGCCAAGGACGCACAATCGGGCTTCAAGACCGAGACCGTCACCGGCGGCGACGGCAGCTTCGCCCTCGCCGGCCTGCGCCCCGGCACCTACGAAATCACCGTCTCGCTGCCGCAGTACAAGCCGCAGTCGCGCGCGGTCCGCGTCCTCGTCGGCCAGACCATCGCCGCCGACTTCCAGATCTCGGCGGATCTGCTGGTCGTGGAATCGGTGCAGGTGACGGGCGACATCCTGATCGACACGCGGACGCCGGAGATCGCCACCAACGTCACCGAGGATCAGATCCGCTACCTGCCGCAGAGCACGCGCAACTTCCTCAACTTCGCCGCGCTCGCACCCGGCGTGCGCGTCTCCGACAACGACACGCGCAAGGAGATCAGCGCCGGCGCGCTTTCGGCCAACCAGACCAACGTCTTCATCGACGGCGTGAGCTACAAGAACGACGTCATCGAGGGCGGCGTCGTCGGCCAGGACGCCAGCCGCGGCAATCCGTTCCCGCAGAACGCCGTCCAGGAGTTCCAGGTCCTGACCCAGAACTACAAGGCCGAGTACGAGAAGGCCGGCAGCGCGATCATCACCGCGGTCACCAAGAGCGGCGGCAACCGGTTCACCGGCGACGTGTTCTCGCTCTACCAGAACAAGGGCCTGGTGCAGAACCAGGCGATGGTCCGCGTCGGCGACGTCCTCGAACTGCAGCAGGTCGAGCCCAAACCGACCTATGACCGCTGGCAGTGGGGCTTCTCGCTGGGCGGTCCGATCGTCCACGACAAGGCGCAGTTCTTCGGCTCCTACGAGGAGAACCGCCAGACCCGCGATGCCATCGTCACCCGCGGCGGCACCTCCGGTGCACCGGCGTCGCTGCTGTCGCGGCTCGAGGAGCAGGAGGGCCTGTTCGAGAGCCCGTTCCGCGAGAAGCTGCTCTTCGCCAAGGCCTCGACGCAGCCGCGTCCCGGCCACCAGGTCGAGGCCACCTACAACTGGCGCAACGAGACCGACATCCGCGGCTTCGGCAGCCAATCGAGCTTCGAGGCGGCGGAGAACGTGCGCAACCGCGTCGACTCGGCGCTCGGCAAGTGGCAGATCGCTTCGACCGGCAACTGGCTGAACGAAGCCTACGTCTCGTTCCAGCGCTACCGCTGGAACCCGAGCCCGGAGAACCCCGATCGCATCGGCGAGGACTTCCAGGGCCTGATGCGCGTCGGCGGCCGCGACACCAGCCAGCTGATCGTGCAGCAGCGCCTGGCGCTGCGCGACGACGTCACGCGCTTCGCGAAGTGGCACGGCTCGCACGCGATGAAGGGCGGCGCCGTCCTCAGCTTCAACAGCTACGACGTCAGCAAGGACTTCGCCGGCAACCCGACCTTCCGCTACCGCTCGAACGAGGCCTGGTCCTTTCCGTTCGAGGCCAGCTACGGCGTCGGGGATCCGAACCTCGACGCGAAGAACACGCAATTCGGGTTCTTCGTCCAGGACGACTGGGCGGTCACACCGCGCCTGACGGTCAACCTCGGCCTGCGCTGGGACTACGAGTCGGACATGCTGAACAACGACTACGTGACGCCCGACGCGGTGCGAGCCGCGGCGGCGCCGTTCGTCGACGCCGGGCGCTACTTCACCGACGGTTCCGATCGGCCGCCCTTCTACGGCGCCTGGCAGCCCCGCGTCGGCTTCTCCTACGACGTCACCGGCAGCGGCAAGACGGTGGTCTTCGGCGGCTGGGGCCGCTACTACGACCGCGTGCTCTACAACTACACGCTCGACGAGCGCTTCCGTCTGCAGTTCGCCGTGCGCACGTTCCGCTTCTCAGCCGACGGCGCGCCGCGCGACGGCAACCAGACCATCGTGTGGAACCCCGCGTTCCTGGGCCAGACCGGGCTCGACGGCTTGATCGCGAGTGGCGTCGCGCCGAACCCCGAAGTATTCCTGCTCGACAACGAGACGCGCCCGCCGGTGTCGGACCAGTTCAGCCTCGGCGTCCGCCAGCGCGTCGGCCAGGTGAATCTGTCGGCGTCGTACTCCGGCGTGCGCAGCCGCAACGGCTTCACCTTCCTCTTCGGCAACCGGCGCCCCGACGGCAACTGCTGCCAGGGCATCCCCGGCTTCTCGAACATCCTGATCTCGAGCGACGCCAAGCGGGCCTGGTACGACGCGCTGTTCTTCCAGGCCGACAAGCCACTCGGTGGCGGCGGCAAGATTCGCTACGGCTACAGCCTGACCTACACGCTCGGCCGGGCCGAGCAGAACGGCGGCGATCTGTTCAGCCTCGACTTCCCCACCGTCGAGCAGTACCCGCGCTACCCGACCGGCAGCGACGAACGCCACCGCCTGGTCACGACCGGCATCGCTGCCCTGCCATGGGACGTCTACCTGAGCACTTTGATCACGCTCGGCTCCGGCACGCCCTACAACGTCGACGATCAGCGCCTTGGCGGCGGCATCAACGAGCGGCGCTTCCTGCGCAACGGCGGCCGGCCCGAGCAGTTCGACTTCATCATCCCGAACGCGTGGGCCTATCGCAGCCTCGACCTGCGCGCCGAGAAGCAGTTCGTGATCAACGGGACGCAGCGGATCGGCATCTCCTTCGAGGGGGTCAACGTGTTCTCGTTCGACAACTTCAGCGAATTCGAAGGCTTCCTGCCGACACCGCCGGCCACCAACCCGATGTACGGCCGGCCGCGCAACGTGCTCGATCCGGGCCGCCGGCTGCAGTTCGGGCTACGCTACGGGTTCTGACCATTCGCCCTTCGACCGCATCCGGGCGGCGCGTCCGACGCGCCGGGAAATGGGCCGCCATCGCGCTCGGCGCGGTGACGGCCCTTGCCGCGCCGACGCCGGACGCGGCGCAGCCGCCGCGTGCGAAGGCGACCGCGCTCTCCGCCCAGGACGACGCGTTTCTCGAAGACCTCTCGCGCCGCTCGTTCGCGTTCTTCTGGGAGCAGGCCGATCCGGCCACCGGGATCATCCGTGATCGGTCGCGCACCGACGGCTCGGCCTCGAGCGAGAACCACGTCAAGGTCGGCAGCATCGCCTCGGTCGGCTTCGGGCTCACCGGGATGTGCATCGCCGCCGAGCGTGGCTGGCAGCCGCGCGACGCGATCCTCGAGCGCACGCGCACGACGCTCCGCACCTTCGCCGAGAAGCTGGACCACAAGAACGGCTGGTTCTATCACTGGCTGAACGTCCACACCGGCGCGCGCGAGTGGCAGAGCGAGGTGTCCTCGATCGACACGGCGCTGCTGCTCGGCGGTGTGCTCAGCGTCCGCCAGTGCTTCGCCGCCGATGCCGAGATCGCGCGTCTGGCGCGGGCGATCTACCACCGCATCGACTTCGACTGGATGCGCAACGGGCATCCGACGCTGCTCTCGCACGGCTGGCGGCCGGAGAGCGGGATGATCGTGCACCGCTGGGACGCCTTCAGCGAGGCGTCGATGCTCTACCTGCTGGGGATCGGCTCGCCGACGCACCCGCTGCCGGCGGCGTCGTGGCGCGCCTGGGTGCGGCCGTGGCTTTCGTGGCCTGTGCACGACTGGCGGGGGCCCATCCAGCCAAGAGACCGACCTCCCGACAGCAGTGTCGCGCCGCTGCGCGTCGAGATGCAGTACGTCACCCACGCCGGGCCGCTGTTCCTGCACCAGTACTCGCACGCCTGGGTGGACTTCGACGCCTGGCGCGATCCGGACCCGCCCCACTTCTGGTTTGCCAACAGCATCGCCGCTACGCGGGCCAACCGCGACTACTGCCTGTCGCTGCGCGATCGCTTGCCCGGCTACAGCGGGACGCTCTGGGGCATCACCGCGTCCGACGCGCGCGACGGCTACAAGGCGTGGGGCGGCCCACCGCACGACCCGCAGGTCGACGGCACCGTCGTGCCGTGCGCGGCCGCCGGCTCGCTGATGTTCGCGCCGGACCTGACGCTGCCCGCCTTGGGCCACATGAAGGCGCGCTTCGGCGATCGCCTGTACGGCCGCTACGGCTTCGCCGACGCCTTCCATCCGACGGCAAACTGGATCGGCCCGGACGTCATCGGCATCGACCTCGGGATCACGCTGCTCTCGGCCGAGAACGCCCGCACCGGCAACGTCTGGCGCTGGTTCATGGCGAACCCCGAGATCCAGGGCGCGATGCGGCGCGCGGGGTTCGTGCCCGCGGCCGGCGAGCGCCGGTTCCCGCCGCCGCTGCCGGCGTCGCGCTACGAGCTGGTCGCGGCGCCCGACCCGGCTGCGGACCGCACCGCACGAGCGGCGCTCTCAGCATTGCCCGCGGATCTCGAGGATCGCTTCGAGGCGCAGACGTTCACAGCGCCGGACGGCGCCACGCTCCCCTACCGCCTGCTGCGCCCAGCGGCATCGCCGCCGGCCGGCACACGCGCGCCGCTGGTCCTCCTGCTGCACGGCTCTGGCGAGATCGGCACCGACAACCGCAGGCAGCTGACGCGCTTCGCGCTGGCCTGGGCCACCGACGAGGCGCGCCGGCGCGATGCGGCGTTCGTGGTCGTGCCGCAGATGCCAGCCCGCTCGTCCGAGTACTCGGGCCCGGCGACGGGCGACGCGCGCACGTCGCAGGGCACGGCGCTCGTGCCGGCTACCTTGGCGCTCATCGACGAGCTCGTGGCCACGTTGCCCGTCGACCGGAAGCGGATCGGCGTCGTGGGCTTTTCGATGGGCGCGTCGACGACGTGGAACCTGCTGCACGCCCGGCCCGGCTTCTTCAGCGCCGCGATCCCGATTGCCGGCGTGCCGCGCGCCGACCAGGCGGCCAGCGTCCGCCCGTCGACGCGGATCTGGGTGATCCACGGCAACCACGACGAGAGCAATCCGGTCCGCCACGATCGGCGCGCGTTCGTACCGCTCGCCGACGCCGGAGCGAGGATTCGCTTCTCGGAGGTCGATCACCTCGCACACGAGGTGCCGCCGGTGTGGCTCGCGTCGGGCGCGCTCGCCGACTTCGTCCTGCGCGCCACGCCGCGCTGAGGGCTCGGACGCGAAGAGGGTTGCCCTCAGCGGTGAGGCGTTCCCGCTGCGTCACGCCTTGCCCGTACCATGCGGATCGTCGCCGTGCGGGTCGTCGTCCGCGGCGTCGGCGTCCTCGTCCTCGTCCTCGTCTTCCTCTTCTTCCTCGTCTTCCTCTTCGCTGTCGTCGTAGACCGTCAGCCCGTCGGCCCACCCGGGCGGCCCAGCCCACGGCGCCGCGGCCATGCCGGTGAAGTGCGCGGTCGTGATGACCGGCCGATCGCTGTGGTCCGGCGGCATCGCCGAGGCGCCGCTGTGGCGCGCCCGCCACGCGTCGATCGCGGGTCCGAGACCGAACGCGCGCAGCCGCGGAATCCAGCGGTCATCGAGCTGCGGGCGTGGCCGCTTCAGCTCGGCGGCGGCATAGGCCCGCATCAGCAGCAGATCGCCGACGATGCCGCCGTGCCCGCCCGGCATCCGCGACCGCGTCAGCGTCAGGAAATAGCCGGCCAGCGCGGCGAGGGCGGCCGCCAGCCAGCCTTCCGCCGGCATCGGCCGGTTCGGAATCAGCAGCATCGAGAGCTGCATCAGATAGAGCACCACGAGCGGCACCAGCAGGCCGCGCACCGGCCGGCCGTGATACCACCAGCCGGTCGGCCAGCCGTTGACCAGCGCGACGGTGAAGAACGCCCAGACGGCGAGGATCGGCACGATGTCGGACAGCGGGCCGGTGTTGCGGAACACGCCGAACAGGCCGACGACGAAGACGAGCGCGAGGCCGATACGGGCCAGCGACCAGGGTCGGCCCCCTGGCGCGGCCGTGCCCGGCGCGGAACCACGCTTCACGAGTGTGGCGTCGCGCAGCCGGCGCTCGAGGACGTCATCGGGATCGTAGTCGCGCCCGGCGTGGCGGCGCTCGTGCGATTCGGTGGTCAGCTCGCGCGCGTCGCCGAAGATGTCCTCGATCAAGGCGAGGTCGAAGGACGTCAAGGCGGCGTCAGCGGCGATGCGGCGCATGTGGAGCGGCTGAGGCGCCGCCTCGGTGTCTCCAGCGAACACGTGGCCGGCGGGACGATCGACGTGGATGCTGATCGCTGCCTCGCCGGCGAGGCGCGCCAGCACGTCGGCCACGACAGGACGCCGATCGTCGAGCCAGAAGGCGATCTCCTCCGGCGCCCGGCTGAGGAAGCGGCTGTCGACGAAGGTCCGATCGATCGGCGGCCCGCGGCGCAGGCGGGCGGCGCCGATGACGAGCAGCCACCCGGCGGTCCCGATGACCGGCAGCGCCGCGATCGCGGCGAGGCGCATCGCGGCCGGCATGGTCGTGGCGTGCGGCGGCGCGCCCGGGGCGAGGTAGTCGAACAGCACGAAGGCGCGGTAGGCCCCATGCCCCGTGGCTGCCCCGACCGGCTGGCTCTTGTCGACCTCGCGCCAGGCACTGTCGTACTCGAGGCGATAGTCGATCTGGCGGAACACGTTGCCCGACCCCTCGCGATCGGGCAGCAGGATTTCGTGGTCGAAGCGGTAGCGCGTCGCCAGCACCGGCCAGGGCCGCCGCCAGTCGGCGAGTATCTCGCCGGCCCGATACCAGGGCCACTGGAATTCGAGCTCGCCTGCGGCCCGCGACCCCGGCCCCGCAGCGATCGCCCAGGACGGGGCGACACCGCCCACGAGCCCGTACTCGAAGCGGTAGGTGAGGGGGACGGCTTCACCGAGCGCCGGCACCGAGAAGTAGGCGTGGCCGCGATCGTAGTAGCGGTACTCGTCGGGACCGGCGACGGTCTCGACGGCCTTCAGCCGGTGCGGCTCGCCGTCGGGACCGATGCGGGTGACCGCGGTCAGCGCGATGGCCTGATCGGCCCCGAGCCCGAAGTCGTGGGAGACGCTGCGGCCGGTGGTGGCGAAAACGATGTGATGGGTTTCGGCGACGGTGACGCGGCCATCGTTGGCCAGCCGCGTCGTGACGTCGATCCGCGTCCACTCGTCGGCCTGGAGCGGCACCGCCGCCGCGACCGTGAGTGCGGCAGCGAGCCCGAGGGCGCCCGGACGCATGGCGGCATCATGCCATAGCGTGCCGGCGGCCGGGCCGGCGCGGTTCGCGCGCAAGAAACGGAATGCGTCGGCGGCGGAGCGTCGGCTACGCTGGCGTCATGTCGCGTGCAGCCGCCATCCCGGACGCCACCTGGCACGCCATCGAGACGCGGGACCGGGGCGCCGACGCGCGCTTCGTCTACGGCGTCACCAGCACCCGGATCTTCTGCCGCGCGTCGTGTCCCTCGCGCCGGCCGCGCCGCGACCGGGTGCGCCTCTTCAGGACCGCCGCGGACGCCGAGGCAGCCGGTTTCCGCGCCTGCCGGCGCTGCCACCCCACCGGCGTGCCTGTCCCGTCGGCGACGGCCCGCGCCATCGAGCGCGCGCGGCGGTTGATCGATGCCCACGTCGATGCCGATCGTGACGGCCGCCTCACCCTCGCCGCGCTGAGCGCCGCCTGCGGCATCAGCCCGTTCCACCTGCAACGCGCCTTTCAGCGGACGGTCGGCGCCTCGCCGAAGGCCTATGCCGACGAACGGCGGGCCGCGCGCCTGCGCACGCGGCTGAAGGAAGGAGTCCCCGTGACTACGGCCACCTATGACGTCGGCTACGGATCGAGCCGCGCTGTCTACGAACAAGCCGGCCGCCACCTCGGCATGACCCCGGGCGCCTATCGCCGCGGCGGCGCCGGCGAACGCATCCGCGCCGTCGTCACGCCGACGCCGTTCGGGCAGCTCCTGGTTGCCGCGACCGATCGCGGCGTTTGCCGGGTCATGCTCGGCGACGACCCGGCGGCGCTCGAAGCCGATCTGGCGACCGAATTCCCGCGCGCCGAGCTGGCCCCCGCCGACGCAAGACTGCGCGCGCACGTCGCAGCCATCCGTCGCCAGCTGGCGTCGGACGGCAAGGGCGACGGGCCGCCGGTCGACGTCGGCGGCACGCCGTTCGAGCAGCAGGTCTGGCGCGCGCTGCGGGCGATTCCGTACGGCGAAGTCCGCTCCTACCAGCAGGTGGCGCAAGCGATCGGACGGCCGACCGCCGCCCGGGCCGTCGCCAGGGCGTGTGCCGCCAACCCGGTCGCGCTGGTGGTGCCCTGCCATCGCGTGGTCCGGGCCGACGGCGACTCCGGCGGCTACCGCTGGGGCGCCGAGCGCAAGGCCGCCCTCCTCGCGCACGAGCG
>JANOIR010000349.1:0-7409 GCA_031407765.1 Vicinamibacteraceae bacterium
GGATCGGCGTCTCGACACTGCGGGCGCTGCTCCCGCCGGACGTGCCGCGCGTCGCCGGGATCGCGATCGACCTCCGCGTGCTGGCGACGATGATCGCCGCCGCCGTCGGCTGCGCGGTGATCTTCAGCCTGGCGCCGATGCTGCGTCACGCGCGTGGCGCCACGGGCAGCCTGGCGCCCCAGGGGCGTCGCGCGACGACGGGTCCCGTCGATCGGCGGCTTCGCGGCGCGCTCGTCACGATCGAGATCGCCCTCGCCGGCGTGCTGCTGGTGGGCGCCGGCCTGTTCCTCGCGAGCTTTGCCCGCGTGAGCCGGGTCGACCTCGGCATCGACGCGCAGGATGTCCTGACGGTGCGCATTCGGCCGCTCGTGGCCCCCAGGAACTGGGAGGGCGGCCCCTCGAAGGTGATCCCGTGGGAGACGGCGCAGAGATTCCACCGGGGTCTGCTGCGCAACGTCCTCGAGCGGGCGCGCGGCATCGCCGGCGTGGAGACTGCGGCGCTCGTCAACGGCGGCCTGCCCCTGCGGGGCGACCTGCGGACCACCGAGCTCGCCATTCCGGGCCGGGTGCTGCCGCCAAACGAGGATCTCGACTTCAACGAAATCTCCGCCGACTACTTTCGCGTCCTGCGCGTGCCGCTGCTGCGCGGACGGACCTTCGACGCGGCCGATTCCGGGAGCAGCGAGGCCGTCGCGATCATCAACGACGCCGCCGCCCGGCACTACTTTCCTGGCGAGGATCCGGTGGGCCGGACCATCGAGTTCCTGGGGCGGCGCCGTATCGTCGGCGTCGTCGGCAACATCCGTCACGAGGGCCCCGAAACGGGCTGGCGCCGCCAGGGCTTCGTCCCGCTCGATCAGAGCCAGTCCGTCGGCGCCACGCTCGTAGTGCGCCTCTCGCGCGCTCCGAGCGATGTGCTACCGGCCGTCAAGGCAGCGGTCTGGTCCGAGTTCCCCGGTGTCGCCCTGCCGGACGTGCAGACGCTCTCGGCGTATCTCGACACGCTGATCGCCCGGCGCCGCTTCCTGATGCTGCTCCTCGGCCTCTTCGGGGCCTCGGGCCTCGTGATTGCCGGCGTCGGCATCTACGGGACGCTGGCCTACGTCGTCAGCCTGCGCACGCAGGAGATCGGGATCCGCATGGCCCTCGGGGCCCGACCCGGGGCGATGCTGTGGTCGGTGCTCGTGATCGCCGGCGGCTATGTCGGCGGTGGCCTCGCCCTCGGCCTGACAGGCGCATGGGCCCTGGCATCCGTGGTCACGAGCTTTCTCTTCGACGTGCAGCCACGCGATCCGTGGATCTACGCGGGCGTCGCCGCCACGCTCGCTGGCGCCGCCGCGCTGGCAGCCGCCCTTCCCGCCTGGCGTGCGTCGCGCGTGGACCCGGTCATCGCGCTGCGGGCCGAGTAGCGGCCCCGCTCAGGCGTGCATCACCTGGCCGCCGTCGACGTTGATGGCCTGCCCGGTGATGTTGTCGGCGAGGCGGGACGCGAGGAAGACGGCCGCCGCAGCCACGTCCTCCGGCATCTGCCAGCGGGCCAGGGGCGTGACCCGGCGCATCTTCTCGGCAGCCCAGGTCTCGTGGTCGACGTGGAGCGATGCCGGCATGCGGGCCCGCCAGGCTTCCCACACGCTTCGGTTCAACTCGGTCTTGACCATGCCCGGGCAGAGCGCGTTCGCGCGGATGCCGTACTCGGCCAGGTCGCGCGCGGCGCACTGCGTGAAGTTGAGGACGGCGGCCTTGGCGGCGCTGTAGGGCGGATCGGTGGGCGATCCGATCTGGCCGGCGACGGAGGAGAGAAAGCAGAGCGATCCGCGCCGCTGCGGCAGCAGATACGGGACGAAGGCGTGGGCGGCGTGCACGCACGACATCAGGTTGGCGCGGAGCACGGCCTCCCAGTCGGCGGGATCGAGCGACCAGAATGGCATGCCGACCTTGCCCGATCCCACGCCGATCGCCACCACGACGTGCTGGCACGGTCCCAGTTCGCTGGCGGCGGTGTGCGCCGCCTGCTGCACGGCGACGTAATCGGTGGCATCGACGATCAGATCGCGCACCGGCACACCGTGCGCCTGGCGCAACGCCGCGGCGACCGGCTCGACGCCGGCGCTGCGATCGATCAGCACGAGCGCGCAGCCCTCCGCGGCGAAGGCCCCGGCGATCGCCGCACCGATGCCCCCGGCGGCGCCCAGCACCGCGACCACGTCTCCTGACAGTCGGGTGTCCATCGTAGGCGCGGATTGTACGTTGGCGGGGTGTCATCCCCTGGATTCCATTGACGATACGACACTGCCGGATTGCCGACACCGCTATCAGCTGAGCCGCACACGTTTCACGGCACGCCTCCCCTTGCCGATTGGATCTCTCGAGCGCCAGCTCCGCCCGGAGCCGGCCAGAGGAGATTCCAGACACATCATGAGCAATTCATGCACGGCAGCCGTGCGGACGGCGATGGTGAGCCTCGCGGTTGCGATGGCTTCCACGTCCGCGTTCGCCCAGTCTTCGTTCAAGGTCGGCGAGAAGGAAGTCCAGGTCCACGGGTCGATCCAGCAGGGCTTCGTGTTCTCGACCGGCAACAACTTCCTGACCATGAACACCCGCGACGGCAGCGCGGCGATGACCGATGGCGCCTTCAACCTGGGCAGCCAGCTCTCGCCGAAGCTCCGCGTCGGGGCACAGTTCTATTCGCGCAACATCGGTGACCTCGGCAACGGCCAGCTCCAGATCGACTGGGCGTTCGCGGACTACAAGGTCAACTCGAAGTTCGGCGTCCGCGCCGGCAAGGTCAAGACCGCGCTCGGCCTCTACAACGACACGCAGGACATGGAATTCCTGCACACCTGGGCGCTGCTGCCGCAGGGCGTCTACCCGCTCGACCTGCGCAGCGTCACGATCGCGCACATCGGCGCCGACGCCTACGGCCGGTTCTCGCTGAAGAAGGCCGGCTCGCTCCAGTACACCGTCTACGGCGGCGTCATCCAGGACGACAGCAAGGGCGGCTATCGCTACGGCATCGAAGACCAGGGCATGCGGTTCACCCGCGACATCTCGAGCCGCGGCGTCGGCTTCGACACCCGCTGGTCGGCGCCGATCGACGGGCTGACCGTCGGCTACTCGCTCCTGCAGGCGAAGACCGACGTCGAGGTCACAATTCCGTCGGTGCCCTTCCCGGTTCTCGTGGACATCCCGGTGCAGCGCCGCCAGGCCGTGTTCGGCGACTACCAGCACGACCGCCTCCGCTTCGCCGCCGAGTGGCGCCAGGAGTCGATGGAGCAGCATCTGACGCCCGCGATCGCGCCGGACGCCACCATCACGGCCCGCGGCTGGTTCACGTCGGGCAGCTACCGCCTGAACGAGCGGTTCGAGCTGGGCGCCTATCACTCGCGCCACGTGCCCGACGTCTCGCTGGCGAGCGCCGCGGCCGACAACCACATCCGCGACAACGCCGTCACCGGGCGGGTCGACCTGAACAACTTCTGGCACGTCAAGGTCGAAGGCCACTTCATCGACGGCAACGGCAACATCTCGTATGCCCGCGGCTTCTACCTGCGCAGCAACCCGACCGGCTTCCAGCCGACGACGCGGATGCTGGTCATCCGCACCGGCGTGACCTTCTGACGGCCGCGACACAAGGAGAAGGATCATGAAACGTATCGTCACCATGCTGCTGCTGGGCGCGGCCATCGCCGTCGCGCCCGTCTCCGCCGCGGACGTCCAGGTCATCGCCAACACCAACGTCGCCGGCGATCTGTCGGCCGCCGACGTGAAGGAGATCTTCCTCGGCACCAAGGACTCGGTCGGTGGAACGGCAGTCGTCCCGGTGCTCGCCAGCGCCGGGCCGACCCACGACGCCTTCCTCAAGGCCTACGTCGGCAAGAGCGATCAGGCCCTGCGCAATCACTTCAAGGGTCTGGTGTTCACCGGCAAGGGCTCGATGCCGAAGTCGTTCGCCTCGGATGCCGAAGTCGTGAAGTACGTCGCGAACACCAAGGGCGCCATCGGCTACGTCAGCGGCGGCGCCGAGCTCGCGGGCGTCAAGAAGATTCAGGTCAAGTAGGAGCACACACGTGCGCCGTATGGGTATCACCGGCAAGATTTGGTCGAGCGTCGCCGTCTTCGCGGGCGGCGCGCTCATCGCCATCGTCGCCAACCAGCTGCAGGCGACGATGGGTGAACGCGGGCTGGTGCGCGCCAGTGAAGCGCTGTTCCCGGCCGCGCAGTACGGGCAGGAGGCGGCCACGGCGTTCGAGCGCATGAGCAAGGGCTTCCGCGACGCCGTCCTCGTCGAGGACACCTCTGCGTTGGACGAGGCGGCGCTGAGCGGCGCGGCGGCGGCGGACGCGCTGGCCCAGGCGGCACGGCTGCCGGGGCTGGCCGCAGACCGCAGCGCCGCGTTGACGGCGCTCGCCGCGTCGGTACGCGGCACCGCGGGCGACGCCAAGACGGTCTACGGCGCGATGATCGCGGCGGGAGCCAACCTCACCCCCGAGATCGTCGAGGCGTCCAAGGTGATGGCGCCGCGGATGGAGGGGCTGCACAAGCAGCTCGGCGTGACGCGCGAAGCCCTCGCCGCGGATCTGCGCGGCAACCTCGCGCAGATGCTGACGACGTCGATCCGCCAGCGGCGGATCTCGCTCGGCGTCTTCGCCATCACCCTGCTCGTCTCCGCCTTCGTGGTCACGCGCACCATCCGCAGCGCGGTCGTGCGCCCGATCCGGGGGGTTGCCGAACAGCTCGAGCAATCGGCTTCCGAAGTCACCGCAGCGGCAGCATCGGTCGCCGACTCGGCCCAGTCGCTGTCACGCGGCGCCACCGAACAGGCCGCCTCGCTCGAGGAAACCTCCGCCTCGATGGAGGAGATGGCGTCGATGACGCGCCAGACCGCTGAGAACACCGAGCGCGCCGCAACGCGCATGGCGGAAGCCGAGCGATCGGTGACCGACGCCAACGGCGCCCTCGGCGACATGGTCGGCTCGATGGCCGCGATCAAGCAGTCGAGCGACAAGGTCGCGCGGATCATCAAGACGATCGACGAGATCGCCTTCCAGACCAACATCCTGGCGCTCAACGCCGCCGTCGAGGCGGCCCGCGCCGGCGAGGCGGGCAAGGGCTTCGCGGTGGTCGCCGACGAAGTGCGGGCGCTGGCGCAGCGCTCGGCCCAGGCGGCGCGCGACACCGCCGAGCTGATCGAGACCTCGATGCTGCGCTCGAACGAAGGCCAGGCGCGGATGACCCAGGTCACCGCGGCGATGCAGGCGATCACCGCGAGCACCGGCGAGGTCAAGGCGCTCATCGACCAGGTGAGCAACGCGAGCCGCCAGCAGGCCCAGGGCATCGACCAGGTCTCGCTCGCCATCACGCAGATGGAGCGCGTGACGCAGACGACCGCCGCGACCGCGGGAGAGAGCGCGTCGGCAAGCGACGAGCTGAAGCAACAGGCGGCGGCGTCGAAGGCGCTGGTGGCGCGCCTCGCCGCCCTCGTCGACGGCGGGACCGTGGGGACGGACGCGGCGAGCACGCCGAAAGCGCGCGCGGTCGTCGTCTCGAAGCAGGGGGCACGCAAGACGGGGCCGGTTGCGATGCCGCCGGCGGATCCCTCCGAGCTCGAGCCCACCGGAACGTTCGGCTCCTTCTGACGGACTGACGGAGCGGGGCGCCGCGAAGGCGCCCCGCATCGTCGCACGGCTCGCCTAGACAATATGGAATGACCGGCCCGCTATCGTAGCGTCGTAGTGCTCTCGCACTCGACCAAGGTGGTGTGAGCCACCGATTTCGCGGGTTAACGCCTCGCGGCGCCAGAGCCGCTATCGATAGGAGCCGGTCATGAAACAGGCTACTACGTTCGTCGGAATCGACGCGCACAAGAAGGACCTCTTCGTGGCGATGCTGAGTGGCCCCTCCACGGCGGCCGTGACGTGGCAGCTGGCCAACGAGCCGGCGGCGGTGCGGCGCTTGGTCCGGAAGCTCGAGCGAGACGCGCCCGGGCCGGTGCACGTCTTCTACGAGGCGGGTCCATGCGGGTACGCGCTCCAGCGCCAGATCACCACGCCGCGGGTCGTCTGCGACGTCATCGCGCCGTCGTTGATGCCGCGCAAGCCCGGCGAGCGCGTGAAGACGAATCGGCGCGACGCCCGCAAGCTGGCCGAGCTCGGGCGCGCGGGCCTGCTGACGGTCGTGCAGCCGCCCACGCCGGCCGACGAGGCCGTGCGGGATCTGGCCCGGGCGCGCGACGACGCGCGCGAGGACCTGCAGCGGTGCCGCCATCGGCTCGGCAAGTTGCTGTTGCGGCGTGGGCTGCACTACGCGGGGAAGAATTGGACGCAAGCCCATCGGCGGTGGGTCGACAGTTTGACGTGGACCCACGCGGCCGAGCGCGCGGTGGTCGACGACTATCAGTTGGCGATCGATCACACGGAGGCCCGCCTCCTGGAATTGGACGCGCGCCTGGCGGAGCTCGCCGGGGAGGCGCCGTATCGCGAGCCGGTGGGGTGGCTCCGCTGCTTCCGGGGTATCGACACGCTGACGGCGATGCTGATCCTGGCCGAGTTGCATGACTTCCGTCGCTTCGGCTCGGCCCGGGCGTTGATGGCCTTCCTGGGCTTGGTGCCCGGCGAGTCCTCGAGCGGGGAGAAGCATCGACGCGGGCGCATTACCAAGATGGGCAATGCCTTGGTCCGCCGGATCCTGGTGGAAGCGAGCTGGCACTACCAGCATCGCCCGGGCGTCGGTCGTACGCTCAAGGCGCGCCGCACCGGCCAGCCGGCACGCGTGATCGCGATCGCCGACAAGGCGCAGCAGCGCTTGTGTCGACGGTTTCGGCGCATGCTCGCCGAACACAAGCCGGCGCCGAAGGTGGCGGTCGCCGTGGCCCGGGAGCTCGCGGGCTTCATCTGGGCCGCCCTGCAGCCACCCGTTGGCGGCGCAAGCGTTGCGATGAATGAGCGGTAGCGGCGCCCACGCGTCGCGAAGATGACGGATGCACATCGGCACGAATCAGAGGATCCGCGGCCTAGTTATGCGCTACGGACGTCGGTCCCAACGCGCGCCTCTAGATTGCACGTCCTCTCGACGAAGCACTGTCATGCGTGCTCTGCCTCGGGCGACCGGGGTAACCACCGGATATCAGCGTGACTCGTCGTCGAAGCGTCCGATGTCGTCCGTCACCTTGGTGACGCGTGCGCGTCCTGGCCTGTGGAATCTGACGCCGTTGTGGACGCTGAAGACCGCGCCCACAACGGCTTGGAAAACGACAGACCCGTTTTCCACAGCTCCCACAGGCCCTTCTTGACGAAGGGTCATTCCATATCAGACTAGAGGCGTGCGTTCGCCGCCGGCGCGGATCCCGAGACAGTCGGCGTGTGGCAGATTGAACATCGGCAAGAACCAGCATTCGCCATACTGAGCAGCTG
>JANOIR010000382.1:0-2561 GCA_031407765.1 Vicinamibacteraceae bacterium
CCCGCTGGCGCGACCGCGCCCGGCGGCCGGCCTGGCCTGCCTGGCGCCCCGGTGCGTCCGCCGGTACCGCGTCCGGCCGGCATGCCGCCGGCGCGTCCGGCATCGCAGATCCCCGGCCGCACGATGGTGATGGGCCCCGGGGGCATCGCGCGCCCGACCTACCAGCCGACCGGCACGCCGATCAATCGCACCTACCAGCCCGGCGCCCGGCCCGGAACGCCCGGTCAGCCGACGGCGCTGCGGCCGCCGACGCCTGGCTACCGACCGCCCGGCGGCAGCTTCCGCCCGGGCGGGTCGCGCCCGTCGGGGCCGCGCCGTGACCGCGTCGCGCCTGGCCCGGTCGTTCCGCAGGCGCCGGTCGGTCCGCCGCCGGTCACCCGCAGCGTCACGCTCGCCGAGGGCATGACCGTCAAGGACCTCTCGGACAAGCTCGAAGTCCGCGTCAAGGACGTGCTGAAGAAGCTCATCGATCGTCGGATGATGATGACGATCAACACCACGCTCGACACCGAGACCGCGACCATGATCGCCCGCGAGTTCGGCGCCGACGTCAAGATGCAGACATTCGAGGAGGAGCTGCTCCAGGTCGAGACCGACGCCTCGAACCCCGAGGATCTCGTCCCCCGCGCTCCGGTCGTCACCGTCATGGGTCACGTCGACCACGGCAAGACGACGCTGCTCGACGCGATTCGCGAGACCCGCATCGCCGAGCGCGAGGCGGGCGGCATCACGCAGCACATCGGCGCCTATGCCGTCGAGGTGAACAAGCGCAAGGTGGTCTTCCTCGACACGCCTGGCCACGAAGCGTTCACGACGATGCGTGCGCGCGGCGCCAAGGTGACGGACGTCGTCATCCTGGTGGTCGCCGCCGACGACGGCGTGATGCCCCAGACCCGGGAAGCGATCGATCACGCCCGCGCCGCGAACGTCAAGATCATCGTCGCCATCAACAAGGTCGACAAGCCGGACGCCAACCCCGATCGCGTCAAGCAGGCGCTCGCCGACATCGGCCTGATGGCCGAGGACTGGGGCGGCGACACGGTCATGGTGCCGGTCTCGGCCAAGAAGCGCCAGAACCTCGACGCGCTGCTCGAGATGGTGCTCCTGGTCGCCGACCTCGGTGAGTACAAGGCCAACCCGAAGCGGGCCGCCTCGGGCACGGTGCTCGAAGCCAAGCTCGATCGCGGG
Organism: Vicinamibacteraceae bacterium; assembly: GCA_031407765.1. Classification (GTDB taxonomy): domain Bacteria; phylum Acidobacteriota; class Vicinamibacteria; order Vicinamibacterales; family Vicinamibacteraceae; genus JBDSLU01. Next base: position 1,189 of record JANOIR010000382.1, read on the forward strand.
CGCGGCGCGGTCGCCACCGTCCTCGTCCAGGACGGCTCGCTCAGCGTCGGCGACACCGTCATCGCCGGCACCATCGTCGGCAAGGTCCGCGCGCTCATCGACGACCGCGGGCGCTCGATCAAGACCGTCGGCCCGTCGACGCCGGTCGAGGTGCTCGGCCGGCCGACGCCGCCGTCGCCGGGCGACACCTTCCAGGCCCTGGCCGACGCGGCCAAGGCGCGGCAGATCGCGCTGTTCCGCCAGAACCAGATGAAGGAGCGCTCGCATGCGTCGAAGTCGACGCGGCTCACGCTCGAATCGCTCAAGCAGCAGATCGCCGAGGGCGGCGTCAAGGAGCTCCCGCTGGTCATCAAGGCCGACGTGCAGGGCTCGGCGGAAGTGCTGGCCAGCTCGCTGCAGAAGCTCGGCGACGAGCGCGTCAAGATCCGCATCATCCATGCCGGCGTCGGCGCCATCAACGAGTTCGACGTGCTGCTGGCGCTGACCGCCAATGCCATCGTCATCGGCTTCAACGTGCGGCCCGATCGCAACGCCTCGGAGATCGCCGAGCGCGAGAAGGTCGACGTCCGCATGCACTCGGTCATCTACAACGTGACCGACGAGATCAAGAAGGCGATGGCCGGCCTGCTCGATCCGACCTTCAAGGAAGTGCGCCTCGGCGCCGCCGAAGTGCGGCAGATCTTCAAGACCCCGAAGTTCGGCACCATCGGCGGCTGCATGGTGACCGACGGCGTGATCAAGCGGTCGGGCGAGGCGCAGGCGCGCCTGCTGCGCGACAACGTCCAGGTCTACGAAGGCAAGCTCGGCTCGCTGCGCCGCTTCAAGGACGACGTGTCCGAGGTCAAGTCGGGCTTCGAGTGCGGCATCGGCTTCGAGAGCTACAACGACCTCAAGATCGGCGACGTCATCGAGGTCTTCACCGTGGAGCGCGTCGCCGCGACGATCTCATAGGCTTCGTCAGGCGATGGCCCAGGCTCGCCGTCCGGGCTCGGACGTCTCGGCGTTCGTCGCGCTCCTGTCGGTGGAGGTCTTCCTGCCCGACGCGCAGTCGCTCAAGGACAAACGGATGTCGGTGCGCCGCGTGAAGGATCGCCTGAAGGCACTGGGCGTCGCGGTGGCGGAAGTCGGCCACCTCGACGTCTGGCAGCGCGTCGCGCTCGGCGTCGTGGCCGTCGGCACCCGCCGCGGCCACGTCGACGAGCTCCTCACCACCGCCCTCACCACTATCGAAGCCAACGTGGACGGCTACGTCACCGCCGTCCAGACCGAATTCCTGACGTAGAAGAGTCACATCACATGCAGGGGTCGCGCGCGGTGCGCATCGGCGAAGAGATCCGGCAGGAGCTGGCCGACCTGCTGTCGCGGGAGGTCCG
>JANOIR010000405.1:0-19965 GCA_031407765.1 Vicinamibacteraceae bacterium
GCGGCGTGCTCGAGACGCCGGCGATCCTGCCGTTCCTGCCCGGCCTCTGCCGCCACCTGCTCGGCGAGGATCTGCAGCTGCCGTCGGTGCCGACCTGGTGGTGCGGCCAGGCGCAGGAGCGCGACCACGTCATCGCCCGGCTCGATCAGATGGTGATCAAGCCGGCGTTCTCGCGTATTCGCCGTGAGCCGGTGTTCGGGGCGACGCTGTCGCGACGCGAGCGCGAGGCGCTCGCCGACGAGATCCGCGCCCGCCCTGGCGAGTTCGTCGGCCAGGTCGGACTGGCGCTGTCGACGGCGCCGGTGTGGGCCGATTCGGCGCTCGAACCGCGCGCGATCGTCGTCCGCGCCTTTGCCGCGGCTGACGGCGAGGGCTACGCGGTCATGCCCGGCGGGCTGACCCGGGTCGCCGACAGCACGGCGTCGGCGATCGTGTCGACGCAAAGCGGCGGCGGCAGCAAGGACACCTGGATCCTCTCCGACGGCCCGGTCGCGCCGGTGACGCTGCTGGCGCCGGCCGGCAGCCCGGTCGCCGTCGAGCGTGCCCCCAAGGATCTCTCCAGCCGCGTCGCCGACAACCTGTTCTGGCTCGGCCGCTACGCCGAGCGCTGCGAGAACCTCGTGCGCGTCTTCCGCGCCGCGACGTCGCGGCTGGTCGAGGCGACGAGCATCGACGACGCGCCGGAGCTGGCGTCGATGGTGCGGGCGATGGCGACGATGCAGCTGGTGCCGGAGGATGCGCCGGCGAGTGCGTCGATCGCCGAGCTCGAGGCGCAGGTGCTGGCGGCGATGCTCGACGAGAGCCGCCAACCCGGTTTGCGCGATACGCTCGGCCAACTGCGCCAGGTCGCCTGGCTGGTCCGCGATCGCCTGTCGGGCGATGCCTGGCGCATCCTCAACCAGCTGCATCAGGATCTGCGCGGCGACGTCGACTGCGAGCGCCCCGGCGACGCGCTGGTGCTCCTCAATCGCATCGTGATGACGCTCGCCGCGTTCAGCGGCGTCGAGGCCGAGAACATGACGCGCGGCCACGGCTGGCGCTTCCTGAGCGCCGGCCGACGGCTGGAGCGCGGCGCCACGCTGGCCACGGTGGTGCGGGCGATGCTGCCTGCCGGCGGCAGCGACAGCGCGGCTCTGTGGCCGCTGCTCGAGATCGCCGACAGCAGCATGACCTACCGGCGCCGCTACTTCGCGCAGGCCAACCTGGCTCCCGTGCTCGACCTGCTCGTCGCCGACGACAGCGTACCGCGATCGATTGCCTTCCAGCTGCAGGCACTCGCCGCGCACATCGACGGCCTGCCGCGCGATCCCGGCGCGCCGGCGCCGACCCGTGAGCAGGCGCTGGCGGCGCGCCTGCTGGCGGCGATCCGCGGCGCCGACGTGACCGCCTTGTGCGACGCCAGGCGCGCCGGCCATACCGAGCCGCTCGATCGGCTGCTCGCCCAGACCGTGCGCGGCCTGAACGAACTGTCCGACACGCTCACCCACTACTACTTCAGTCACGCCGTGCCGCGGGTGTCACGATGATCTACGACATCACGCACGTCACCGAATTCGAGTACGAGGAGCGCGTCTCGGTCTCGCATCACGTGGCGCGGCTGACGCCGCGGCGCTCGGCGCGCCAGACGCCGCTGGCCCACGCCTGGACATTCGACCCGGCCCCGGCGGTGCTGCGCGAGCACCACGACATCTTCGGCAATCCGGTGGCGTTCTTCGCAGTGCAGGGACCGCACCGCCGGTTGTCGGTGACGTCGCGCGCAGCGGTCGAGGTCAGCGCCGGCCCAACGCCGTTGGCGCACTCACCGGCCTGGGAAGCGGTGCGGGATCGCAACGAACCCTGGCCGATCGACGTCATCGACTTCGGGTTCGACTCGCCGCTGGTGGCCGCCGGCGCCGACTACGCCGCCTACGCCGTAGTGTCGTTTCCGCGCGGACGCGCGATCGTCGAGGGGCTGGTCGATCTGACGCGCCGGCTGCACGAGGACCTGACGTTCGCGCCGGGCGTGACCACGATCGCTACCGCCGTTGCCGACGTCTTCCGCCTGCGCCGCGGCGTCTGCCAGGACTTCGCCCACCTCCAGATCGCCTGCCTGCGATCGCTCGGCCTCCCGGCGCGCTACGTCAGCGGCTACCTCGAGACCTCGCCGCCGCCCGACGAGCCGCGCCTGATCGGCGCCGACGCGTCACACGCCTGGGTGTCGGTGTACGTTCCGGGCACCGGTTGGATCGACGCCGATCCCACCAACGACCGCGTGCCCGCCGACCGCCACGTCACGCTGGCGTGGGGCCGGGACTACTCGGACGTCAGCCCGATCCGCGGCGTCATTCACGGCGGCGGCGAGCAGCGGACACGCGTCGCGGTCGATCTCGTGCGACGCACCTAGCTGTCGAGCGCTTCGCGGATGCGCCGGCGCAGCACGGCCGGCGTGTAGGGCTTGCTGAGGAAGCGGCGGGGGTCGTCGAGCACGCCGTGCCGCAGGATCGCGTCCTCGGTGTAGCCCGACGTGTAGAGCACGCGGAGGCCGGGCCGCAGCGCGGCGAGGCGGGCCACCAGCTCGCGCCCGTTCATCCCGGGCATGACGACGTCAGTGAAGACCAGGTGCACCGGATCGGGATGGCGACGGAGCAGCGCCAGCGCGTCGGGCCCGCTCGACGCCTGCAGGACCGTGTAGCCCGAGGCGACGAGGATGCGGGCGGCGAGGTCGCGCAGCGCCAGCTCGTCCTCGACGACGAGCACCGTCTCCTGGCCGGGCGGTGAGGCGATCGGCGTCGCCGCCGGTCGCGGCGCCGGGACGCCCGGCACGTGCGGCAAATAGATCATGAAGCGCGTACCGCGGCCGGGCTCGGTGTGGAACTCGATGCTGCCGCCGCTCTGCTTGACGATCCCGTAGACCATCGACAGACCAAGCCCGGTCCCCTTGCCCTGCGGCTTGGTGGTGAAAAACGGCTCGAAGATGCGCCGCCGCGTCGCCTCGTCCATGCCGACGCCGGTGTCGCGCACCGCGAGCATCGCGTGCCGTCCCATCCGCATGCCGGGGTGCTCGGCCGCGTAGGCGGCGTCGAGCTGCATGCTGCACGTCTCGATGGTGAGGACGCCGCCGTCCGGCATCGCGTCACGCGCATTGACGACCAGGTTGAACACGACCTGCTCGATCTGGCCGGGATCGGCTTTGACGCTCACGAGATCGGGCGCGAGATCGAGGACCAGCGTGATGTCCGCACCGACGAGGCGGTGGAGCATGTCGTGCAGCCCGTCGACGATGGCGTTGAGATCGACGATTTCGGGCTTGAGGATCTGCCGCCGGCTGACCGCCAGCAGCCGGCCGGTGAGCGACGCGGCGCGCTCGCCGGCCTGGCGGATCTGCTCGACGTCGTGCCGGATCGGGTTGGCCTCGGCGAGCCCGGTGATGACCAGATCGGCCATCCCGTTGATCACCGTGAGCAGGTTGTTGAAGTCGTGCGCGACGCCGCCGGCGAGCCGGCCGACGATCTCCATCTTCTGCGCCTGCTGCAGCTGCTCCTCGAGCTGGCGCTGCTCGGTGACGTCGGCGGCAGTCCCGACCAGCCGGCGGATCTCGCCGGTCTCGTCGGGCAGCGGGAAGGCGCGATCGCGGATGTAGCGCACGGCGCCGTCGGGACGGACGATGCGATAGACCTCGTCGTGGCCGCCGTGCCGGGCCCGCAGGTAGGCCGCCTGCTCGACCCGCTCGCGATCGTCGGGATGCACGGCGTCCATCCAAGAGGCCGCCGTGGTCGACAGGGTGTCGCACGGGCGTCCGAAGATCGTTTCGAACGCCGGACTGACGTAGAGCAGCTGGCCGTGCGCGTCGCTCATCCAGAACACCTGCTGGATGGTGTCGGCGAGCTGGCGGAAGCGATCCTCCGCCACCCGACGCTGCTCCTCGGCGCGCTGCCGCTCCTGCTCGCGATCGTTGACGCCGATGGCGAAGCCGATATCGTCGGCGAGCTCCTGGAGCAGGCGCTGCTCCTGCGCGTCGAAGACGCCCGGCTGGTCGGCGTAGATGTTGAACGCGCCGATCGTCCGGTCGCCGAGCAGGATGGCGAACGCCGCCATCGTCCGGTAGCCGCGGGTGAGCGCCGCCTCGCGCCAGAACTCCGCCTCGGGGTCGTTGGCGATGTCGTCGCACACCGCTGGACGTCCTGTCTCGAGCGCGCGCTGCGTGAAGCCGCAGCCGGCCGGGGGGGCGCACGCGATCAGCTGATCGATGATCTGCTGCGTCGCGTCGTCGGCGCCGGCCTGGGCGCGCCGGCTGATCCGCCCCGTCTGCGCATCGACCAGGCCGATCCAGGCCATGCGGAAGCCGCCCTTGTCGACCGCGATCCGGCACGCTTCGCTCAACAGCACCTCGAGGCGCGGCTCCCGGACGATCGCCTGGTTGATGTCGCTGAGCACCGCGTAGACGCGGTTGAGGTGCTGGATGCGCTCCTCGGCCAGCTTGCGTTCCGTGACGTCGAGGTCGACCCCGGTCATGTAGGTCGGCGTGCCGTCAGGAGCGAACTGGCAGCGGCCGCGCGACGACACCCAGCGGACGTCGCCGTCCGGGAGGACGATCCGGAACTCCGAGCTGTATGTACCTTTGCGCGTCGCCTTGGCGATCTTCGCGCTGAGCTCGTCGCGGTCTGCCGGATGAACGAGCGCCATCATCGCCGGCAGGCTTGTCGGCCGGACGCCGTCGGGCAGCCCGGTCACGGGCCCGCCCTTCTGGAGCCTGCCGAGCTCCCCCGTACGGAGGTCGCCGAACCAGATACCCATACCGGCGACGCTGAGCGCCGCCTCGAGCTGCACCGTCTTGTCGCGCAGCGCCGCCGCGGCCTGGTCCTCCGCCGAGGGGAACGTCGACGCCGACACCGCCTCCCGCTCGGTCAGCTCCATCCCGTGCCGGCGAAGCTCGAGCCGTGCCATCACTTGACGCCCGATCACGCGGACCGCGTCCAGTTGCTCGGGCGTCAGCTCGCGCGGCACGGTGTCCGCCACCGCAAGGCATCCGAGCGCGTGACCGTCAGGCGTGCGCAGCGGGGCGCCGCAGTAGAAGCGGACGCGAGGCTCGCCGATGACGAGGGGATGATCGAAGAACCGGGGATCCTGCCTGGTGTCCGGGACGACGAACAGGTCGTCGACGTGCAGGGCGTGGGCACAGAACGAATGATCGCGAGGGGTGTCGGGGACCGCCATCCCGATACGCGACTTGAACCACTGCTCGCGCTCGGTCACCAGCGTCAGGACGGCGATGGGCGCCTGACAGACGTATCCCGCGAGCCTGGTCAGATCGTCCAGGTCCTCTTCGGGGGGCGTACCCAGGACGCGATAGCGCTGGAGCGCGTCGAGCCGCCCTCCTTCGTCCGCGACCGGCGGAGGGGCTTGCATACGAGCCGTGGGGACGTTACCACCGCGTCGGCGTCCATACCAGCGGCATCACCCCAGGCTCTACAGGCCGCCACGCGGAGGAAACCACATGGCGTCCGAGGACGCGCGACGGCCCTCATGGGCCGTCGCCATCCTGTGAGCATCGGCGGCCAAGGCCGCCCTGTTCTCGTCCGACTTTACGACAGCACGCGCCGTCCCGACAGCAGACGCATGACGACGACGACCAGCGCGATCAGCAACAGGATATGGATGAAGCCGGACATGGTGTACGACGTGACCATGCCGAGCAGCCACATCAGGACGAGAATGATGGCGAGTGTTTCGAGCATCGAGTCCTCCTAGCGAATCACCGCCACCCAGGCGGCAGGTTAACGGAGTCGGCCGGCGCGGGCCGACCGATCGGCCTCACACGCGCGGATAGGCGCCGCTCCCCATCGCGTCGGAGGCCGTCTCGGCGACGTCCTCGATGGTGTTCTCGACGTCCCTGCGCGTGCGGTCAAAGGCGTCGCGGCCGCGATCGTAGGCGGTGCGCGCCTTCGAGGCGACGGTGTTGGCGCCTTCGCGCGCCTGTTCGTAGGTGCGCATCGCGCCCTCGCGGATGTTCTTGCCCGATTCGGCGATCTGGCGCCGGGTGTCCGAGCCAGCGCGCGGGGCGAAGATGACGCCGAGCGCTGCGCCGACGGCCGCGCCAAAGAGCAGACCGGTGACGAAGCCGCCGCCGGGCTGGTTGTACCGAGTGTCGAAGTCCTGCATGGTCTGTGCTCCTATCGAGTAGTGACACGCGCGACGTGCGGGGTGTCGGGGGACGAGGGAGCGGATCCCTGTGACGAGTTGGATCCACGTGACGAAAGGGCCTTGAATGCTGCGGTGACAGCGCGCGAGAGGCCGACGACCGGCCAGACTTTGGCGCTGATGGCGTGGCCGGCGATCTGGGCGACGCTGTCGAACCGACCGAGCTGCGCGCGCACCGCATCGTCGGCGCGACGGACACGGGTCATGACGTCCTGGACGTCATCGGCGACCGCATGGACGCGCGCGCTGAGCGGCGCGAGATGCCGCGCCTCGAGCGCCTTCACCGTCTCGGCCATGGTGTCGGCCGCCTTGCCGAGCGCCTGCCACGCCACGATGGCGATGCCAGTCATGAGCAGCGTCTGCACCACGATGGCGATCGCCATCACGGCGAGCCAGGTGTTGGTCGTATCCATCGAGGTCGGCATCGTCACTCTCCGCGGGGGTCGTGGCGGCGTCAGACGACGCGCGGCGGCTCGGGCATGTCGTGAATGTCACCAGGGCCGGTGTAGTCGGCCTCGCTCTCGGGCGGTCGCGGCGATGTCCACCGCCCCATGCCGATCCCGACCAACGCCGCACCGGCGGCGAAACCGAGACCGCCGAGCAGGATCATCGTCAGCGCCTCCCAGGACTGCAGGGCCGGCGTCGTGGCGATGCCGTCGGCCGCGGACGGAGCGAGCCACACCTGAGCGATGGCCAGCGACCCGATGGCGAGGGAGACGAGCGCGACAATGAAGCCCCCGACGACCATGACCGTCCGCCGTGGCCCGTCGTGTTCGGACGCGTAGCTGCGCGCCGCGGCGCGGCGCATCCCGGCGTGTGGCGCCGTGATGAGGGGGTCCGACAGCGATGCGCGATTGATGGCCATGATCTCCTCAGATGGCGAACGTCGGGCTCGTCCGTCCGCCGCGTTCCCGTGGGTCCATTCGAACCTGTCACCGTCATTGCACGTGCGGTGCCAGCGCCACGGCGGCTCGGCAGCGGCGAGATGGGTAAACCGCGTGCGATGTACGGAAGCTCGAGGGGGAATGCCGAACCGAAGAGCCGCACCTCGCCCCGCACCCGCCGCGCATGAGAGCGCGGCCGCCGACTCATCGCCGCCCGCCTGCGGGCGCCGCGCGACGAATGGCGAGGACGAAGTCCGGAGCCATCGTCCCGTCGACGCGCGAAGGCGCGTCGACAAATCGCAGCCGAACGCGCTAAAGGCCGGCCCGCGGCCGCGCGTGAGAGCGCGGCCGCAAACGATCAGTGCGCGCGGTTGGGCTGGCGGTGGGTGTCGACCGTGGACGGACGTTCGATCGGCGTCGGCGCGGAAAGCTCGGACGACAGCATCACGTTGCGCACGACGCGGAGGAAGTGCGTCGCATCGATGGGCTTGGCGCAGTAGGCCGTGAAGCCGGCGGCGAGCGCCTTCAGACGATCCTGCGGGTAGGCGTAGGCGGTGACCGCGACCGCCGGCAGGCGCGAATCGATCTGCCGCACCTGTCGGATCAGATCGTAACCGTCGACGTCGGGCATCGCGATGTCGGCGACCAGGAGCTGCACCGACGACGAGAGGAGCGTGGACAGCGCCGCCGGCGCATTGGCGCACTGCACGACCTGGGCGCCGCACTGCTCGAACAGGGCGGCCAGCAGCTCACACGAGTCGCGCTGATCGTCGACGACGACGACCTTGGCGCCGTCGAGGCGCAACGCCAGGCCGCCGTAGGCGGAGGCGATCGGCGCAATGAACTGCCCTCGCGACAGGGTCCGTGCCGGCAGCCGCACCGTGATCGTCGTGCCGCGGCCCGGCCCGTCGCTGTTGGCGCGAATCTCGCCGCTGTGCTGCTCGATGACATGACGGGCGATGGCGAGGCCCAGGCCCAGACCGCCGTGCCGGCGCGTCGCCCGGCTGTCGGCCTGGCGGAACCGATCGAAGACGTGCGGCAGGAACTCCGCGGGGATCCCGGCGCCGGAGTCGCGGATGGTGAGCTCCACATCGTCGCCGTCCTCGACGGCACGAATGTCGACGGTGCCCTTGTCGGGTGTGAACTGGATGGCGTTGGCGACGACGCTCGACACCACCTGGTGCAGCCGCTTGGGATCGCCGTCGATCGGCGGCAGGCCGTCGGGGACGTGCTTGGTGATGGTGATCTGCTTGGCCCGCGCCGCCGGCAGGGCGGCGCCGACGACGCCGTCCATCAGGTGCGGGATCGACACCATCTGCGTCTCGATCTCGAGCTTGCCGGTGATGATCCGCGAGATGTCGAGGATATCCTCGATCAGTTGCGCTTGCGCCTTGGCGTTGCGGCCGATGATGTCGATCGCCTGCCGCGCCCGGTCCGCCGGCAACGTACCGGCGAGCAGCATCTGGACCCAGCCCAGGATGGCATTGAGCGGCGTCCGCAGCTCGTGCGACAACGTCGCCAGGAAGTCGTCCTTGAGCCGGCTGGCCTCCTCCGCCGACGCGAGGCGCGCGTGTTCGGCCTCTTTGCGCGGCGTGACAATCATGCAGACGCCGCTCATGCGGACACCGCGGCCGTCCACGTGCTCGACGTGGCCCTTGCCTTCGACCCAGCGCTCGGTGCCGTCGGGTGCGACGACGCGGTATTCGACGTCGTGGGCGACGCCGTCGTCGATGGCCCGACGGATCGACGCCATCACCCGCTCGTGATCGTCGGGATGGATGTGGCGCTCGTAGCTGGCGAACGTGCTGTCGAAGGTGCCGGACGGCACCCCGTGCAAGCGCTCGAGATTGGCCGACCACTGCACCGTCTGGCGGGTCAGGTCCCAGTCCCACGTGCCCATCGCCGCGGCATCGAGCACGTAGCGGAGGTGCGCCTCGCCGCGCCGGGCGAGGGCCTCGGCCCGGGTGCGATGCACGGCAAAGGCGACGTGCGTCGCGATCAGCGACGCCAGCTGGAGCTCCTCGGCGGTGACCGCGCGCGGCTCGTCGAGGTAGACCATCAACGTGCCGACCAGGCGCCCGAGCGTGACCAGCGGGACGAAGACCATCCCGGCGATCCCTTCGCCGCGGATGGCGGCCAGGAATGGCACCAGGGACGGCTCGGCCTCGACATCGGGCACGACGACAGGCTGGGGATCGACGATGTTGGCGGGCCACGGGCTGTGGCCTTCGACCATCTCGCGATAGATCTCGGACAGACCGCGCCAGGCGGTGAAGCGCATGACGCCATCGGCGTCGACGAGCAGGATCGAGGCGCGCGACACGCCCAGCCCGCGCGTGAGCGCGTCGAGCGCGGTCTGATGAATTTCGTCGACGGTGCGGGTTCCGCTGATGGCCAGGGCAAGGCTGTGACACACGGCAATCGAGTGGTTTGCGGCGTGCATCAAGCCTCTCTTCGTCTCATGGCGCATGACTCCGTCGATCGGTGTCCCTTGTGACTAGCCCCCGTTCGACAGCGGCGGATCCCCCTTCCGGGGCGCGCGCGGACGGGGCTCGTAGATCTTGTATTTCTTCAGCTTGCTGTAGAGCGTGGGGCGATACATCCCGAGCGAGTGCGCCGCGGCCCGCTTGTTCCAGCGCGTGCGCTCGAGGGTCTGCACGATGGCCATCCGCTCGAGCTCGGCCAGGGTGTGATCGGGTGGGATGTTGAACGTCGCATGCGGCGTCGGGGCGCCGCTGCGGATCCCTTCCGGCAGGTCGGCGACACGAATCAGGTCGCCCTCGCCGACGATGACCGCGCGCTCGACGACGTGCTCCAGCTCACGCACGTTGCCCGGCCACGGGTGGCGCACCAGCAGCCGGCGGGCCTCGGGTTCGAAGGCCTTGACCTCGCGATCGTGCTTGTCGGCGCAGATCACGCGGAAGTGCTCGGCGAGCAGCGGGATGTCGTCGGGGCGCTCGCGCAGCGGCGGCACCGTCAGCGTGATCGTGTTGATGCGGAAGTAGAGATCGCGACGCAGCGTGCCGGTCGACAGCGCCTGATCGAGATCGACGTTGGTCGCGCACATCAGCCGGAAGTCCGGGGTGATGGCGCGGGTGCCGCCGATCGGCCGGAACTCGCGTTCCTGCAGCACACGCAGCAGCTTGGCCTGGAGCGCCGGCGACATCTCGCCGATCTCGTCGAGGAGGAGCGAGCCGCCGTGGGCGAGCTCGACCAGGCCGACCTTGTCGGCGATGGCGCCGGTGAACGATCCCTTGCGGTGCCCGAACAGCTCGCTCTCGAGCAGGTCGGCGGGGATGGCGGCGCAATTCAGGCGGATGAACGGCTTGCCGGCGCGCTTGCTGTTCTGATGGATGGCCTCGGCGATCAGCTCCTTGCCCGTGCCGTTCTCGCCGAGGATGAGCACGTTGGCGTCGGTCGGGGCGACCACGCTCATCAGCCGGAACAGCTGCTTCATCACGTCGCTCTGGGCGACGAGCTTCGGAAAGACCGGCGTGCCCTCGAGCGCCGCCTGCAGCCGGCGGTTCTCCTGGACCAGCGCGACCCGTTCTCCCACCTTGTCCAGCAGGGCCGAGAGATGGCCGGCGTCGACCGGCTTCTCGAGGAAGCTGAACGCGCCGCTGGCCATGGCCCGCACCGCGGTGCTGACGCTGCCGTGGCCGGTGATCATGATGGCCTCGACGCCGGGATGGTGGCTCCGGGTGTAGTGCAGGAGCTCGACGCCGTCGGCGTCCGGCAGGATCATGTCGAGGAGGGCGACGTCGGCCGGCCAGCTCGCGAGCGCCTCGCGGTAGGCCTCCCCCGTCGCCACCTGCCGCACCGTGTGGCCGCGGCTCGTCAAGAGCACCGCGACCCAGGCGCTGCTGTCCACGTCGTCATCCAGCACGAGCACCCGCAGGGGCGTCGTGGCCAGCTCACCCATCAAGGGCACGGCGAACCCGCCCGGCTTCGCATTCGGACTGTCGGGTATCCAGTTCATCGTCGACTCGGCGAAATCTGCAAGAATTGTAGGGGACGACGGCGCCCTGTCGTGCCGCCTCGGGCCATTGCCCGATTTGCGGTCACTCTAGGTGCATCGCCGGAATGCACATGTAATGCCGGCGTGTTGAGCTCGCTCCTACCCGAGCCGTGGGTGGCCGCCACCCCAGGCAGGGCACCGGGGTGCCACGGTTGTGGCATGCGAGGGTCTACGGACGAGGTTTGCTCGCCCGTTGCCGGGGGTGCTATCGGGCGCGCAGGCGGGCGACGACGGCGAGCTGCCCGTCGTTCACATCCGTCAGCCCCTGCACGACATGCGCGGCGCGTGGATTCGGCGGGCGGACCTGGTCGGCGTCGGTGAACGCGAAGCGGTCGCTGGCGTAGACCGCCCCCGACAGCGCCTGGTGCATGTAAAAGCGGCCATCTTCCATGAAGCCATCGGCGCCGCCGTAGGCGGAGCCAAGCACGTACAGCCGATCCCGTGGGGTCCGTTGCCAGACCGGGACGCCGTGCATCCGGGAGGCGGCATCGGTGGCGCCGAGCAACGCCAGCAGAGTCGGCGCCAGGTCGATGTGGGAGGTGGCAGCCGGTAGCTCGACAGGAGCGGACAGCGCTCGGGGCGCGTAGATGAGGAGGGGCACCCGGAACATGACGTCGCTGAGGAATCCGGGGCGGAGGCTCGGATACTCGGCCCGCGTACGCAGGCCGTGGTCGGCGGTCACGGCGATGACCGTTCGATCGAGCCGCCCGCCGGCGGCGATCACGTCGAGGAGCTCGTTCAGCCAGGCGTCCTGCAGTGCCATCAGTGTCCGGCCGCGCGCCAGCACCTCGGTATCGGCGGCGCGCAGCTGGGGCCAGGGCCCGTGGCCGATCTCCGGAAAGAACATCACCGCGTAGCGACCGCCGTCGTGCATGGTCCGGGTGATGTCCGCCTTCAGGCGTTCGAGCGCCTGCAGGTCGCCGACCAGCAGCGCGTGCAGGCGCGTCCGGGTCGCCTCGTCGAGCCGGTCGGCGCCGAGCTCGCGCAGCATCGCGGCGGCGCGGGCCAGGGCTCGGGTCCGGAACGGATCGTCGGGGTGCTGGTCGGCGACATAGAGCGTGCGGGCGCCAAAGGCGCGGTACATGTGGTCGTCGGTCTCGATCTGGTAGAGGCTCGGCAGGTAGGCTCCGCGCCAGCCGATCTCGGGCGGCAATCCCGAAAAGAGGCCGTTGAGGCCCCGATCGGGGACGTCGCGCAGCAGCAGGTGGCGCCCGTGCGGGTAGGTACCGGCCAGCACCGAGTAGATGGCATCGCTGCTGTAGGGATGCGCCGTGTAGTGGCGCGGCGAGACAAAGGCGTGCGGCTGGAGCCGCCCCGCGCCAGGCAGGCCGGCCGCCAGCTCGGTGTAGTCGAAGGCTTGGGCCGGCCCCGTCTCCAGCATCACGACGAGGAGGTCGGCGCCCGCTTCCCGCCCGACCAGGGCATGCGCGCGATCGAGCGGGGCGGTGTGTGTGAGGCGGCGCAGCGAGGCGAGCGCATCGTCGAGGCTGAGCCATGGCGACGCGGCACTGCGATCGTCGACCGGCGTCGCGAGCATCGTCGCGGCACGGGCAACGGCGCTGGTGTTGAGGGGCGAGTTCGGCATTCGCACCGCGTAGGCCATCGGGGCGAGGTCGACGACGGCAGCGATCGCCCCGCCCGCAGGCGCGGCGAGCAGCAGCCGGAGGCGGTGGCGGACCCGTTGTGACGGCGTGCGGCGGGCCGCCCGAGCCATCGCCGCGAGGGCAGCGAGCAGTCCGAGCAGGACGGCGAGCTTGAGCGCGCTGGCCACCGTGACGTAGCCTTCGGACGCCGACGACGGATGCGTCATCGCCCAGCCGATGAAGTCGCGCAGCATCTCGCCCGACAGGTACCGCCCGACTTCCGTGCTGGCTCGCAGCTCGACGAAGTAGACGACGCTCAGCGTGGCGGCGATGACGCACGCGGCGAGCGCGCGGTAGACGCCGAACAGCAGCCCGACGACCAGCGTGGCCGCGACCGGGATGAAGATGAGGTTCAGGGTGAGGTCGCTGGCGAAGAAGCCGAGCCGATCCTGAAAAGTGAGGGGTTCCCCCGGCGGCTTGCCGAGGAAGCGCGCGACGGCGCCCCATTGCGGCGCGAGCAGCGCCATTTTCAGATAGACGCCGAACAGGCCGAGGACGACGAAGGCGTCGAACGCCGCCAGCGTGTCGACGGAAGGAGACCACCGGCGACCCGCCCGCTCGCGCACGCGCGCCGCCAGCGCGGATGCCGCCGCCAACGGGGAAAGCGCCTGTCCCGCCGCTGCCGGGCTATCCTGCATCCGCCGTCCCACCATGCGACTGTCGACAATTCGCCAGCATGTGTGCCTTCTCGGCACACGTTCAGCACGAGGCGTGCCGTCGGGGCGCTGACGAAATTCGCCGGGAAGGAAGCTGGGCTTTTCGGCAGACGTGGAACTCGCGGTGCGTTTCGGAGGAGCGCCGGTGCCGGGCCGTCGCTTTCCCGACCGCCTGGCTGGTACTCACGTGGGTGCGCGCACACGCGCGGCCGCCGCTCACCAGTAGATCACCCACTGTCCGTCGACGGGCAGGGCATGCGCCTGCATCGTGATGCGCTCGTCGGTGGGCTGCGGGTCGTGCGCCGGGGCCATCTGGTGCAGCTGGTGGCCGGAGTGGACGGCGAGATGACCGGGCGTGTAGGGGTGGCGCGTCGCGTGCCGGTTGGCGGCCATGTGCGCGCGGCGATCCTCGGCGGTCATCGCGTCGATCGCCATCCGGTTGATGTTCCAGACCATCAGACCGCCGCCTTCGGCGGGCAGGGCGATGGCCAGGGTCAGCGACAGCTGTTCGCGGCCATCGGCGACACCGATCGCGGCCCAGTCGATCAGCTCGAACTGGAGATCGAAATGGATGCTCGCTGGCGGGATGGCCTGCTCCGGGTCGCGCAGATGGACGTGGAAGCCCGGCAGCGCCAGCCGCTCGTCGTAGCGCGCTTCCGAGCCGACCACCGCGGACACGGCGCGGCGCAGCTTCTCGTGCACCCAGCCGAACGTCTCGCCGAGCTCGGGATTGCCCTGCCGCGCCAGCGCCTGGTAGTGCGCGAACTGGCCCTTGCGGGCGTCGAGATAGCTGGCCGCCCCGAGCGTGAAGAACGGATGCACGGGATCGCGCCGCGTCCAGCGGGGCCGGGCGGCGTGGACGTCGGCATGGACGCGCGCCACTTCCGCGGCGTCGAGCACCGGGATGAGATCGATGATCGAGTGCATCGTCAGGCTCCGAACTGGCGCAGGTGGTGATCCATGTGCAGGTAGGCCCAGCGCAGCCAGGCCCGCTCCGACATCCGCCCGAAGATGGGATGCCGCGGCCAGGCGGCGGCATCGCCCCGCGCCCGGATCAGGCCGAGGAGACGTTCCAGCGTCGCGACATCCGCGGCGAACTCGACGCGGGCGGTCCCGGCGGTCCGCTGATCGAGCTCGGGCACCGTCTGGATCCCGCCCGGCCAGCGCATCGGCGCGTAGAGGGCGATCCACTTGATCACCCCGCGGCTCATGACGGTGCCGATCTCCCGCGGCGTGGCGTCGCCGGCGGCCATCCGGCACGCGTCGGCGCAGTGGCAAATCATCTGATGCGCGGTCATGGTGCCCCACCGGCGGGCGCTGTCGGCGCGCAACTGACCCAGCCGGGCCAGGATCTCAGCACGGCAGTCGTCGCGCGCCAACGTCTTCATGCCACCACGGGCTGCTACCCTGCGGCGGCGCCGATCAGGCGCTCGCCGCCCGCTTCGCGGAACGCAATCAGGCTCCGGGCCCGGCCGGCCTCGGCCGAGGCCAGGAGCGCCTGGAAGCGCGGTTCGCCGCGCAGGGCGTCGAACTGCGGCCACTTCGCCAGCGTCGGCGCGACGAAGTAGCCCTTCGCCACGGCGCGCTCCAGCTCCGGCAGGCCGCGCGCATGGTCGCCGACGTGGCAGTGCATCCAACCCTGTTGGAAGATCGCCTCCGGATCGTCCTGGATCTTGAGGACGCCCAGACCGGCGCGCTCGATCTCGACCGACACGTCGCCGGTGCGGCCGTCGAGCCAGGCCTCGATGTAATTCATCCAGCCGACGAACAGCGGGATCCGCGACGACTCGCGCATCGCCGCCAGGCGGACCCGGGCCTCGTCGCGGCGTCCGGCCAGGCCCAGGGCGATGACACGGATCCCGTCGTCGGCGCCCGCGATCAGCTTCGGGGCCGTCATCGCCAGCATCGCGTCGACGTCGCCGGCCATCAACATGGTCTGCTCGACGCTGGTCGTGACGTTGGGATCGAGGCGGCGCGCCTCGGCGTGGGCAGCGACGGAGTGCTCGTTCAGGCCACAGTAGCGGCAGGCGTGGACCAGCCCGGCGAACAGCTCCGGATCGTTGCCGTGCAGGGTCGCCTCGCCGAGCAGCCGGCGGAGCGCCCCCGACGCCTGGCCGATGTCCGCCTCGAGGTTGGCGTAGAACTTGTGCGCCAGCGACAGGCGCGGGTTGATCGCCAGCGCGCGGCGCAAGGCGTCCTCGGCGCGCGCGTCGCTGCCCGGATCGGGATCGATGTACTTGCCGATGACGCGATGGCAGCGGCCGAGCCGGGCCCAGGCTGGGGCAAAGCGCGCGTCCAGCTCGAGGCACTGCTGATAGAGGTCGCGCGCCGCCACGGTACCGTCGTAGGTGCGTGCCAGCTCGTTGGCGCGCAGATAGAGCTCGTAGGCGCGCGGATCGGCGGGCCGATCGGGCGCCGTCGGTGCGCTGCCGGTGAGCGGCAGCGCCAGTGCCTCGGCGACGCGTCGTGCGATGTCGTCCTGCAGGCGGAACAGATCGCCCAGCGACGCCTGCACGGTGTGCGACGTGAGCAGCGTGCCGCCCGGCGCCTCGACGAGTTGCGTCGCCGCGCGCAGCTGATCGCCGCTGCGCAGCAGCGTGCCCATCACTACGCGATCGACGTCGGCCTCGGCGGCGAGGGCCCTGAGGTCGGGCGGCCCTGCGCCGAAGCGTGCCGCCACCGCGCTCGACCGCACGATGAGCGAGCTGTTGCCCGACAGCGACGTCGCGATCGCGTCGGGCAGGCTGAAGGCGAGGAAGTCGGTTTCCGGGTCCGGACGCAGCACGCGAAACGGCAGCACGACCAGCCGTGTCAGCGCGTGCGCGATCGCCGGCGTCGAGCCGCTCTCGATGCCCCGGATGGCGCGCAGCTCGTCCGCCATCGCGTCGGCCGACGCCGGACGATCGATCGGGCGCTTGGCCATCGCGCGGCGGATCACGCGATCGACGGCCGCGGCCGCCGGCGATCCGGTCAGCGCCGGCGGCTGCTCGTAGCGCGTCGCGTGCAGCACTTCGGCGATCGACCGGCCGGCGAAGGCCGGACGGCCCGCCAGCATCTCGAACAGGATGGTACCGGCGGCGAACAGATCGCTGCGCACATCGATCGGCTCGCCGGCGACCTGCTCCGGCGACATGTAGCGCGGCGTGCCCATGACCACCCCGGTCCTCGTCAGGCCCGCGGCGAGCCCGTCCGCGCCGGCGAGCTCGGGCTGGGCCAGGCCGAAATCGAGCAGCTTGACGCCGTGGGCGGTGAGGAACACGTTGGATGGCTTGAGGTCGCGGTGCACGATGCCGCGCGCGTGCAGCGCCGACAGCGCCGCCAGGATGCCGAGACCAACCGGCATCGCTTCTGGGGCGGTGAGCGCGCCGCGCTCGAGCCGCGCCGCCAGCGCCTCGCCTTCGAGCAGCTCCATCGCGATGAAGACGCGGCCGCCATCCTCGCCAATCTCGTAGATCTGGCAGATGTTGGGATGGTTGACGCTGGCCGCGGCGCGGGCCTCGCGCCACATGCGCTGCCGCGCCGTGTCGTCGGGGGCCGGCGCCGAGAGCATCTTGAGCGCGATCGTCCGGGCCAGCCGCTCGTCGCGGGCGGCGTAGACGACGCCCATGCCGCCTTCGCCGAGCTTGCGCTCGATCGCGTAGTGCGCGATGCGCAGCGGGATCGGCCCGCTGCCGGACGGGACCGCCACCTCGCCCGTCGGATCGTCCGGGCCGCTCGAGGACAGCGAAACCGGCGCCGACCCCGTCAGCCACTGATAAAAGGCGCGAAATCCGCCCCGCGATCCCTCGGTTCCCTGGCTCGCCACGGTAGACGAGGATCATACCCCGGGCGCCCCCGGCCGGTCCGCGATCAGGCGCACAATAGGCATATGGCCGACACGCCAACGCCATTCCAGATGTCTCGCATTTCCATCCGGGGCGGGATCGGGGCGGGACTGCTGATCGCCGTTCTCATCGGCGCCATGCTCGCGGAGCTGCCGGTCCTGCGGGCGCCGGCACTGACGGCAATCGCTCTCGGGTTCGTCTTCGGGACGGCGCTGATCGCGTTGCGCCGTCAGCAAGGGCTGGAGGTGGCGCAGCGGCCGACCGGGCTCAGCCTCGCGCGGGCCTCGGGCCGCGGTCGGCGGGCGCCGGTGGCGCCGAGCCCGCGCGCTCGATGAGCGCGGCGATCTGATCCGCCCACGCTACCTGCGTCTCTGCGTCGGCTGGCGCCGTGGCGTGCGTCGGCAGGATACGGGCGTGCACCTCGCGGACGCCGGTAGCCTGGACGATCGCCGCGACGTTGTGGGCCCGGATACCGCCGCCCGCCATCACCACCAGCGCATCACCCGCCCGCGCGACCATGCGGGCGATGGTCGCGGCACCAGCGCCGGCGGTGTCGGCGCCGCCCGACGTCAGCACACGATCGACGCCAAGCGCGAGCAAGGCGTCCAGCGCTTCGATCGGATCGCGCGTCGCGTCGATCGCCTTGTGGCAGGTCACCGGCAGCGGCCGCGCGCGGTCGATCACGCGGCGCATGACGTCGGCGTCGATGGTCGCGTCCGGCCGCAGCGCGCCGACGACCACACCGTGCGCGCCGGCAGCGGCCGCGGCGTCGATGGCGCGCGCCATGTCCGCAACCTCGCCGGTGTCGTAGACGAAATCGCCACCGCGCCGCCGGATCATCACGAACACGGGAATCGCCAGCGACGCCACACAGCGCGCGATCAGCGACGCGTCAGGCGTCGTGCCGCCGACGTCGAGGCGGGCGCAGAGCTCGACGCGTCCCGCGCCGCCCGCGGCCGAGGCCAGCGCAGCGTCGTGCGAATCGATGCAGGACTCGAACAACGGAGGCATGCAGTTGCTCCGGCCTGCAGGCGATATTCACCGCCGCGAGGCGTTCCAGATCGCGGTGCTGCTGCCACAGCCAGGGTACCCGGCGAAAATAATCGACCCAGTGGCCGAATCAGGTGACGTGAAGGCACCGTAGATCTGGGTGTAGTCCTGTTCCTCCGGCGAACCCGACCCATATCCAAAGCCCGGGTTCGAGAACGGGCTCGGCACCTGCGGGTTGCCCGTCGGAAGCTGCGATGTTCCGATGGCGAGCGAGAGCTCGCCGAATCGCCGCGAGCCGGAGCACCCGTTGAAGCGATAGCCGACGGTGATGGCGGTCACCCGCTCCGCGGCCGAGACCTCCACGGTTATGGGGACGCCCTGGGACGTCGTCCCTGTCCATTGGCCGTCGTAACCTCGGTCCGACGGCCCGGTGAGGTCGTTGGAGCAACCGGCAAGCGCGGCGCACAGTGCGCCCGACAGCACCATCGGGCCGAAGGTTTTGGTCATGTGTTCTGAGGCGGTGGTTCAATCAGCCGGGCGATCGTCCCCCAGCCAGTCGGAATCGACGCGCTCGCCGCGCAGCGGGAACACGGCCAGCACAGCGTCAAGCTGTCGCAGGGTCGCCTGGAGCTCGCCGACCTCGGTGTCGGCCTCGAACCAGTGCCCCTGGGATCCGGGCTCCGGGCTCAGCTCGCAGCGCACGAACAGGCGGCCCAGGGTCGCGTAGCGCGCGACGAGGAGCCGCAGCACGTTGGACTCCTCAAACGTGAGCTCGGCCTCCCCGTCCGCCGTGCGGATCACCTGGGCCAATCCCTCGCGAAAGCGCCGCAGACCGCCGACGTCGACCAGCGGCCCGGTCACGGCCACCGTCGCCCCGTGGCGCGACAACCGCGCCGTCACCTGCAGCCAGTTGCCGTCCCAGCGGTCGTACGCGTCGGGAAACTGCCGGCCGTGGATCAGGAGCTGGAAGCCGTCGAGCGCAATCGCCGGGGCCTCGATCGGGTCGCGGGCGGGCTGCGCCATGCGGGTCTAGTGTGTCTCATTGGGCGACGGCAATGAAACGGACCGTCCGCAGAGGGCGTTTAGACCACGGAGGCGGGAGCCGATGATGAACCTGACGCGAGGATGGGTAGCGGTGGTGTTGGTGGGGTGCGTGGGGGCGTCGGCGGCGAGCGCCCAAGGTGCGGGGGCCCCAGCGGCGTCGCCGCAGGCGGCGCAACCCGCGGCGCCGGCCCAGCCCGCGGCTCCCGCGAACCGGCCGACCGCGCCGACCCGCGATCCGAAGACCGCCGGCTACGTCACCGCGACCAACGCGACCGAGCTGCCCGACGGCGCCGTCCCGCCAGTCGACGCGAAGGGCAACTTCATCCTCGGCCCGGCCCACCCGGCGGCGCCCGAGATGACCGACCAGGCCGGTGTGCCGCACGGCATCGTCCACACCTTCATGATCGCTTCGACGGCGAGCACGATCTATCCCGGCATCGCCCGCGCTGCCGGCACCCGCGCGGAGCTGGATCCGACGAACCCGGCCAAGCGGATCGTCAAGAGCGGCCCGGCGCCGTACACGCGCCGGGTGGCCGTCTACATCCCGCAGCAGTACGTGCCCGGTACGGTGGCGCCGTTCATCGTCGGCGCCGACGGCCCCGACCCGCTGCTCTTCACCGCGCTCGACAACCTGATCGCCCAGAAGCGCGTGCCGCCGATGATTGCGATCTCGATCGCCAACGGCAGCGGTGACGCCCAGGGCAGCCAGCGCGGCCTCGAGTACGACAC
>JANOIR010000414.1:0-6524 GCA_031407765.1 Vicinamibacteraceae bacterium
CAGCTGCGAGATCCGCGATTCCGAGAGGCCGAGCAGGTTGGCAATCGCTGCCATCGTCAGCTCTTCCTCGTAGTAGAGGGCCAGCACCTTGCGCTCGCGCTCGTGCAGCTTGCTCAGGGCGGCGGCGAGCAGCAAGCGCAGCTCGGTGCGCTCGAGCTCGACGTACCGACCGTCCACGACGTAGCCGATGGCGCGCGCCAGCGCGCGCTGGTCATCGCCGAAGGCCTCTTCGAAAGCCACGAAGCCGCTGTTCTCGGCGCGCTCGACCGTGCGGCAGGCGCGGGTGTAGGCGGCCTTGGTCAAGCCCATGGCGTCGGCGATTTCGATGTCGTTCGGGTCGCGGCCCAGTGTCTGACGCAGGCCGCTGCAGGTGGCCTTGAGGTTGCGCTCCATGCGGCGCGTGCGGCGCGACGCGGTGTCGACCGCGCGCAGCGAGTCGAGCATCGAGCCACGGACGCGGCGGGCGGCGAACGCCTCGAAGGGCACGCCAGAGGCGGGCTTGTAGCGGCGGGCGGCGTCGAGCAGCCCCACCACGCCTTCCCCGATCAATTCGTTCATTTCGACTTGCGCAGGCAGCCGCCGGACCAGCCCTACCGCCACCTTCTTCACGAGAGCTAGATGGTTGATGACCAGTCGATCACGTTCCTGATAGGCGGCGTCGGCGAGCTGCATTGGGTCGGCCTCCGAAGGCGGCCCTTGATGGACCGCACGTCGGTGCCCACTACAGCAAGGCAGTTGCCGGGGCCGCATTGAGGTCCGACCACGGGTGCCGGCGCGGCGCGATCAATGAAATGAAGGACTTATAGCGGCACTGCCCTGAACGGTCGAGTCGGGGGCTGTCGGTTGTCCGACAGCGTCATCCGAGCGTTCGACAGTAATCCGACCATATGCCGATTTGCCGACACTGCTGGGCTTGAGGGTCGCACACCCGGCTTTCAGAGAAGATCGGACCGTTTGGGTCCGAACCACAGGCCGAATCAGCGCGGGCGGTCGAACCGCCGCCATTCGCCCCGGACCAGGCGCTCGTGCGGCAGGAACCGGGCCTTGTAGGCGAGGTGCCGGCAGTCGGCGACATAGAGGCCCAGGTAGAGGTAGCGGAGCCCCCAGGCGCGGCACGTCTCGATCTGCTTGAGGATGCAGTAGGTGCCGAGGCTGACGTTGTCGAATTGAGGGGCGAAGGCGCAGTAGACAGCCGAGAGCGACTCCGCGCCGCGGTCGGCGACAGCGACGGCCACCAGCTCGCCCTTCGCCCGGCAGGCGAACTCGACCGTGTCGCAGCAGGTTTCGACCAGGAAGGCCCGGTAGGCGGCGACGTCCACTTCCCGCGTCTCGCCATCCGCCGTCAGCCCACGCTCGAACTTGTGGCGCACATAGAGGGCGGCGCGCTCCTCGTCGGCGACGGCCGGCCCGACCCGGACTGTCAGGCCGGCTTCGCCCTTGGCCAGCACCCGGCGCAGCGAGGCGGTCGGGACGAACGCCGCGACGTCGATTCTGATGGCCTCACAGGCCGTGCAGGTGGGGCAGCTCGGACGATAGAGGAAGACGCCCTGCCGGCGATCGCCCTCCGCCAGAGCCGAGTCCAGCTCGTCCCGGCGCAGCTTGCGCTCCGACACCCGTAGAGGGAAGCGCGCCAGCCGGTCCGGGAGGTACGGACAGGTATCGAGCGCGTCGTAAACCAGGAACTGCCGGACCACGGTGTTGCAATTGTACGCTCGCTGGCACCCATTGCCGACGCCTGCCGCCGACGACAGGGCTCGAAGTGATACGATCGGGGGTTCAGGATCCCCATGGCGGCCCGGCCGGGGGGATCATCGCTGGCGGCTCGATGCACGATTCACCCGGCCCACGCCTTCGACCCATCGTGATCAGGGGTGCGCGCACGCACAACCTGAAGAACGTCGATCTCACGATCGCGTCGCGCCGGCTGACCGTCGTGACCGGCGTCAGCGGCTCCGGCAAGTCGTCGCTCGCCTTCGACACGATCTACGCCGAGGGGCAGCGCCGCTACGTCGAATCGCTCTCGGCCTACGCCCGCCAGTTCCTCGAGCGGATGCAGCGGCCCGACGTCGACTCGGTCGAGGGGATGCCGCCGGCGATCGCCATCCGCCAGAAGAACAGCATCCGCAACCCGCGCTCGACGGTCGGCACCACGACGGAAACGCACGACTACCTGCGCCTGCTCTTCGCGCGCGTCGGCCGGACCGTCTGCCGCCAGTGCGGCACCGACGTTGCCCGCGAGACGGCGGAAGCGGTCGGCGAGCGGCTGGCGCAGCTCACGGAGGGCGCGCGGCTCCTGGTCGGCTTTGCACTGCCGATCGTGCGCGTCGGCCGGCTCAGCGCGACGAGCCGCGACGAGAGTCGCGACGACAGCCGGGACGACGATCCGCCCGAGCTGGATCTGCTGGAACCGCCGCCGCCCGCCGATCCGGTGGCTGCGGCCATCGACGTGCTGCGCCGCAAGGGCTTCGCGCGCCTGCTCGTCGACGATCAGGCCGTCGGCCTCGACGAGGTCGACCTCGCCGCGCTCGCCGATCGCAGCACGCTCGAGGTGATCGTCGACCGCATTCGCGTCGACGCGGAGGTGCGGCCGAGGCTCACCGATGCGATCGAGGCCGCCTACCTCGAAGGCGGCGGCTCGGCGTTCGCCGTCGAGCTCGGCGCTGGCGCCGACGGCGCGCCGGTGCGCCACGTCTTCAGCGAGCGCTTCGAGTGCCGGCGCTGCGGCATCGTCTACGAGGTGCCGCAGCCGCGGCTGTTCTCGTTCAACAACCCGTTCGGCGCCTGTCCGACCTGTCACGGCTTCGGCAACGTGATGGAGCTGGACATGGGCCTGGTCGTCCCCGATCCGACCAAGACCCTGGCCGGCGGCGCCGTCGAGCCGTGGACCAAGCCGCACTACCGCGCTCACCTCGCCGCGCTGAAGAAGGCGGCCAAGGCCGCCGATCTGCGGCTCGACGTGCCGTGGAGCGAGCTCAGCGAGCGCGAGCGCGACGTCGTGCTGCGCGGACACGCCGACTTCGGCGGTGTCCAGGGCTTCTTCCAGTGGCTGGAGCGGAAGAAGTACAAGGTCCATATCCGGGTCTTCCTGAGCCGCTACCGCGGCTACCAGACCTGCCCGGAGTGCGGCGGCACGCGCCTGCGCCGCGAGGCGCGCGACGTACGTGTCGCCGGCTGGACGATCGATCGCGTCTGCGGGTTGACGGTGCGCGAGGCCAAGGCCTTCTTCACCTCGATCGAGCTGTCGCCGCGCGAAGCGGCGATCGCCGAGAAGGTGCTGCGCGAGATCCGCCGGCGCCTGACCTTCCTCGACGACGTCGGGCTCGACTACCTCACCCTCGATCGGCTGTCGTCGACGCTGTCGGGCGGCGAGGCCCAGCGCATCAGCCTGGCCACCGCGCTCGGCTCGGCGCTGGTCGGCACGCTCTACGTCCTCGACGAGCCGTCGATCGGCCTGCACCCGCGCGACAATCTGCGGCTGATCGCGATCCTCCGGCAGCTTCGCGACCAGGGCAACACCGTCGTCGTCGTCGAGCACGACGCCGACATGATCAAGGTCGCCGACGAGGTCGTCGACATGGGGCTCGGCGCCGGCGAGTCGGGCGGCCGCGTGATCTACGCGGGCAGCGTCGAGGGCCTGCTCAACGAGCCGCGATCGCTGACCGCCAAGTACCTGCGCGACGATCTCGCCATCGCCGTGCCGGCGGCGCGGCGCCGGCCGGGCAAGGCGCAGATCAAGGTGACGAACGCGCGCGAGCACAATCTCAAGGGCATCGATGTCACGGTGCCGCTCGGTGTGCTGACGGTCGTCACCGGCGTCAGCGGCTCGGGCAAGTCGACGCTGGTCCACGACGTCATCTACGCCGGCATCAAGCGCGCCAAGGGCGACTGGGATCGCCGGGTCGGCAAGTGCGATCGGCTGGAAGGCATCGAGCACATCAGCGACTGCCTGCTGGTCGATCAGACGCCGATCGGCCGCACGCCGCGCTCGAACCCGGTGACCTATCTCAAGGCCTTCGATGCGATCCGCGACCTGTTCGCGGGCACCAAGGACGCCAAGACGCGCGGGCTGACGCCGAGCCACTTCTCGTTCAACGTGCCCGGTGGGCGTTGTGAGGCGTGCGAGGGCGAGGGCCACGTGCGCGTGGAGATGCAGTTCCTCGCCGATGTGTTCGTGCCCTGCGACGAGTGCCACGGCAAGCGCTTCCGGCCGCAGGTGCTCGAGGTCCGCTACAAGAACCGCAACATCGACGACGTCCTCGACCTGACCGTGCGCGAGGCGATCGCCTTCTTCGCGGGGTCGTCGAAGGTGCTGCGCCGCCTGCTGGTGCTCGACGAGGTCGGGCTCGGCTACCTGCGGCTCGGCCAGCCGGCGACGACGCTGTCCGGCGGCGAAGCGCAGCGCATCAAGATCGCGGCGCACCTGTCGACCGAAACCGGCGAGCGGATGCTCTACATCCTCGACGAGCCGACCACCGGTCTGCACTTCGACGACATCGCCAAGCTGCTGGCGGCGTTCCGCCGGCTGCTGCAGGCCGGCCACAGCCTGCTCGTCATCGAGCACAATCTCGACGTCATCAAGTGCGCCGACTGGCTGATCGACCTCGGCCCCGAAGGGGGCGACGCCGGCGGTCATGTCGTGGCGGTCGGCACGCCAGAGGAGATCGCCAGGGTCGAGGCCTCGCACACCGGACGCCATCTCGCCGAGGTGCTGCGGGCGGCGAACCGCGCGGCGGTCGGGGAGGGCGCATGAGGCACAGGCTGCTGGCCCTCGCCGTCCTGCTCGCGAGCGCGGTGACGGCTGCCCCGGCGCAGGCCCAGCCGCCGTCGCTCGTCGGCCGGCCCTTCGAGGACGTCGTCCGCTACCTGGCCAGCCCGGATCCGAAGCTGCGCGTCGAGGCCATGCGGACGCTGGCCCTCACCGGCCATCCCGACGCCATCGGCCCGATCGCGCGGCTGGCCGCCGATCCGGTCGACGCGATCCAGCTCGAGGCACTCGAGACGCTGTTGCGCTTCTACCTGACCGACGTGCCGAGCGGCACCAAGCGCGTGGCGGGCGTCTTCGAGACCGGCCGCAAGGATCCCGCTGAAGCGGCGTTCGCGATCGGACCCTACCAGCTGCTGCCGCGTGCCGTCCCCAACGCCCTGAAGGACGGCCTGGCCATCGCGATGCGCGACGACCAGGCGCGCGTCCGCCGCGAGGCGACGTGGACGTTCGGCGCGATCGTGCCGCCGCCCGCCGGCGCCGCCGCCGAGGCGTCGCTCGCCGCCAACCTGCGCGATCCCGACGACGGTGTCCGCGTCGCCGCCGCCCGCGTCGCCGGCGCCGTCCGCGCCGCCTCGCTCGGCGACGCGCTGGTCGCGGCGATGAACGATGCGCGGCAGGACGTCCAGCTCGCCGCGATGCGCGCGCTCGGCGACATCGGCGAGAAGCGCGCCAGCCGCGCCCTGCGCGAGCGCTTCGTCCACGATCAGCGCGGACCGGCCGCCGAAGCCGCCCTCGACGGCCTGGCGCGCCTCGCCGATCCGGCCAGCCAGCCGGTGTTCTTCGAGCAGGTCGGGTCGAAGGACGCCGACCTGCGGCGCGCCGCTTTCGAGGGGCTGGCCCGTCTCGGCGACGTCGCCGCGATCCGCGCCGTCGAGGCCCGCACCGGCGGCGAGAAGGATCGGACGGTGCGGCTGGCGCGGGCCTTTGCGCTGGCCCGCGACGCCGGACGCGGCCTGCCCGAGCTCACCGCCGCCCTCGGCGACGATCGCCGCGCCGAGCAGGTGATGGCTTATCTCGTCGAGCTGGGGCGCGGCCACGTCAAGGCGCTCACGCCGCGCCTCGCCGATCCCGACGCGCCTACCCGCGGGCGGCTCGTCCAGGTGCTCGGCCTGGTCGGCGGGCCCGACGCGCTGCAGGCGCTCGAGCCCTCGACGCGGGATCCCGATCCCGTGGTGGCGCGTGCCGCCGAGCACGCCATCACGCGCATCCGCCTGATCTCACGCTAGTCCTCTGGACCGATGGCGCTGCCGCGCAGCTTCTTCGACCGGCCGACGCTCGCGGTGGCCCGCGACCTGATCGGCATGCGCGTCGTCCACGAGACGCGCGGGATCCGCGCCGCCGGGATCATCGTCGAGACCGAGGCCTACATCGGCGAGGACGATCCGGCGTGTCACGCCGCCGCCGGGCTGACGCCGCGGACGGCGCTGATGTACGGGCGGCCCGGTGTCGCCTACGTCTACGTAAACTACGGCATCCACTTCCTGCTGAACGCGGTCACCGAGGCCGAGGGCCGGCCGGCGGCCGTGCTGATCCGCGCCCTCGCCGCGGACATCGGGACCGATGTGATGCGCCGGCGGCGCGACGCCGCGGGGTCGCTGGCAGACAGCGCGCTCTGCCGCGGCCCGGGCAACCTCACGCGCGCGCTCGGCATCTCGCTGCGGCAGAACGGTGCCGACGTGTGCGGGGGATCGCGCCTCACGATCGAGGAGGGACCGGGCGCGCCGGGCCCGCTCGTCTGGGGGCCGCGCATCGGGATCCG
>JANOIR010000445.1:0-5736 GCA_031407765.1 Vicinamibacteraceae bacterium
TCGCGGCCGACCTTCAGCTTCGTACCGCCGGCCCAGACCTTCGCCAACTTGCAGAGCGATCAGGTGGCGTCGTTCTTCGTGGCGACGGTCGGCACCTTCACGCGCTACTTCGCGGAAGGTGCCACCGGTGCCTTCTTCGACACCACCCTGGCGCTGCTCAACGCGACCGGGACGCCAGCCGATGTCACGGTCCGTTTCCTGAAAGAAGGCGGCGGCGTCGTGCAGCAGACGCTGACGCTGAGCGGCCTGGCGCGGGCCACGGTCGTGCCCGAAACGCTGACCGGCCTCGAGAACGGCGCCTTCGCCACGGTGATCGAATCGACGCAGCCGATCATCGCGGACCGGCGTATGGAATGGGACAGCACCGGCTACGGCAGCCATGCCGAGACCAGCATCGCTCGCCCGGAGACGACGTGGTATCTCGCCGAGGGCGCGACGACCGGCAGCTTCAATCTGTACTACCTGCTGCAGAACCCGGGGGGCCAGACCGCGCAGGTCCAGATCCGCTACCTCCGACCGGTGCCGCTGGCGCCGGTCGTCGCGCCCTCGGCGAGATACCACGTCGTCTCCGGGCGTGCGATGCTGGTCTCGGCATGGCTGCCGTAGCCGGTGCTGTCCCATTCCATACGCCGGTCCGCGATGATCGGCTGCGTCGATTCGATCACCGTGGCGAACGCGCCGTTCTCGAGGCCGGTCAGCGTTTCGGGCACGACCGTGGCCCGCGCCAGGCCGCTCAGCGTCAGCGTCTGCTGCACGACGCCGCCGCCTTCTTTCAGGAAGCGGACCGTGACATCGGCTGGCGTCCCGGTCGCGTTGAGCAGCGCCAGGGTGGTGTCGAAGAAGGCGCCGGTGGCGCCTTCCGCGAAGTAGCGCGTGAAGGTGCCGACCGTCGCCACGAAGAACGACGCCACCTGATCGCTCTGCAAGTTGGCGAAGGTCTGGGCCGGCGGTACGAAGCTGAAGGTCGGCCGCGACGGGGTCACGGTGAAGGTGCCGCCCTGGGCGAGGCCGACGAACTGGTAGCGGCCGTCGGCGTCGGTCGGCAGCGTGGCCGAGGCCGACCCGCTGAGCGTCATCGTCACGCCGGCGACGCCGGTGTCGTTCAGGTCGCGCACCTGTCCGCTGATGCGGAACGTGACCGGCACCGCGCCGCTGGCGACGAAGTCGGCGATCTGGGTGCCGGCGATGTTGGCAAAGGTTCGCGACACCGGCGCGAACGTTTGCCCGGCGCCGCTCGGCGTCACCGTGTAGGTGCCGTTGGCGGCCAGGCTCGTGAAGGCGTAGGTGCCGCCGGCCGCCGACGTCGTCGTCCCGGTCGTCGTCCCCGACAGCGTCAGCGTCACGCCGGCGACGGGCGCGCCGCCCGACGTCGTGATCGTGCCGGTGATCGACGGCGCCGGGATCGATCCGTAGACGTACATGTCGGTGCCGCCCGGCGAATCGCCGGCGACGAGCGCCGCGGTCGTGTGGAACACCACCACGCCGTTGGCGCCGATGCGTCCGTTGAGCGGCAGGCCCGCGCCCGTCGTGCCGTTGGGGAAACGCGTGAGGATCTCCGTCGTGCCGGTGACGAGGTCGCGCCGGAAGAGATCCTCGGTATTGGTGTCGCTGACGCCGGCGACGATGTTGCTCGAGCTCGAGATGAACAGGGTGTAGCGGCCGTCGCTGCTGATGTCCCGAATGAAGTCGTCGCCGTTGCCCGTCTGCGTGCCGTTCGGGATGCCGCCGACCAGCACGTTGGGGCCGCCGAGCGTGCGCGCGTAGATCGTCAGGCCCGCGCCGTTGGTCTTCGTGACGCCGGCGACGATGTCGCTGGCCTGGCTGCGGTAGGCCACGACGTAGTCCTGCTGCCCGGGTGTCCGCGGCAGGCGGCTGATGAACGAGAACGCGGAGACGCCGTTGCCGCCGCCGCTGTTCGAGGCGTTGCCGCTGATCAGCGTCGTGGTGCCGACGACCAGGTCGCGGACGTAGACCTGCACACCGGCCCGGGTGAAGGTGACCCAGCGTCCGTCTGCCGTCAGGCTGATGTTGCTGCCCGGGCTCAGATCGTCGATGACGACCGTGGTGTTGGCGACGGTGTCGCGGAGATAGAGGACCGTGCCGCCGCCGGGCGTGTAGCCGGTCACCAGATCCGTCGCCGAGCTCAGGAAGGCGAGGTAGCGGCCGTCCGCGCTGATCGGGTAGAGGTTGCCGTGCGAGCTGGACGACTCGCCCAGGAACGATGATCCGGCCTCGCCGCCGCGGACCGGGTTGGTGCGGCTGGCGCTCACCAACTCGGTGGTGCCGGCCTGGAGATCGCGGAAAAACAGATCGCCGAAGCCGGCGCCGTCGGCGTCGATGAAGCCGGCGACCAGCGCCGTCGACAGGCTCTCGAAGACGACGCGCTGGCCGTCGTCGCTCAGCGCCATGCGTCCTTCGGTGCCGACCGCCTGCGTGCCGGCTGCGTTGATGCTGGCGAGCCGCGTGATCCCCGTCTGCATGTCGCGGACGAAGAGGTCGTACTGATTGCCGGAGACGTCGGTGATGCCCGCGACGAGGTCGGTGGCGTGGCTCAAGAACGCAACGTGTCGGCCGTCGGCCGAGAGCCGCATGGCCGACGACGAATCGCAGCCGCCGTTGCCGGCGCCCGTTCCCGCGGCGTTGACGCTGACGAGCGTCGTGATGCCCGTCGTCAGGTCGCGGCGGTACACATCGCCGATGCCGTTGGTATCGGGCCTGGTCGGGTCGAGGCCGTTGGTGCCCGAGCAGAACGCGGCGTAGTGGCCGTCGGCCGACATCGTCACGGTGTCGGTCACGACGATCCCGGCCGGTGCGTTGTCGGGACGGACCGAGACGATAGCGAGCTGGGCGGCGGCGAGCGCCGGGGTCAGCAGCGCAAACAGAGTGGACAGGGCAATCGGCAAGCGACGGCAGGACAGCAGCGGCACGGGACGGGCTCCTTCCGGGGCGCCGTCCGGCCGGGCTGAAGCCCGCCCGCGGACGACGTCCTCACCCCGTCAGGCGGTCCGATCCGTCGAAACAGCTCACGACGTTGCTGGGTTTCGGCCGCGCTCTCACGCCACATCTTTCCGGAACGTCGCCAGATCGGTCTCGATCTGGCGGCGCAACCCGGTCGCCGCGCCCGTGGACGCGGTCATGGCCGCGAGCGCCTGCTCGGCGGCGGCGATGGCGCCCGGACGATCACCTGTCCGATAGAGGGCCCACGCCAGCGTGTGGAGGTGCACCGGGTTGGGAGAGGTGGCGCCGTCGACGGCGCGACGCGCGAAGGTCAGCGCCAGGGCGGGCTGGCGCAAATCCGGCGGCTCGCACGAGACCAGGTGCCAGGCGTAGTCGTTCAGGACCTCGGGCGGGGCACCAGGCGCGAGCGCGCTCTCGCGCTGCAGGGCCAGCGCGCGGCTGGTCGCGGCGCGGGCGCCGGCGAGCGAACCGGCCTTGGTGAGGAGCTCGGCCCGTTTGGTCAGCATGTAGACGAGGTCGGTGCGGAATCGCGTGTTGGCCGGGTCGAGGGCAGCGAGGCGGGAGAGCCCGTCGACGGCGGCTCCGTAGCTCTCGGTCGCGCCGGTCGGGTCGCCGAGGTCGGTGAGCGCGTTGGCGCGGTAGGCATGCGCGACGGCGAGACGTCGGGCCAGGTCCGCATTCTCGGGGCGCTGGCGGAGCAGGCCTTCGAGCGCGGCGACCGCCTCGCGCAGCGTGCCTGCGGCGGTCTTCGGATCTCCGGACAGCCGCTGCGCGTTGCCGGTGGCCAGGCGGTTGAGGGCCAGCTGCGCCGGCCATGGGCCGGCCGCCGGATCGCTGGCCAGCAGGCCGCGCAGGAGCTCGGCGTTGCGCGCACAGTTGTCGAGCGCGCCCGGCACGTCGCCGGTCGGGACCAGCGCCGTGCACAGCCGTCCCGTGACCTCGGCGAGACCGGCGCGGAGTGTCAGCCGCGCTGGCGAGAGCCGGAGTGCCGCCTCGCGCACCGCACGCACCTGCCGGTATTGCGCCACGGCGTTGGCGAGGTCGCCGCGTCCGAAGAGCGCGTCCGCGACTTTCACCGCGCTGGCGCCGAGCCGCTCCTGCGCGTCGACGTCGCCGGGCCGCGCGGCCGCCACCTGCCGGCGGATCGCTTCCGCCTTCCGCTAGCTTTCGAGCGCGCCGGCGACGTCGCCGAGGTTGGCGCCGGTGGGGCTGCCCTGGACGTCTCCGATCCGGTCATAGGCGACGGCGAGCTCCTCCTGGAGCTGTCTATCGCCGCTGCTCTCCGTCGCCAGCCCGTCGAGGTACTGGACGGCGGTGGCGACGACCAGCTTTCGTGCCGGCGTCGACCCCGGCAGCGTCGCGATCGCATCGTGGAACTCGAACAGGAAGCGGTTGGCGAGATGGCGCACGTCGCGGAAGCGCCGTTCCGCCCGCGCCCGCTCCGCTTCCGCCGCGACCCGCGCCTGGCTGGCGACGCGAGCCTGCCACACGGCGACCCCGAGCCCGCCGACCAGCGATGCGGCGACGATCACCGCGGCGGCGGCGGCCAGACGATGGCGGCGCACGAACTTCGACAGCCGATAGCGCCAGGTGTCCGGGCGAGCGACGATCGGATGTCCAGCGAGGTGCAGCCGGACATCCTCACTGAGCTGCGCCACCGATCCGTAGCGCCGTTCCGGCTCCTTGCGCAGCGCGGCGAGGACGATGGCGTCGAGGTCGCCGCGCAGGCGCCGCGTGACGGTCGGCGCGGCCACGGCGCTGGGCCGTGCGGCGGGCGTATCGCAGATCGTGCGGACGATCTCGTCGAGGCGCGTCGAGGGCAGGCGGTACGGCCGCTGCCCGGTGAGGAGCTGGAACAGGATCACGCCGAGCGAGTAGATGTCGCTGGCGGTCGTCACGCGCTCGCCGCGGGCCTGCTCGGGGCTGGCATACTCCGGCGTCATCACGCGCAGACTGGTCTCGGTGACGCCCGGCGCCTCGCCATCGTCGGGGCTAAGCAGCTTGGCGATGCCGAAATCGAGCAGTCGCGGCGACCCGTCGGCGGTCACCAGGATGTTGCGCGGCTTCAAATCGCGATGCACGATCAGGTGGCGGTGGGCGTGGTGAACGGCCTCGCAGACGCGTCGAAAGAGCACGAGCCTGGCGTCGATCGACAGATCGTGGCGGGTGCAGTACTCGTCGATCGGCACGCCATCGACGAGATCCATCACGAGGTACGGCTGGCCGTCCTTCGTGGTGCCGGCGTCGATCAGCCGGGCGATGTCCGGATGATCGAGGCTGGCGAGGATCTGCCGTTCGCGGGCGAAGCGGACGTGGAGCACATCGCGATCGAGCGCGGCGCGCAGCACCTTGATGGCGACTGCCTTGCGGTACTGATCGTCGACCCGCACGCCCAGGTAGACCGTGCCCATCCCGCCGCGCCCCAGCTCGCGGACCACCTCGTAGGCCCCGATCCGGCGGCCGACCACCGCGACATCCACGTCGGGCATGGCCAGCGTCGGCGGGCCGGCGTCGAGGAAGCCGCCGGCCGCGTCGTGCGCCGCGAGCAGGCGGGCGACAGCCTCCCGCAGCTCGGCATCGCCGGCGGTGAGCTCCTGCAAACGGGCGGCCCGCGACGCCGGTGGGCTGTCGATCACCGCGTCGAAGACCTCGCGGAGCCGGGGCGGTGTCGGAGCGGTCATCAGAACGTTGCCGGTCTTGCGGCTGGCCTCTCACGGCCAGCGGGGCCGCCTTTGGCGACCGGGTGCTGCGAATATACTGCGAGGCGACCCCGTGGAC
>JANOIR010000451.1:0-6427 GCA_031407765.1 Vicinamibacteraceae bacterium
CGCGAGCGCGTTGCCGCCACTGCCCCACAGCACGCCGCCGGGGCTGGCGTAGGTCGCGCGCTCGACGACGAGGGGCACCGGGTTCTCCCCGAGGCTCTCGACGATGACGCCAACGCGACCATGAATCGGGAACGACGCCAGGAGATCGGTGCGCAGCGACACGGTGGTCCGGCTCTTCGCCGGCAGGTCGACCGTCTTCGCCATCGCAAAGTAGTCGTCGGCCACGATCGATACGCGAGCCTGGGCCGGCGTCGATGTGGTGTTGGCGATCAGCACGTAGGTCTCGGCACCATCGGGACCTCCGATCTCGGCGCCGCCCAGCACCCACCGCGTCGCCGTGCCCGTCGCCCCCGGCGAGTTGTGGGCCTCGTACCAGAAGTTGCTGGTGACGGCTGGCCCAGGCCACCACATCGCGCGCTCGACGATGATCGGGACCGCGTTGGTGGAGCGGACGGCCGTGGACACGCTCCCGTTGGCGAGCGGCTTCTGGCCGGAGCCGGCCGGCAGCTCCTCTTCGTCCACCCAGATCGTCATCCGCGACTCCGCGGGCATGGTGTAGGTCTTGGTGAGCGGCCCGCCGCTGGTGCGCAGGTACTCGACATCGACGGTCGCGGCGGTGGAGCTCGGGTTCGCGATCAGGACGAACAAATCGAAGAACGCGCCGGTGGCGCCCTCGGCCAGGAACCAGTCGAGGGCCGGCGCGGTCACGCCGGCGCTCTCGTGCCCCGCCGCGAACGGCTGGCCAGGTCGACTCAGGTACATGGCGCGTTCCGCGACGATCGGCGCCGTCGCCGTGATCGCCGCCGAGACGTCGGTGCTCGCGAGCTCGGCCGTTTCGCCGTCGACGACGATGGTCGTGCGGCTGTTCGGCGGCAAGGAGTAGTTCCGCACGATGGCCGGCTGCCCGAACGGCCGCAGGTAGGTCACCGTCGCAGTGACGGCCGTGGCCTGCGGGTTCTGCAGCAGGTAGAACAGCGCGAACTCGCCCGACGTCGACCCTTCGGCGAAGTACCACGTCGTCGCCGGCGCGGCGATGCCGGTCTCGAGGTGGCTGCCGTAGCCGCTGGTGTCCCAGGTCATCGTCCGATCGACGGCCACCTCGGTATCCGATTCGATGATCGTCGAGAACGTGGCGTTGGCCAGGCCCGGTAGCGTGGCCGGATCGAAGTCGAGATGGCTCTGTGGCCGCACGATCAGATCGGTCGCGACGACCTCGCCGGTATCGGTGAGGAATCGGGCCCGGACGGTGGCGCCGTCCGGGTTCGCGCTGGTGAGGTCGAATCGCGTGCGGAAGAACGGGCCGGTCGCGCCTTCCGCGAACAGCCGCGTGAAGAAGCCGCGTGGGTGCGTCCCGTCGGCAAGCTCCTGGGCGTTGGTGCGGCCATCGCCGTCCGGATCGTCGCCGGCGGCGCTGCCGGGGCTGGTGCCGAACGGATCGAGACGGTAGGCGGTCTCCCACACGTTCGGCAGCGTGTCGCCGTCCGTGTCGAGCGCCGGCAGGGTGCCGCCGGGCGCGAAGCGGAAGAGCACGCCGCCCTGGCTCGGATAGATGCCGGTGGTCGCGCCGTACAGCACGCCGCCGACGTTCGTCAGCGGGCCGACGACGCGGCCGATGTCGAACGGCAGGGGGCTTATCGTCAACGCCCCCGTCGACGGATCGCAGCGGAACAGGCGCTGGGTGCCGGAGCCGTTCACGAAGCCGTAGAGCGAGCCGCCGGGGCCCAGGCTCAGATGTTCGAGCCGTGTAGCGGCCATCGTGGTCATCGCGCAGACGCGGGCCAGGGCGCCCGTGGTCCGATCGACCGAGACGACGGCCGGGACGCCCCTGAATCTCGCTGCCAGATACAGCACGCCGCCTGCACCCTCGACAAGGCGATCGATCGCCTCGAGCTCGTCACCGAGCAGCAGCTCGTTGACGGTGTTGACCCCGGTCGGCGACGCCGCCGGCCACATCAACCACGTCCGCTGGAACTGCGTGAACGTGAGCGAGATAGCTCGCTGCGCCACCACGAACGCCTGGCCGTCGCTCGTCGTCGACACCGGCGACACCGCGTTCACGCCGTTCAGCTGCGCGATGGAGATGACGAGGTTGGTCGTCGGGTTGAAGGAGGCCAGCGTGGGGACACCGAACGCATGTAGGACCCCGAACATGGCGCCGTTCGGCGTCCGGGCCAGGCCGTCCATCCCGAGCGATGCCGCGGCGACGGTGCCCGTCCCAGTGGCCGGATCGATCCGGACGATCGAGGGCTGCGCCGTGCCGTACAGCAAGCCGTCGTTGCCCTGGATCAGCGCGGAGTTGTCGGCGTCACCGATCAGCGCCCCCGGCAGATCGGCGAGGATCGTCACGGCACCGGTGGTGCCGTTCAGACGGTAGGTGGCGCCGCGGTTCGTCGGACCGCCGGCGCTGAGCGTGCCATAGAGGAAACCGTCCGTCGCGGCCACGAGCTCCGACGGATCCCAGCGGGTCAGCAATGGAAAGGCGTGCAGCGCGGTGAAGGCGGTCGGGTTCGACGGCGGCCCGGGCTCGGAGGGATCGAAACGGAACAGCGTGCCCGTACCCGGGGGGCCGGTCGGCCCGAGCGCGGCCCCCGCGTCCGTCCCCGCCAGCGTCGGACCCTACGTCTGCGCGAAGCCGTAGAGCAGGCCATCGGCGCCGAGCGTCAACCGCGCCTGCAACGGGAATCCGTCGACGTTCCTGTCGAGGACCCGAATCGTCTCGTAGGTGAACGTCCCGCCGGCGCCGGCGCGCAGCCGGAACAGCGTGCCGGCCGCCGGAGGAATGCCACTCCCTTGGTTCGGCGCGTCGGTGATGCCGTAGAAATGACCGTCGCCACCGGCGACCAGTGGGCCCGGACCGCGGCCGTCGAAGCCGTTGGACGGCGTCAGCGAATGCAGCCGCTGGAAGATGCCGGTCGCCGGCGTGTAACGGAAGTTAGTGCCAGCCCCTTCGAATCCGCCGAAAGCGGCCGAGCCGTACAGGCTGCCATCCGCCCCAAGAACGAGCTGGCTGGGATTCGAGCCCTCGGCAAGGCTGAACTCGCGCAGCCGGGTCACCGCGCCGCTGCCTGGATCGAAGCGGTAGAGGGTGCCGAAGCCGCCGATGACCGTCGTGCCGTATAGCAACCCGTCGGGCCCGACCGTCAGCGGGCTGGCAGGAATGGCAAAGATTGGCGGCGTGTTCGGGAACGCGTGGTCCGTGACGACCTCGCCAGTCGCCACGACGACGTGGAAGATGGTCCCGAAAGTCCGCTCGCCCGGACCGTATCTGGTCACACCGTAGAGCGAGCCGCCCACCGCGACCAGACCGCCGAGCGGGTCCCGGCCTTCCGACGGCGACCGGAACGTGTGCACCGTCCGCACCGCACCGGTGACCGGATCGAAGCGGAAGATTGTCCCGCGATCCCAGACGCTCTGGGTCGCGCCGTACAGCGCGCCGTCCGACGCCAGCACGAGCGCTCCGACCGGCGTGTCGTCCAGGAAGGTCGCGACTTTCGACACCTGCCCGTTGGTGGCAAGCCGGATGATGCCGGTGGCGGTCACCCCATAGAAGCTGCCGTCGGGCACCTGGACGAGCGGCCCGTTCGGGTTGGCCGGCGACGGGGTGAATCGGTGCAGCACCTGCACCGGCTGCGCCGCCACCAGGACGGGGCAGGCGCCGGCGAACAGCGCGAACACGAACTGACGCGTGAATCGGACCATGTCCATGGACTCCTACGGCAACGGCGACGCGAGCGCGTTGCCGCCGCTCGTCCACAGGACGCCGCCGGGGCTGCTGTAGGTCGCGTGTTCGACCACGATCGGCACCGGGCTGGTCCCGATCGATTCCACCAGGACCCCGAAGGGGTTGCTTCCGACGGGCGCGGTGAACGGCACGTTGGTCCGGCTCTTCGCGGGCAGATCCACGAAGACCGGGCCGGTCGCGCCGGCTGGCGTAAGCACCGAGATTGCCGCCCGGCCGGCAGTCGTACCTGGATTGGCGATCAACACATAGGTTTGCGCGTCGATCGTCCCGCCGACTTCGGCGCCCGCGACGAGCCAGCGCGTCGCGGTGGCCGTCGCACCCGGGGTGTTGTGCGCTTCAGCCCAGAAGTTCGTGGTCAGCGCCGGCCCCGGCCACCACATCGTCCGCTCGACGACGATCGGCACGCTGTTGGTCGAGCGCACCGACATCGAGAGCGCCGCGTTGGCCAGCGGCTTCTGCCCTGAGCCGGCCGGCAGCTGTTCGTCGTCGACCCAGATCGTCGACCGCGAGTTGGGCGCCACCGTGTACGTCTTGGTCAGCGTCCCGCCGCCGACGAGCAGGTACTCGACCTCGATGTTCGCTGCCGACGCGTTGGGATTGGCGATCAGCACGAACAGATCGAAGAACGTCCCGGTCGCGCCTTCGGCCAGGAACCATTCCAGCGCAGGCGCGGTCACCCCGGCGCTCTCGTGGCCGGCCGCGAACGGCTGTCCCGGCTGCGAGTAGTACATCGCCCGCTCGGCGACGATCGGCGACGGCGCCGTGATCACCGCCGACACGTCGGTGCTGGCCAGCTCGGGCCCTTCGCCGTCGACGACGATGGTCGTGCGGCTGTTGGGCGGCAGTGTGTAGGTCCGGTCGATCGGCGGCAAGCCGAGCGGCCGGAGGTAGCGCACCGTCGCCGTCACCGCCGTCGACTGCGGGTTCTGCAGCAGGTAGAACAGCGAGAACTCACCCGACGTCGATCCCTCGGCGAGGTACCACGTCGTCGCCGGTGCGATCACACCGGTCTCGATGTGGCTCCCGTAGCCCGTCCAATCCCACGACATCGTGCGATCGACGCCGACGATCACGTCGGACTCGACGATCATCGAGAACGTCGTATTGACCAGGAAGGACGAGATGATGATGGGATCGATCGACAGGTGCGATCCTGCCTCGATCACGAACGGTCGCGACACGCGCACGCCGGCGTCGGTGAGGAATCGGAGCAGGACGTTGGCTTCGCCGGCGTTCGGGTTGGCGATGTCGAGCCGGGTGCTGAAGAACAACCCGGTGGCGCCTTCGGCGAAATAACGCGTGGACAGGCCGAGGGGGTGCGTGCCGTCGGCGAGCTCCTGGGCGTTGGTCCGCCCGTCGCCGTCGGGATCGTCCGCAGCCCCGTTCCCATCGTCGGTCCTGAACGGATCCAGCCCGTATATCGATTCCAACCTGTTGGACAGCCCGTCGCCGTCGGTGTCGAGCGTCGAACCGGCGTTCAGCCGGAAGATCGTGCCGCCCCCGTAGAGCCCTCCGACCGCCGCGCCATGGATCACGCCGTTCAGCACGACGGGCGCCTGCTGAGCCTCACCGATGCTGTCCAGCAGCGCCTGGTCGAGCGGAACGTGCGTCACTGGATCACAGCGCCGCAGCCGGCCGTCCACGCTCCACACGTCGTCCTCGGCGATCACGGCCTGGAGACCGAAGGGCGCGTTGCACACCGTACTTATGGCGCCCGTTGTTGGCGAGACTTCGAGAATCGACGTGACGCCGTTGTGATCGCGAAGGGGTACGACGAGCCCCCCGACGGGTAGCCAGTCGAACGTCCGGGCCAATGGAGTGCCCACCACTGGCGGTGGGGTGATTCCACCCCCGACGTTGCCGAGATTGGCGACGGTCACGAACGCGTTGCTGGCGAGGTCGAGGCGCGCGACGGTGGCGATATGCCCGAATGGCCCTCCCGGGGGCTCCACCTGCACGACGCCGAGATAGAGCTGCCCGTCCGCGCCGAGCGCGAATCGTGAGGTGCGGAGGACGCCTCGATCTGCGACGCGCTGAAGCGAGGCTATCCCCCTCGTCACGTTCGCGTCGATGTCGAACCAGAACGCGGCCGCGCCGGTTCCGTCCCCTTGGATCGCGTACAGGCGGCCGGCCGGCCCAACGGTGAACCCGTCCAGGGTGCGCTCGAAAGGCGACGTCCCTCCGATCGCCGTGGCGACGGCCCCGGTCGCCGGATCGACGCGAATCACGTACGTCTCGTAGCTGTTGATCGCGTCGGCGGTCGCGGTGCCGTACAGCAGGCCGTCGGGACCCACGACGAGTGCAGAGTTGTGGATGGATCGTACCTGGTCGAACGTCCCCGGCATCGGCCCGAGGATCGTCAGCACACCGGTCGTCCCGTCGATCCGATAGACCGCGCCGCGCAGCGTGGAGCCACCGCCGCTGGTGGTCCCGAAGAGATCGCCGTTCGCCGCCCGCGCCGGGACCGATGGCTTCCAGTCGTGCCCGTTCTGCAGGAAGGGTTGAATCACGGTGAACTGACTTGGATTGCCAGCGTCGCCCGCTCCCAGCGGATCGAAGAACACCCTGACGAAACGCATCAGCAGATCCTTCCGAAAAGACTGGATGCCGGCCGCCAGGGGGAAGGCCGGGACGTGCGACGAACGGCCCTACTTTACGACGCGTGCGGTGACACTACGACAACGC
>JANOIR010000674.1:0-21336 GCA_031407765.1 Vicinamibacteraceae bacterium
GTTCCATCCGCGGGTGTCGAACACGTCGGCCGAGGCGCGCGCCGAGAACCGTCGCGTCGACCTCGTCGTCCTGAACGCCGCGACGAGCAGCGCCGAAGAGCCCTCCAGCGTCGCGGCGCCGCGCTGACCGCGCGCCTGTCGCCGGCCTGATAGCATCTCCGCATGCGCATCGGGCTCGTGCAGATCAATCCGACCGTCGGTGACCTGAGCGGCAACGCCGCGCGGATCCGGGCGGCGGTGAGCGGCGCGCCGCCGGCCGACCTGTTCGTGACCTCCGAGATGGTCCTGACCGGCTATCCGGCGCGCGACCTCCTCCTCGAGCCTGCATTCATCGCCCGCACGCGCGCCGTCGCCGAACAGCTCGCGCGCGACCTGGCCACGTCGCCGCCGGTGCTCGTCGGCCTGCCGATCGAGAACCCGTCGCACGTGGGCCGCCCGCTCTCGAACGCGGCGGCGCTGCTGCAGGGTGGCGCGATCGACCGGGTCTTCGTGAAGAGCCTGATGCCGACGTATGACGTCTTCGACGAAGACCGCTACTTCGAGCCGGGGCCCGGCCTCGAGGCGCTCGACGTCGGCGGCCGGCGCGCCGCGGTCAGCGTCTGCGAAGACGTCTGGAACGATCGCGACTTCTGGCAGCGGCCGCGCTACCTGTCCGATCCGATCGACGCCGTGCAGGGGCTCCACGCCGGCGTCCTGCTCAATCTCTCGGCCTCGCCGTTCTCGGCCGGCAAGCAGGCGGTGCGCGAGGAGATGCTGGGCGTCCTCGCGCGCAGCCACGGCGTCCACGTCGTCTACGTCAATCAGGTCGGCGGCAACGACGATCTGATCTTCGACGGGCGCAGCGTCGTGCTCGGGCCCGACGGCCGCGTCGTCGCCCGCGCCGCGGCCTTCGCCGAAGCGGTGGTGGTCGTCGACCTCGACACGCCGTCCCCTGGCGCCGTCACGGAGGACGTCGGCGGCGAGGAAGAGATCTTCCGCGCGCTCGTCCTCGGCACCGCCGACTACGCCCGCAAATGCGGCTTCCGCGACGTGCTGCTCGGGCTGTCCGGCGGCATCGACTCGGCGCTCACCGCCGTCGTCGCCGCGGAGGCGGTTGGCCGCGAGCACGTCCTCGGCGTGCTCATGCCGTCGCCGTTCTCGAGCCAGGGCAGCGTCGACGATTCGCTCGCGCTCGCCGGGCGCCTGGGCATCCGCACGCTGACCCTGCCGATCGCGGAGGTGATGCACGCCTTCGAGG
Organism: Vicinamibacteraceae bacterium; assembly: GCA_031407765.1. Classification (GTDB taxonomy): domain Bacteria; phylum Acidobacteriota; class Vicinamibacteria; order Vicinamibacterales; family Vicinamibacteraceae; genus JBDSLU01. The sequence goes on from JANOIR010000674.1 coordinate 1,238, forward strand.
CGACGCTCGCCGGCGCCTTCGCCGGCCGCGCCCCCGACGTCACCGAAGAGAACATCCAGGCCCGCGCCCGCGGCAACCTGCTGATGGCGCTCTCCAACAAGTTCGGCGCGCTGCTGCTGACGACCGGCAACAAGTCGGAGCTGTCGGTCGGTTACTGCACGCTCTATGGCGACATGTCGGGCGGGCTCGCGGTCATCGCCGACCTGCCGAAGACGCGCGTCTACGAGGTGTCCGAATGGATCAACCGCCGCGAGGTGGTGATCCCGCCGGCGATCCTGACCAAGGCGCCGTCGGCGGAGCTGCGCCCGAACCAGACGGATCAGGATTCGCTGCCACCCTACGACGTGCTCGACGCGATCCTCGAGCGCCATGTCGAGCGCTATCAGTCGCAGGCGGAGATCGTGGCCGCTGGCTTCGACGCCGACACCGTCGCCCGCGTGCTGCGGCTGGTGCGGACGGCGGAGTTCAAGCGCCGCCAGGCCGCCCCGGGCCTGCGCATCACCGAGCGCGCTTTTGGCACCGGCTGGCGCATGCCGGTGGCGCGGGCCGACTGGCAGCGCTAGCAGCCCGTGGTGAAAGTCCCGCTGCATTCGACGGGCGATGCATCCCGGCGCTCGGCGTTGCTCGTCGGTTGAATATTCCCGATATTCGCCCTCCTCGCGCCTTGATCGCCGGGCGCCTCGCCCGTCTCGGTGCGACGCGGCACTTCCACCACGGACTGCTGGCAGGGCGCCGGCCAGCGCGCCGATCAGCGGACGCGGCGCCAGTACAGCCGCGTCGGCAGCTTGGCGAACCGCGTGACCGGAATCAGCCGCAGCCACAGGTCGTGGTCGGGCGGCGAGCCGGCCCGCAGCTGATACCCGCCGGCCTGCCGCAGCACATCGCGCCGGGCGATCGCCGAGCCGTGGTCGAAGCACGGGCCGCTGCGCAACCGTACCTCGATCGCATCCGGCGTCCACGTCCCGACGTCGTCGGCGTGACCGTCGTCAGGACGATCGGCGGCCGCCGCGTCGGCGAGTGGGGCAACCGCGCAGGCGAGCACGCCAACGTCCGGGTGGGCATGCAGGTAGGCGACCTGGCGCGCCAGCCGCTGCGGATGCGATCGATCGTCGGCGCCATGGATCACGACGAAGGCGCCGGTGGCGGCTTCGAGGCCGGCGTTGAGCGCCTCGACGTACGGGCCCGGATGGGCGATGACGCGCACGTTCGAGAGCGGCAGCGCGCGCAGCGCCTGGCAGCGCCCGGCGCGGGCAGGGTCGTGCACGATCAGGATCTCGACCTCGCCATAGGTCTGCTCGGCAAGGCTCGCCACGGCGTCCTCGAGGTGCGGATGATCGGCGAGCACGGGGATGACGATACTGACGCGGTCGGTTTCGATCCGCGCCGGGCGGCGCTGCTGGCCGGCGCGCGGCTCGATCGCGGTGGCCCCGGCCCCGGCCGGGCGCGGCGCCACCTGACTGAGCGTCGTCAGCCGCGACTCGAAGCGATCCGCCTGCTCGACGAGCTCGTGCAGCGCCAGGACGATCGGACGCCACAGGCGCTGCGCCGACGCCATCGAGACGCCCGTCCGCCACAGGCGCGGCAGGAAGGTCAGGCCGAGCGCGCGTTGCAGCGCCCAGCGGATGCTCGGATCGGCGCCCCAGACCAGCAGCATCTCGACGGCCCGGCAGAGGTCGCGGCCGCCGACGGCTTCGCCGGCGCGGGCGCGGCGGGCGAGGGCCAGCGCCTCACGGGCGTGCGGCAGCAGCGGCGCCAGGAAGAGCAGGTCGCGTTCGGCCTCGGAGCGCAGCAGCTCCGCCCCGCCGAGATCCTGCCACGCCAGCGACGCGTGCTGTGGCCCGTCGCTCGGCACGATGTTGGGCCACGAGACGGGCCACCAGCCGGCCCGGCCCGACGGCGCGCCGACTTCCAGACACTCCGCGGTGGCGTGCAGGGCGAGCGCCGACAGGAGTGCGTCGGTGCGGGCGCGCTCGTCGCTGTCGGTGGTGCCGTCGAGGCCGATCGTCACGAGGCGCGTGGCCCCGCCGCGCAGCGCGACCGCGACCGCGGTCGCGGCCCACACGCCCCACGAGGGCAGGTCGCGCGCCAGCCGCCGCGTCACCACGCTCCGCTCGAAGGCGCCGATCGGTGCCGACGGCTCGATCAGCAGCGCGGCGCGGCTGCCGAGCATGAGCGTCTCGCTGCCGGGAGCGTCCTCGCGCCCGCCGGGCTCGCGCTCGACCAGCACCAGGTCGGGCGTGATCGACTGGCGCTGCAGCGCGATGGCGCCGGTCGGATCAGTAACGACGAGGACACGGCTGCGCATCCCGCGCAGATCGGCGGCGGCGGCGTCGAGCTCCGGGCCGCCCCCGGCGACGATGACCGGTACGCCGGTGGGGAAGCGCGGCTGCCCGAAGGGCACGTCGGTCCGTATGAAGCGGCTGAAGGCGGGATCGAGGCCGGCACCGGTGAAACGGCCGAAATGGCGGTCGTAGACCTCCCACAGCGCGCGGCCGGCATCGCCTGATTCCGGCGGGAGCTCGCCCGGCGTGACGTAACGGTCATCGCCGATTGCGCGGTAGAGATCGAAGGAGAACCCAGCCGCGGCGTTGGCGTGGGCGTTCATGCCGCCGCCGCCCGGGCCAGGCAGGCCAGCCATTCGCGGAGCACCGCCACGACGCGGGGCGGGAGGGCGTCGAGTGCGACCGCGCTGCCGTCGGCGGGCAGGAGGCCCGAGCGCACGAGGTCGAGACGCACCACGCGGCTGCCGAGCTCGGCGCGCGACTCGCTGGCATCGGTCGAGGCGTCGAGCACCGCGACGTCCGCGGCCGCCGACAGGCTCTCGTCCGCGGCGCGGCCGAACGTCGGGCCGCGCGAGGCGGTCAGGCCAGGACCGCTGTAGACGAACGGCGTCGCCGACGATCCGAGCACCAGCGGCGCAATGCGATGCCCCGACGCGGCGTCGACGGCGTGGATCACGTCATAGGCCCGGGCGTGGACGATGGCCGCGATGTCCAGGCCGCCGCCGGCGACGAAGAGACGCCGGGCTCGCGCGCGCAGGGTCTCGTCGGCCGCGCCGCTCGAGAACGCGAGCACGTCGTGCAGGTCGCCGTCGCCTGTCGGGCGCAGACGGGTGGCGAGCAATGCCGCCAGTGCTGCGGTGATCGGCGACGGGCGGAGCGTGTCGATGACGTGAAGACAGCGCATCAGTGCCAAGCCAACTCCAGCAAGAATCGTGCTGCTGGGATGGTGCGCCGGGCGTGCGGAAGCCGCACGCCGGATTGCTGCCGAGCGGGCAGCTCCGGCGGGCCGATCGCCAAAAAGACACGGCTGCCGGCGCTGCTACACTCCGGCGAGGAGGCCGAGGGACGCGTATGGGGGAAGGCCGGCTGCGGGCAGCGATCATCGGCACGGGCCGCATCGGGTCGACGCTGGAGGGTGACCCCCTGCGGACCAAACCACATACACACGCGGGGTGGTATGTGTCTCATCCGCACATTCTACTGGTCGCCGGCGCAGACACCAATGCCGATCATCTGGCGGCGTTCGGCACGGCGTGGGGGATGCCGGCGGACCGCCTCTACTCGGCCTATTCCGACATGCTGGCGGATGTCCGGCCCGATCTCGTGTCGATCTGCGCCTACGCGCCGGAGCGGGTGGCGATGGCGACCGCGGCGCTGGCCGCCGGGGCTCGCGGCCTTTGGCTGGAGAAGGCGGTGGCGACGTCCGTCGCGGCCGCCGACCGGCTCCGCTCGGCGGCATCGGCGGCCGGCGCCAGCGTCGTCGTCAATCATCCGCGCGGGCAGGACCCGCACTATCGCGCGGTGCGACGGCTCATCGAGGACCAGACGCTTGGACCGCTCGAGAGCATCCACGTCCTGTTCAGCGGTCAGCTGATCCACACCGGCACCCACGCCTGGGACGTACTCGAGAGCTGGTGCGGACCCTGGGCCGAGGTCCGCACCTGGCCCGATGCGCCGGGAACCGGCCTGGCGCCGGCCGGACCGGCGAGCGACATCGGCGGACGGGTCCACATCCGCTTCGCCAACGGGGTCGACGCCTTCGTCTCAGCCGGACGGAAGGGCTATTTCATCTTCCAATTCGATCTGATCTTCGCGCAGGGACGGGTGTATTTGGGCAATGATGTGAACCAGGTCCTGGTGACCGGTCCGAGTCCGCGCTACAGCGGGTTCGTCGAGTTGACCGAGGCCACCTGGCGGCTGGACGGTCCGGGCGGGGCGCCGCTCGTCGCCGTCCTTGCCGACGCCGTGCGCAATGGGGCGTCGGATCTCTCCTCGCTCGACGCCGCGATCCGCGCCCTCGCTCTCGGTATCGCCACCGTGCAGGCCAGCCGGACCCCGGGCCTCCCGGTGACGCCGGCGACGCTCGACCCCTCGTTCGTCGTCGACAGCATCTGATGGGGCCGCGGCCGGGTCGCGCCGGTAACGGCGTGGGCCCCGTCCCGCCGAGTCGGGACGAATCGCATTGCAGCCAGCGGCCATCGCGCCGATTTTCGATCGAGTCCCATGCGTCCTTTCGCTGCACACCAGGTGCTCGTCGTCGAGTCGGATCCGTCGCGCCAGCACGCCGTCGCGCGCTGGATCGAGGGCGCCGGCTTCGAGTGCCTGACGGTGAGCGCCGCCGACGAGGCGCTGACGCTGGCCGAGGAGGCCGAGGCCGACGTCGCGATCGTGTCGGGCTCGATCGACGCCTGGACGCCGGCCCACCTGGCGCACGCGCTGCAGTCGCGCGATGCCGATCTGCCGGTCATCGTCGTGCGGTCGAACGGCGAGATGGCGCGCGGCTTCCGCGGCCGGCGGGGTGCGGTCGAGGAAATCGAGGCGCCGCTGACCCGCGGGTCGGTGATGAGCGCCGTCCATCGCGCGCTGGAATGGCGCGACGCGTCCGCCGACGATCGTGCGCGCTATCGCGAGCTCGAGCGCGCGGTGTTCGCCCAGGCGGCGCTGGTGCGCGAGGCCTGCCAGAGCGAGCCGTGCACGGAAGCCGGGCTGACCTCGGCCTTCACTGCGTTCCTGGATCGCCGCCTGCCCGGCGCCGCCGGCCACGCCGCCCGGGTCCGCGCCGTGGCCATCGATCTGGCCCGCGCCATCGGCATGGACGACGCCGCCGTCCACGTCGTCGCGCAGGCGGCGACGCTGCACGAGCTTGGCCTGGCCCTGCTGCCGCAGTCGCTGCGCCAGCCGGCCGACACGCTGACGGGGCTCGATCGCGTGCTCGCCCTGCGCCACCCCGACGTCGTGGCAGAGCTGCTCGCCGCCATCCCCGGCCTGCGCGCGGCGGCAACGCTGGTGCGGGCGGCGCACGAGCGCTTCGACGGCAGTGGCCATCCGCGCGGCTTGAGCGGCCTCGAGATTCCCATGGGCGGGCGGCTCATCGGTGTCGCCTGCGCCGTCGATCGCATCGCCACCGGTGAGCCGGGGCGTCCCGGCGTCAGCGGTCCGGGCGCCGACGCGCTGCTCGAGGCTCTTGCCGGCAATGCCCTCGATCCGGATTTGGTCCGGGTGTGGGCCGGGCACGCCGAGCGCGCCCTCGCGGCGGGCTGACCGCTCGGCGGCGCCGCCGCCTGCCGCCGCCCCTGTCTCGCATCTTCAGTCAGGGGCAGGGTTTCCGACCCGCCGGCGCGCCCGCCCGGCTTCAAGTTCAGCGACGGCCCGTCGATTGCTAGGTCGACGGACCGCGTGTGGTCCGAGGAGCTTCCCGTCGCATGCTGCTGATTGTCGGTTCTGTTGTCGTGATTGTGGCCATTGTCGCCGGCTACCTTATGGAAGGCGGCGCCTTGCTGGCGCTCTACCAGCCGGCCGAGCTCGTCATCATCGGCGGTGCCGCAGTCGGCGCGCTGCTGATCAGCACGCCGATGTCGCTGCTGAAGCGCCTCGTCGGGTCGTTCGGCGCGTTCTTCAAGGACGGCCCGGTCAAGCAGGACTATCTCGAGCTGCTCGGGATGATGTACCAGACGTTCCGCCTCACGCAGCAATCAGGCGTCATGGCCCTCGAAGCGCATTGCGACGACCCGACGTCGTCCTCGATCTTCGCGCGCTTCCCGAAATTCCTCGCGAACCACCACGCGGTCGATTTCTTCACCGATTCGGTGCGTGTGATCATCATGGGTGGCGTCAGCCCGTTCGACCTCGAGGCGATGATGGACGTCGACCTCGAGGTGCACCACCACGAGAGCCTGAAGCCGGCGCAGGTGCTGGCCAAGGTCGGCGATGCGCTGCCTGGCTTGGGTATCGTCGCGGCGGTGCTCGGCGTCGTGATTACGATGGGCGCCATCGATGGCCCAGCGAGCGAGATTGGGCACAAGGTCGGCGCGGCGCTGGTCGGCACCTTCCTCGGGATCCTCCTGTGCTACGGCTTCGTCGGGCCGATGGCCACGTCGCTCGAGCACAAGGTCGATTTCGAAGGCCAGTACCTTGTCGCGATCAAGGCCGGCATCCTGGCGCTGAGCAAGGGCCTGGCGCCGGCCATCGCCGTCGAGTTCTCGCGCCGCTCGATTCCGTCCGAAGTGCGGCCGTCGTTCTCGGAAACGGAACAGTACTGCCGTGCGCCGCAGGCCGACGCACAGGCTGAGGCCGCATGAGCGCTCAGCCGATCATCATCAAGCGGAAGAAGGCGGGTCACGGTGGCCACCACGGCGGCGCGTGGAAGGTGGCCTATGCCGACTTCGTGACGGCGATGATGGCCTTCTTCCTGGTGATGTGGCTGGTCAATCAGAGCAAGGAAGTCAAGAGCTCGGTCGCCGGCTACTTCCGCGATCCCGGCGTCTTCGATCAGGCCCGCTCGGACGGGCCGATCGCCGGCGGGGACCTGCGGCTCGATCCCGAGGCGGCACCGCCGTCCGATCCGATGACGGGCCTCGCCGCCGGCGAGCTCGCGGCGCTCGAGGACACCGCCAAGCGGATCAAGCAGCGGCTGGCCGAGGCGCCGGACCTGCGATCGCTCGGCCGTCAGATCGAGATCCACATCACGCGCGACGGGCTGCGCATCGAGCTGGTCGACGCCGAATCGCAGACCTTCTTCGCCTCGGGCAGCGCTGCCCTCGCCCCGGGCACGGAGAAGGTGCTCGAGCTGATCGCGCGCGAGCTGGGGCAGCTGAAGAACTCGATCGTCATCGAGGGCCACACCGATTCGCGGCCCTACGCCACCACGGACATCTACTCGAACTGGGAGCTGTCGGCCGATCGCGCCAACGCCGCGCGCCGGGTGATGGAGCGCTCGGGGCTGCAGGGCGGCCAGGTGCGGGGGGTGCGCGGCTATGCCGATCGCCAACTGCGGGTCAGCGAGACCCCCCTCGATCCCCGCAACCGCCGCGTGTCGGTGATCGTCGAGCATCTCTGGCGGGCGAGCGGCCTGCCGGCGGCCGTGCGCGAGCTGGCTTCGGGGGGCGCCGGGCCGGCGCCGATTGCGCCCGCCACCTCGGCGCCGCAGGCCTCGACACCGGCGCACGAACCCAAGGCCGAGGGGCACAATCCACACTGAGGGGCTCGTGGCCGGCGCCTATCGCGCCCGGCCGGGGCAGTCTATGATGTTGCCAGCCATGACTTATCCGTCGCGCGTGAATCCCGGCAATCCCGCCGTCGATCCCGAAGCGATTGAACAGCTTCGGTTCCTGGAAGACGAGGATCAGCCCAATGTGGTCGCCGAACTGGTGCTGCTCTTCGTGGAGCACACGCCGCCGAAGATCGCCGCCATCCGCGACGGCATCACCCAGGGCGACGCCGGCGCGGTGAAGCGCGCCGCGCACAGCCTGAAGGGCAGCTCGGGCAACGTCGGCGCGACCGGCATGACGTACCTCTGCGAACAGATCGAGCACGCCGCTGCCGGCGGCGATCTCGGTCCGGCGAAAGAGCTCCTGCCGCTCCTCGAGCAGGAAGTCGCCGTCGTGGTCGAAGCCCTGCAAGCCGAGCTCTGAGTTTGTTGGCGTCCGGCCCCCTCAGGGCCGGACGCGTGCCGCCTTCGATGCGTGCGTCTGCTATTCGCGGCGCTGGGCGCGCCGCGGCGCCGCACGCAAGCGGCATCCTTGCTAGTGGATCGTGTAAGGCGCTTCCAGCTCGAAGCGCGCAATCTCGACGTCGAAGGTCTCGCCTTCACCGGTCACCAACTGATACGTCCCGTGCATCTCGCCGGACGGCGTCGTGAGCGGGCAGCCCGACGAGTACTCGAACGCCTCACCGGGCTCGAGGACCGGCTGCTCGCCGACCACGCCGAGGCCGCGCACGTGCTCGACCGATCCAACGGCGTCGGTGATGATCCAGTGCCGGCTCACCAGCTGCACCGGCTCGTCGCCTTCGTTGGCGATGCGGATGGTATAGACGAAGAACCACTGCTGCTGCGACGGACGGGAGTGCGGCGGGGAGTAGACAGCTTCGACCGACACGCGAATGCCGCGCGTGACGGCTTCGGACGTGCCGGTCCGCGGCTCGCTGGGCTCGGTCGGAGGCATGAACCCGTTATAGCATGCCGGTTCTCATGACGCTCCGTGCCGCGACGGTCGACGACGTGCCGCAGATCCTCGCCTTCATCCGGGCGCTGGCCGAGTACGAGCGCCTGCTCCAGGAGGTCGTCGCGACGGAGGAGGGGCTGCGCCGGGCGCTGTTCGGTCCGCGGCCCTACGCCGAGGTGGTGCTGGCCGAGGAGGCCGGCGTTCCGTTCGGCTTCGCCTTGTTCTTCCACACCTTCTCGACCTTCCTCGGCCAGCCTGGGATCTACCTCGAGGATCTCTTCGTGATCCCGGAGGCGCGGGGCCGCGGCGTCGGACGGGCCTTGCTGGCGCACCTGGCCCGCCTCGCGGTCGAGCGCGGCTGCGGCCGGGTCGAATGGGCGGTGCTCGACTGGAACGCTTCGGCGATCCGCTTCTACGACAGCCTGGGCGCAAGGCCCAACGACGAGTGGACGGTGTACCGGCTCACCGGCGCCCCGCTCGCCGCCCTGGCCGGTTGAACTTGCCGCCTGGGCAGGTGAAATCGTCCCCCGGACGCGTTCGGGTCACCTATCCGCTTCGTTGATGGAAGTGGGACGGATAGGAGGCCGGGGTGCGATCAGCAGGTAGTGTGGCGCGGGCTTCGGCCCAAAAGCCCTTCAGCTTTGACGGTCGACCCGCTATCATGGGCCCGCCCGTGGTGTCTGCCACGGCACGTGCCCTGCCTATGGACTCCCCACGGCCCGCTCCCGGGCCCCCGCGGCAGCCTCTCGCCGACGGCATCGACGCTGCGTCGACCATCGAGCTGTTGGCTCTCGTCAAGGAGCACCAGAGCGAGGAGGCGGTCAATGTCCTCTTCGGGCGCTACCTCCCTCGCATCACGCGCTGGGCGCGCGGCCGGCTGCCGCGCTACGCCCGCAACATGCTCGACACCGACGACCTGGTCCAGGACACCGTCTTCCAGACGCTGAAGCGGCTGCAGTCGTTCGAGGTCCGCCACGAAGGCGCGCTGCAAGGCTATCTGCGGACGGCGGTCGTCAATCGCATCCGCGACGAGGTTCGCCGCGCCTCCCGCCATCCCGGGGCTCAGAGCCTGCACGAGGATGGCCACGTCGACGCCGCCGCCTCGCCGCTCGAGGAAGCGATCGGCGGCCAGGCCGTCGCGCGCTACGAGCGGGCGATGGACAAGCTGAGCGAGGACGAGCGGCAGGCCATCGTCCTGCGCGTCGAGCTGCAGCTGCCGTACGCCCAGATCGCCGCCGAGATGCGCAAGCCCAGCCCGGATGCGGCGCGCATGGCGGTCGCCCGCGCGCTCGTGCGGCTGGCCGAGGAAATGGGCCATGAGGGCTGATTCGGCCCTCCTCGAGATCGCCTCTTCCGTCGCCGATGGGGAGGCCGTCGATTGGTCGGCGGCTTCTGCGCTGGCCACCGACGAGCGCGAGCGCGCCCTGATCGAGCGGCTGAGAATCATCGCGTCGATTGGGGACGTCCATCGCAGCACCGACGACGCCGACGGGCCGCCGGCCGACGGTGCGTCCACGCTCGATGTTCGCGGCCGCGTCGTCGGTCACATCCGCCCGGCCCCCGGCACGGTTGCGGGGGGGGCGGCCGTGGGACCGGGTCTGACGTCCGCGCCGGACCCCGGCGATCCGGCGTCGACCGGCGTCCGCTGGGGCGGGCTGCTCCTGCAGGAGCGCGTCGGCGCCGGCGTCTACGGCGAGGTCTTCCGGGCCTTCGACGAATCGCTCCGCCGTGACGTGGCCGTCAAGCTGCTGCGGACGAGCGGTCGCTCCGCCGAACTGCTCGCCGCCAAGGTGCTCAACGAAGGGCGCCTGCTGGCGCGTGTCCGGCACCGCAATGTCGTCACCGTGCACGGCGTCGACACCCACGACGGGCGCGTCGGCCTGTGGATGGAGTTCATCCGCGGCAACACGCTCGAGCAGCTGCTCGACCGTCAAGGCCCGTTCGGCGGCCGCGAGGCCTCACTGCTGGGGCAGGACCTCTGCCGGGCGCTGGCCGCCGTTCACGCTGCCGGCCTGGTCCATCGCGACGTCAAGGCGCAGAACGTGATCCGCGAAGAAGGCGGGCGCCTGGTCCTGATGGACTTCGGTACCGGCCTTCTGCTCGAGGACGACGAAGCGGTCAAGGCGTCGCCTGTCGCCGGCACGCCGCTCTATCTCGCCCCGGAGGTCCTCGGCGGCGCCGACGCCTCGGCGCAGAGCGACATCTACAGTCTCGGCGTCCTCCTCTTCCATCTCGTCACCGGCTCATATCCCTACGTTGCGCGGTCGCTCCAGGAGTTGCGGCGCGTCCAGGAGCGCGGCGAGCGCAAGCGGCTGCACGACTTGCGGCCGGATCTGTCGGAGGGCTTCGTCCACGTCGTCGAGCGGGCGCTCGAGGCCGACCCGGCCGAGCGCTATGCCAGCGTCGGCGCGATGCAGCGCGGCCTGACCCACGCCCTCGGCCTCGAGAGCGGCCTGATGTCGCCAGTGACGCTGGCCGGCCTGGTGCCCGAGGCTGACGCGGCGCTGCGGGCGTCGGGGACCGCGCCGCGTCCCACTGCCGAAGCCCGGCGGTGGCCGATGTGGCTCGCCTTTGTGATCGCCGCCACGCTCGGGGCGGGCGCCGTGGCCTGGGTGACGCGCCACTGGTGGGGCCCGCCGGCCAGTCCGGCGAGCATCGCGCCCGTCGGCTCGCTCGTCGTCGAACCATTCGAGGTCGTGTCCGCGGGCGATCGGGCGCTCGCCGAAGGCATTGGCGAGGTCGTGACGGAGCGGCTGCGGCTGCTGCCCGGCGTCCGCGTCGTCTCGTTCACGCGCGACAGCAGCCAGGCGACGTCGAGCGCTGATTCCGTTCTGACGCGGCATCAGGTCGAAGGCCTCGTCCGCGGCACGGCGACCTGGAACGACGGGCTGGCGCGCGTCCGCGTCACCGTTCTCCGGGCCGGCCTGGGCACGCCCGTGTTCGAGCAGGCTTTCGAGCGCCCGGTCGAGCGCGCCGCGGAGCTGCCGCGCCTCGTCGCCAACGAAATGGTGCGCTGGCTCGGTGTCCGTGCGTCGACCGAGGAGTCGTCGCGCCTCTCGCGTGCCGACGATGCCGCGCCAGCCGCCTTCGAGGCCTACCTGCGCGGCCGATCGGCGATGCGCCACCTGTCCGAGCCGAACGTGGTGCGGGCGATCGAGCACTTCACGCAGGCGCTGGCGGTCAACCGCAACCACGGCCCGTCGCTCGTCGGTCTGGCCGAGTGCTACCTCCTCCAGGGCGTGACCTACGGCAGCGTGCCGCGGGCCAAGGCGACGCTCCTCGCGCGCGAGGCCATCGGGCGGGCGCTGGCCCTCGACGGCGATCACGCCGCGGCGGTCAACGCCGACGCGCAGCTGCGCTTCTACCTCGAATGGGACGGCGAGGGGGCCGAACGTGCCTTCCAGCGTGCACTCGAGCTCAGCCCCAACTCGGAGGCCGTGCATCAGCACTATGCGAATTTCCTCGTCGCGCGCGACCGCATGGACGCGGCGCTGTCGCAGGTGCAGTCGGCGCTGGCGATCGATCCGGCGTCGATCCCGGCCCGCGCCGCGCTCGGCATGGTCTGGCACTACACGGGCAATCAGCGCCAGGCCGAGCGCACGTTCCTCGAGGTGCTGGCGATCGACGGCAAATATTCGCAGGCGCGCAAGGGCCTCGTCCGCACGCTGCTCGCCGGCAAGCATTACGCCAGGGTGCTGGGGCTGCTCGACGGCTGGGCCCAGGGCTCGACCGATCCGCAGGATCGCTTCTTTCTCGCCGCGCGCGGCATCGCGCTCGCGGGCTCAGGCCAGCTGCAGGAGGCGCGTCGGATCGGCGACCAGCTGCTGGCCAGCCCGAAGGCCGATGGCGAAGTCGACGTCGCCGCGGTCCTGGTGGCGCTCGGCGACATGACGCCAGCGCTGGCCCTGCTCGAGCAGGCGGTGCAGCACCGTTCGGCGCGGACACTCTTTCTGCGCCGCGACGCTCGCTTCGACGGGCTGCGTGCCGATGCGCGTTTCGCGCAGCTGCTCGACAGCATTGACTTCAAGCGCTGACCCGGCGGCGACCGATTCGGCCCGGGATTTTCGGACAAGGATTGCATGGCGAAAAAGAAGCCGGCTTCGACGACCTCCTCTCCCAAGGGCCGCCAGAAGACCGTTTCGGTCAAGAAAATCGTGGCGGAGATCAACCGGACGCTCGCCAAGCTCGAACCCGCGAAGGCCACCGCTCAGGCGCGGCGCACCACCGCAGCGGGCTACGATCCGCAGTCGTACGCGCTCGATCGCGCGATCATGTCGCTGCGTGGCGCGCGTGACGTGATCGAGGGCACCTGCGTGCCCGGCTTCGACATACCGTTGTAGATCTCGGCGAGCGGGATGTCTCGGAGGATTCCAGGGCGGGGCATCCCCGCCGGCGGCGTTGCTCCGTCCCGCTCTGTCCTTCCTCCCGCGCCACAGCGGCGCGCCGTGCCTCGCTATCGCCGATCGCCGCACGTCGTCGCCTACTGGCAGCCCGACGGTCTGGTGCTGCACCAGTTCGCGCGCGGCACGCGGACGGTCGCGGTGCCCGCGGTCATCGCCGTCCTCGACGCCGCCGCCGCCTGGCGGTCGGCCGAGCAGCTGACCTCGGCTCTGCCGGGCACCTCGCGCATCACCCTCGATCCGCTGCTCCGCGCGCTCGTGCGTCGTGGTCTCCTCGAGGTCTCGCGCGCCGCGGCCCCGGATCCGCGCGACGCCGCGGCGCAGACGTGGGGCGCGTGGAACCCGGCCGCGGGCTTCTTCCACGACGCCACCCGCGACGTCCGCTTCAGCCCGCGCCGCGTCGCCAACGCCGCGCTGCGTCGCCGCGCCCGCGAGGCGCCGCCGCCGGCTCCCGTCTCGACCGGCGTCCAGGCGCCGCCGGCCGACGTCTGCATGCTGCCGCCGCCGGCCATCGATTCGGCCCTGGCGCAGACGCTGCGGGCCCGCCGTTCGTGGCGCCGGCTCGGACGCGGCGCCCTGACGCTCGAGACGCTGGCGACGCTGCTCGGCCTGACCTGGGGCGTGCAGGCCTGGGTCGACGTCGACGGCTTCGGCTGGATGCCGCTGAAGACGGCACCGTCGGGCGGCGCCCGGCACGCCGTCGAGGCCTACGTGGCCGTGCGGCGCATCCCCGGCGTGGCGCCAGGGATCTACCACTACGACGCGGCCGCGCATCGCCTCGTCCGCCGTCGTCGCGGACTGTCGGCCCGCGCCCTCGCGGCCTGCGTGCCGCACCAGGCGTGGATGGCCGGCGCGCCGGCGCTCGTCTTCATGACCGCGGTCTTCGCCCGCGCCCAATGGCGGTACGAGACGCCGCGCGCCTATCGCATCGTGCTGGCCGAGGTGGGGCACCACGCGCAGAGCTTTTGCCTGCTCGCCACCGAACAGGGACTGGCGCCGTTCTGCACGATGGCGCTCGCCGACACCGTCACGGAGCGCCTCCTCGGAGTCGACGGCCTCCACGAAGCCGTGCTCTACGCCGTCGGCGTGGCGCCGCGTCCGCCGGGAGCCGCGTGGGCGCCGTGGCCGCACACGCGGCGGTTGCCGCGGCGGCTGGATCGGATCCCGGGCGTGGGCCCGGGCGGGATCCCCGATCCATGATGTGGCAGAGCCCGTGCGAGCGGGCTGCTAGGGCCCCTCCACGATGACTGACGGTTTCGCCGACCTCCGCACCTTCCTCGACCGCCTGCGACGCGATGGCGATCTGGTCGAGATCACCGCTCCCGTCGACGCCGCCCAGGAAGCCGCCGAGATCCACCGCCGCGTGATCGCGGCCGGCGGTCCGGCGCTCTTGTTCACGAACGTCCGCGGCGCGCGCTTCCCGCTGGTCACCAACCTGTTCGGCACGGCGCGACGCGCCGGCCTGGCCTTTGGCACGCGCCCTCACGCGCTCATCGAGCAGCTGGTGCAGACGGCGGAGACGATCCTGCCGCCGACGCCGGCCAAGCTGTGGGGCGCTCGTGGCCTGCTCCGTGATCTGGCGAGGGTCGGTCTGTCCCGTCGCGGCGCCGGTCCGGTCGTCGACGTCGTCACCGACGACGTTCGCCTCGACGAGCTGCCGATCATCACCAGCTGGCCGGAGGACGGCGGGCCCTTCGTCACGCTGCCGCTGGTCTACACCGAGTCGCCGGATCGCGCCGGTCACAACCTGGGCATGTACCGCTTGCACGTGCACGATCGCCGCAGCACCGGGCTGCATATGCAGATTGGCAAGGGCGGCGGATTCCACTACGCCGCCGCGGAGGCGCGGGGCGCCGATCTGCCGGTCACGGTCTTCCTCGGCGGACCGCCGGCGCTGATCCTGGCGGCGATCGCGCCGCTGCCCGAGAACGTACCGGAGCTGATGCTGGCGTCGCTCATCGCCGGCTCGCGGCTGCCGTTGGTCGCCGGCCGGGGCCCGCATCCGCTGGTCGCCAATGCCGAGTTCGCGCTGATGGGCCGGGTCCGGCCGCACGTCCGCAAACCGGAGGGGCCCTTCGGCGATCACTACGGCTACTACTCGCTGCGCCACGACTATCCGGTGTTCGAGATCGATCGGCTGGCGCGCCGCCGCGACGCGATCTATCCGGCGACCGTCGTCGGCAAGCCGCGGCAGGAGGACTTCTTCATCGGCGACCTGCTGCAGACGCTGCTGTCGCCCCTCTTCCCGCTGGTCATGCCGGCGGTGCGTCGGCTCTGGTCGTACGGCGAGACCGGCTACCATTCGCTGGCCGCCGCGGTCGTCCGCGAGCGGTATCGCCGGGAAGCCATGAGCAGCGCCTTCCGCATCCTCGGCGAAGGGCAGCTCTCGCTCACCAAATTCCTGCTGGTCACCGATCGCGACGTCGACCTCACCGACTTCAAGGCGACGCTGACGCACGTGCTGGCCCGTACGCGACCGGAGACGGATCTCTACGTGTTCTCGAACCTGTCGATGGATACGCTCGACTACACCGGGCCGTCGGTCAACGAGGGCTCGAAGGGCGTGTGGCTCGGCCTCGGCGATCCGGTGCGGACACTGCCGGCAGCCTTCTCGTCGGCCGACGTACCCGCCGGCATCCGCGACGTCCGGGTGTTCTGCCCAGGGTGCCTCGTGGTGGCCGGTCCGCTGCACGCGGCCGAACCCGATGCCGCGGCCCGGCTCGCCGCGTCGCCGGCGTTCGCCGCGTGGCCGCTCGTGGTGCTCAGCGACGACGCCGAGCGCGCGACACGCAGCCCGATGAACTTCCTGTGGACGACGTTCACGCGCTTCGAGCCGGCCGCCGACATCCACGCCGCGGCCGTGCGGGTGGTCCGCAACCACGTCGCACGCACGCCGCCGATCGTGATCGACGCGCGCATGAAGGCCTGGTATCCGCGCGAGCTGACCTGCGATCCGACGGTGGCGGCCACGGTCACGCGGCGCTGGCGCGAGTACTTTCCGTCAGGCGTCGAGATGGGCGACAGCGAGCGCGGCCACCTCGACTAGCCTGCCGTCGCGTCGACCTTAGCCCGCTGACAGGCTGGGCCAGGGTGACAGCGTGAAACCTGACGGCACAGGCAAGGCTGATCGCGTGAAGGCGCAGGCCAGGCTGACCGCGCCCAAACGGCCGCGGAGGTATTCCCTCCGCACTCCACTTCCGCAAGCCGGTAGACCGCGCTTCAGCTGAAGTCGGCCGCCGTTCGCGCCACACGACGGCGCGTCGTGCGTCCGCAGCTGCCGTCGCCGGACCGAAACCGGTCGCGCCTTCGCGCGACCTGCCGGCCCCGGCTTGCGCGCGCTCTACGCTGACGCTGGCGTCGGCTTGCTCCAAGTCGCGCTCCGGGAACACCCGCGCGGCCTTCGGCGTGCGCGGCCCGTTGGTGGCCCACAGCCCACAGCCCGTACGATCGGCTAGCGACGACGGTCGCGCTGCACGGGCCTATACTCGCCGGGTGAAGGCACCGGAGCATTTTCAGGGCGGCGGGCCCAGTGTCGAGTTCTACGATCTCGGGGCGATGGACGGTCCCGGTACCGTACTCGAGGGGGACGTCGCCTTCTACCTCGCGATGGCCAGAAGGCTCCGTGGGCCTGTCCTCGAGCTCGCGTGCGGGACCGGACGCGTCGCGCTTCCGCTGGCGCGGGCGGGCTTCGACGTCACCGGGCTCGACCGCGCGCCAGCCATGTTGGCGATCGCGCGGGCCAAGCTGCGGGCGACGCCGATACCCGGTCTGCGGTTGGTTCGCGGCAGCATGACTCGCTTCACATTGTCGCGGCGATTTGCGCTGGTCGTGATCGCCTTTCGCGCCTTCCAGCACTTGCTGAGCGTTCGCGATCAGCGCGCCTGTCTGAAGCACGTCCGCCGCCACCTCAGACCGAACGGCCGGTTGGTGATCCACCTGTTCGATCCTCGCCTCGAGTATTGCCTGCCTCAGTTGCGGGCGGCCCCGACGATGCGAACGACCGTCCACGACTCGACGACCGGTCAGGACGTTTCGGTGGCGATCACCGACCGACACAACGATCCGGTGACCCAGACGTTTTCGGAGCGATGGCACTGGACGATCACGCGCGGCGGACGCGTTGTGCGCCGCTTCGAGGACGTGCTGCGTCTACGCTGGACCTACCGGCAGGAGATGCGACACCTGTTCGAGCTCACCGGCTTCCGAGTGCTCGCCGAGTACTCGGATTTCAAAGGCTCGCCGCCACGCTACGGCGCCGAGCAGGTATGGGTCGTGGCGCCGGATTGACCTCGCCGCGTCGTTGCGGGATCGGCGGAGCGAAGGGCACGGGAGCGTTCCTCGTGTGTCGATGGGATGGCGAACCGGAACGCGGGCACCTCGACTAGCCGCGCCGAAGCTGGCGCAGACCGCTTTGCCAGAACCAGGCCGCCAGCGCCAGCAGCGTGGCGCCGGCCGCGACCTGCCACCAGATCACCGACGTGGCCCACGCGGTGCCGCTGACGAAGCGCTCGTGCTTGTCGAGCGTGTAGCCGATGAGGCCAGTCACCAGGAACAGGGCCGCCACAGCCGTCAGGCTGAGGGCGTTGAAGATCGGGCTCCGGCGTCGCAGCCACATCCCGCTACCCGCCGAAGCTGCGGTCGAAGAGTGCGGCGATCGCCGCCTTGCCGTTGTCGGCGAGGTGCCGCGTGCCGGTGCCGGTGAAGTGCGTGTGCCGGATGACCGGCTCGCCGGCGGGGCAGGGCGTCCACGCCGGCCCGTTCCAGGTGAACCAGCCGTCGCGCTCCTGGTCGAAGACGAACAGCGGCTTGTTGCACAGCTTGGCGAACTCGGCGCCCCAGCCGGTCCCGCCCTTGACGGTGTGATCGGGCAGCACGGCGCCGATCACGTAGATCTCCTGGCCGTGGTTGACCTGGTACCAGATCGACTGCAGCACTTTGCGGATCGTCGGGGCGTCGGTGTAGCGGCGGTTCATCAGCCGCGACACGTAGTCGAGGCTGACATCCCCGGCACGCAGTTCCTCGTGGTTGAGGATGCGCAGACCGCGCGTGCGCACGTGGACGTGGCCCTCGAACGCGAAGTTGACTTCTTCGATGCCGAGGCGCTCGGCGGCCTCGCCGAAGGCCATCTCGGCGCCGGGCGCGCCGCCGCTGAAGAGGATGTATTCGTCGCGTTCAACCACGCCGCCGCCTCCTGGAGCTGCCTATGTCGAAGGTCGCCCTTGACGCGCGAAGGGCGCCAATGTATCACGATGCCATGACCGCTTCCGCTGCGCCGACCACGGGCTCGCCCAAGGAACGCCACGAGCTCGCCGTCGTCGATACGTGGAGCCTCGACGACATCTACGCCGGCGCGGCGGAGTGGGAGGGGGGCTGCGCCGCGCTCGAGGCCGGCATCCAGGGCCTGGCCGCCCGCCGGGGCACTCTGGCCTCGGGCGAAGCGGCCCTGCTCGCCGCGCTCCAGGACCGGGACGCGCTCGGCCAGCTGGCCTACCGCGTTTACTACTTCGCCGCCCTCCATTACGACCAGGACCAGCGGAACAACGCCGCCAATGGACGCCGCCAGCGAGTGCAACACCTGCTGGCGCAGTGGGGCCAGGCGACGTCGTGGTTCAGCCCGGAGCTGCTGGCGATACCGATCGCGACCGTGCAGGGGTGGATGCGCGACTCCGAGGCCTTGGCCCTCTACCGCTTCTCGATCGAGGACCTGTATCGCCAGCAGGCGCACGTCCTCGACGCGGCGGGGGAGCGGCTCCTCGCGCTGTCGGCGCAGTTCGGGACCGCCGCCGACGATGCCTACGACGCGCTCGCCACGGCCGACGCCTCGTTTCCGACGATCACGCTCTCGACCGGGGAAGAGGTGAAGGCCACCTACGCGCGCTATCGCGCGATTCTGGCCACCAGCCGCGTCCAGGCCGATCGGGCCAAGGCGTTCGCCGCGCACCATCAGCCGTTCGCCGATCACCTGAACACCTACGCCGCCCTCTACAACGGCGTCCTGCAGCGCGACTGGTTCCATACCCAGGCGCGCGGCTACGCCACGATGCTCGAGGCGGCCCTCGACGGCAACGCCATCCCGACCTCCGTGGTCGAGAACCTGATCGCGACCGGCCGTGCCGGTGTCGAGCCGCTCCGGCGCTACGAGCGCCTGCGCAAGCGCGTTCTCGGCCTCGACAGTTATCACCTCTACGACGGCACCATCCCGCTCGTCGAGTTCGATCGGCGCTATCCGTACCACGACGTCACGGACTGGATCGTCGACTCGACGGCCGTGCTGGGCTCGGACTACCAGGCCCGCGTCCGCCGCGCCTTCGCCGAGCGCTGGATCGACGTCTACGAGAACCCGGGCAAGCACAGCGGCGCCTATTCGGCATCGGTCTACGGCGTGCACCCGTACATGCTGCTCAACTGGAACGACACGCTCGACAGCGTCTTCACGCTGGCCCACGAGATGGGCCACTCGATGCACACGATGCTGGCGCACGAGACGCAGCCGTTCGTCTATTCGAGCTACACGATCTTCGTCGCCGAAGTCCCGTCGACGCTGAGCGAGGCGCTGCTGCTCGATTACATGCTGACGCGCGCCACCGATCCTCGCGAGCGGGTCGTGCTGCTGCAGCACGCCATCGACGAGGTCACGAGCACGTTCTATCGCCAGGTCCTCTTCGCCAACTACGAGCTCGAGGCACACCGGATGGTCGAGCGCGGCGATCCGATCACCGCCGAGAGCCTGAGTGCCCTCTATCGCGGGCTGCTCACCGACTTCTACGGCGACACGCTGGCCGACGACGCGCTGCTGCGCGTGACCTGGGCGCGCATCCCGCACTTCTACGGATCGCCCTACTACGTCTACCAGTATGCGACGTGCTTCGCGTCGAGCGCGAAGCTGCTGCAGGATGTCCGCGCCGGCGATCCGACGCGGCGCGCCGAAGGCGTCGCCCGCTTCCTCGATCTGCTGCGCGCCGGGAGCAAGGATCACCCGATGGCGTTGCTGCAGGCGGCCGGTGTCGACCTGGCGCAGCCGGAGACGGTGGGCGCCATCGTCAGCCATCTCGACGGACTCGTCAGCCGTCTCGAGACCGAGCTCGAGGCGCTCGGCCTGCTGACGCGCTAGTGTCCCGGGGCGGAGATTCGCCGACATATTCCGGGCGGGTCATCCCGCCTCGCGGCGTTGCTCATCGCTCACTTCTGCCCAATAAGCTCACTCTTCGCGCCTTGCGATCCGGGCGCCCCACCCGGAATATGTGTCGACGAATCTC
>JANOIR010000463.1:0-22996 GCA_031407765.1 Vicinamibacteraceae bacterium
CCTCAATCGAGCGGCTTCCTGTTGGAGGTGACGCCATGCCGCGTCAGCCCAAGTGGGTGAAGGTGCGCTCGCCGTGCCCACATCCCATGAAGCCCAACCGCAACATGCCGTTGCGCCGCTAAGTCGTACGGTGGGAGCCGGACCCGGCGAGGATGGCTCGCCGGGCAGCCCGGAGCTATTCGTCCGCGTTGGAGTCCTTGGGGGGACTCGTTCGTTCCTTGTTGCGCCCGTAGTGATAGCCACCAAAAAAGCCGGCAACCGCGATGCCGGCAATCTTCACGGCTTCGATCACAATCGCGTCCTTGTTGAGGTACAGAGCGTACCCGCCAAACCCGAGGACGAGAACCACGAGGACGACCACCGCTTTGTACTTGGTGGTGCCCTCCTTGAGCCGCATGGCTCGCGCATCCTTGCGGTCTTCGAGTTGCGCGTCGAGGGCCTTCTGGGAGTACTTGGCGGCGTGGTCGAGTTCACGCTCACGGAGCGCGAACTCCTTGCTGCGAACCTGAAGCTCCTTGCTCTGGTTCTCAAAGAACCGTTGCAGAGCCTCTGTCTTGGCGTGGTCCGTGTTGTCGGGCACGGCTTATCGGACGCCAGCGACCTTGCGAAGCCGGGGCATGGCGTACTTTACGCGTAGTTTTCCGAAGCCGCCCTCGCCCATTCTCGGCGCTTGGATCTGTACGGTCTGTATTTCAACAGCGAAGCGCTTGACGAGCTTCAAAAACTCTTCTGGCCCGAGATCCTCCTCCCGGACGATCTCAAGTGGAGCGATGTCCTCTTCAAGCGTTGCAGTTGCCTTCGCCCGTTCCTCGTGTTCCACGACGGCCATTGTGGAACCTCCATTCCATAACCTAGACGCATTAACAGGATGCGTCTGGCCAATTCATCAGAACAATCGTATTACGGTGGGACGGCCACCGCAATAGCCCTCCAGGAGGGGCATTCCTCACCCTCCCTAACGATTGGAATCGGCTTGCAGAACCGATTCCACCAATTCCTCTGACGAATGTGGATTACAGGAGGTTTCGATTCGCGCTCATGGCGACCGGGCGGTCGCTTCCCGAGGCATAATGCGTATAGTGTACGCTTATGTGCGGGTTTGGGAAGGACATAATTATCCCAGATGGTTGTAGATAGCCAGCCCTCGCCGGAAGCCCTCGACCAGCTGTTCGGCGCGTTGGCCGACGCCACGCGCCGCGACATCCTGGCGCGCGTGATGGACGCCGACGCCTCGGTCAGCGAGCTGGCCGCGCGCTACGAGATGTCGTTCGCCGCCGTGCAGAAGCACGTGGCCGTGCTGGAACGCGCGCAGCTGGTGACCAAGCGGAAGGACGGCCGGGCCCAGCGCGTGGCCGGCAACCCCGACGCGGTGCGCCGGGCCAACCGTCTGCTCGCTCAATTCGAGGAACGCTGGCTCGTGCGCGTCGCCGGCCTGGACGAGCTGCTTGCCACTTCACCCCAAGGAGAACCGCATGCCCGTCGTCGACATTCAGAAGGACACCAAAGCGCTGACGATGAAGGTCGTCGCCCAATTCGCCGCGCCCGTCGCCCGGCTGTGGGCCGCCTACGCTGATCCGCGACAGATCGAGCGCTTCTGGGGCCCGCCGCAGTGGCCGGCCACCTTCGTCCGCCACGACTTCAAGGTCGGCGGACGCTCCGAGTACTACATGACCGGCCCGAAAGGCGAGAAGTCGAGCGGGTTCTGGGACTTCCTGAGCATCGACGAGCCGCGGGCGTTCGAGGTGAAGGACGGCTTCCTTGGCCCCGACGGCAAGCAAGCGCCGGACAAGCCGACGATGCGGATGCGATTCACCTTCGAGCCGCACGACGGCGGCACGCGCATGACGACGGTGACGACATTCCCCTCGCTCGAAGCGCTCGAGAAGCTCCTTGGCATGGGCATGGAAGAGGGCATGAAGGCGGCCATGGCGCAGATCGATGGCGTCCTGGCGGCGGCCTGATGTCAGACGTCGGTGACGCCGACGGTCAGCAGATCGAAGGATCAACCCCGAGGGACGCACGCGCTCTACAATGGCCCGGTGTCCGAGCCTGCGTCCCCGTCCCGCAAGGCGATTCTCTCGACCGACACGACGGCCGATATCGAACAGCGCCAGATAGAGGCGTGGCGTCGGCTCTCGCCGCTCGAGCGCCTGCGACTGGTCAGTGACACCACGCGCGCGATCACGAACCTGTCGTTGGCCGGGGTCCGCCGCCGTTACCCGCACGCGACGGAGCGCGAGTGCTTCCTGCGTCTGGCTGCCATCCGGCTCGGTGTCGAGACGACTCGGCGGATCTATCCTGACGCCGCGGAGCTGACCGACCTCCGCGGGCCGGCGTGAGCGACCCAATCGCCGTCGCGCTGAGCGTGGCGGAGCTCCTTGAAGCGTGTGGCCTGCGCTATCTGGTGGGGGGATCGCTCGCCAGCTCGATGAGCGGTGAGCCGCGATCGACACTGGACGTCGATATCGTGGTGGCCATGGCGGCGTCTGACATCGATCGGCTCGTCCACGCGTTGCGAGGAGCGTTCGATGTCGACGAGCGCGCGGTCGCACGAGCCGTTCGTGAGCGTTCGAGCGTGAACCTGTTCCACGTCGCCACCGCCATCAAGGTCGATCTCTTCGTCCTGGGCGATTCGCCGCTCGACGAGGAGCAGATGGATCGACGGCAGCGGATACAGGTGGCGTCCGATCCCGACCGCCATCTCTACGCCTATACACCCGAGGACATACTGCTCCAGAAGCTGCGCTGGTTCCGTGCTGGCAACGAGGTGTCCGACCGCCAGTGGCGCGATGTCCTAGGGATCCTGCTGGTGCAGGGTGCCGCGCTGGACCGCGCCTATCTGCAAGACCGCGCCGAGCGCCGCGGCCTCGGCGACCTGCTCGCTCGCGCGGAAGCCGCCATCGACGGCGCTTGACCGCGCCAGGAGGCCGTCTCGCCGCCGTCCTTGCCCCGGATGCTGTCGCCAACGTGTCGTACCGCTGGTCACCCGGCGACCGCGCGACCTCCTGGGCGTTCGTCGTGGCCAAGGTCGACGCAGGACATCGGTCAGGTCGGCGTGCCGTGGCATAACATTCCTGCCACGGGATGCCGGCTCAGCCCTCGACCGACGCACGTTCTCATCGGCGCGAGCCGGGCTCGTCTCTCATCATCGTCGCGGCTCTCGTCGCCGGCGGCGCCGTTCTGCGCCTGATCAACGCGAACGCCGAGCTCTGGTACGACGAGATCGTCACGGTCATCAACTTCGTCCACGTCCCGTTCGCCCGGGTGGTCTCGACCTACGGGCTCGCCAACAACCATGTCCTGAACTCGGTGCTCGCCAACCTCGTGGGCGCGTGGTTCGGCACCGATCCGTGGCTGTTGCGGCTCCCCGCGCTGCTCTTCGGTATCGCCGGCGTGTGGGCGTTCTGGTGGGTGGCCGTGGCGATCTGGCCGCGGAGCGCCTCGCTCGTCGGCACCACGCTCTTCGCGGCCTCCTACCACCACGTCTATTACAGCCAGAACGCGCGCGGCTATTCCGCGTTGATCTTCTTCGGGCTGGTCGCGACCGGCTGCGTCCTCCGTCTCGCGTCGGGTCCGCCGGCCGAGCGACCCCCGGCGCGGTGGCCGCTCGAGATGGCATATGCCGGGGCCATCGGGCTCGGGCTCTACGCCATGCTGCTCATGACCTTCGTCGTGGCCGGCCATGGACTGGTGCTGCTCGTGCAACGCCGGTGGCGGCTGCTCGCGGTCGTCCTGGCCGGCGTTGCCCTTGGTGGCGCGTTGTATGCGCCGATGGCGACGAGCCTCGTGGACTACTACCGCGCGCACCCTGCTGACACCGGCTATCCCTTGCTGTCGATGGCGTTCGCGCGGGCGGTGGCGCCACTCGCGCCGCTCCTCCTCGCTGGTGCCGCCGTGATGCTGCCGATCGTGTGGCGGCTGTGGTGCCGACAGCCGCTCGCGGCCGCGATGCTGCTCGCGCCGCTCGCCCTGAACGTCGCGGTGCCGCTGCTCCGCGGCCAGGGCGTCTATCCGCGGTCGTTCATCTACGGGCTGCCGGTCGCCTACCTGCTGCTCGTCGAGGCTTTCGACTGGACGCGGGCGCGCCGTCCGCTGATCGCGGCCGCGGCGGCCACGGCCCTGGTGGCCGCTTCTATCGTGAAGCTCGTACCCTTCTACCAGCTGCCCAAACAGGGGTTCCGCCAGGCGCTCGCCTACATCGACGCGCATGCTCGGCTCGGCGACCGGCGCGCGGGCTTCGCCCTCGGGGGCAAGGCGGCGCGGTTCTACGACGGCCGCTACCTGCTCATCGAGGATCCGCAGCAGCTGCGGGATTGGGCCGCCCACGAACACGCGCCCGCGTGGATCGTCTCGACCTTTGCCGCCGACCTGCGCGCGCGTCAGCCGGAGCTCGATGCCTGGCTGCACGCCATGGCCTCCGATCGCGCAGAGTTTCCCGGGGTCATCGGCGACGGCACGGTGCACGTCTACTACTGGGCCGGCCGCACGGGCGCTCCGTAGCCCCGTTCGCCGGGGCGGCGCCTCGCCGGCGATTCGGCCGGCCGTCGCGCTGCCGTATACTGCAAGCTCACGTTGCGCCTCGGTGAAGCCTCGCACACGTGATCAGACGATAAGCATGCGAGTAGTGGTGCGGAGGGCAAGGTTCGGCGCGTTCCTGGTGGCCCTGGCAGTGTCGATGCCGGCGGCCGCCCAGACGTCGGCGGACCTGCAGCCGCGCGCGGCGCAGACGCCAACCGAGCCTCGGCCCGATCCGGCGGTCGCGCCGGCGCAGGCGAGCACCCAGACCCCGGCGCCTTCGCCGCCTCCGGAGGCAACCCCGGTCCAACCCGTCGATCACGTCCATCAGCACGACGCGCCGGCGGCCAGCCCGTGGCACTTCATGCAGGACGCCGTGATCTTCGCCACCTTCAACAGCCAGGGCGGCACGCGCGGCCAGCGGGATTTCATCTCGCAGAACTGGTGGATGGGGATGGCCAGCCGGAGGGTGGGCCGCTCGACGCTCACGCTGACGGGCATGCTGTCGCTCGAACCGGCGACCCTGAAGGAGCGCGGCTATGCGGAGATTTTCCAGGTCGGCGAGACGTTCGACGGCGCCCCGCTCGTGGACTACCAGCATCCCCACGACTTCCTGATGCAGCTGTCAGCCGTCTTCCGCATCCCGCTGAACGAGCGGACGGCCCTGCGCTTCACCGCCGCGCCGGTGGGCGAGGCCGGCGTCGGTCCGGCGGCCTTCATGCATCGCCGCTCGGCCGCCGAGAACCCGACGGCTCCCCTCACGCACCATAACTTCGACTCGACGCACATCACGATGGGGGTTCTCGGGGCGGGGATCGATGTCGGCCCGCTGAGCATCGACGGCTCGATCTTCCACGCCCGCGAGCCCGACGAGCAGCGGTGGGACCTGATGGATCCCGGCCCGCTCGATTCCTGGTCGGCAAGGGTGATGCTGCGGCCCGTCCGCGGCCTCGAGCTGCAGCTCTCGTACGCGTTTCTCACCAAACCCGAAGTGCTCGAGCGCCAGGACGTGAAGCGCTCGACCGTCTCGGCGTTCTATACCCGCGAGGGCCGCGGCGAGAACTACACCTCGCTGACCTTCGCCGCCGGGAACAATCGTCGCCCCTTCAGTTCCAGCGACGCGCTGCTCGGCGAGATCAGCCATCGTACCGGCCGGGTCACGGTCTTCGGGCGCTACGAAGGCGTCGAGGTCGAGACGGAACACCTGCTCTTCCCCGGCCTCGCCCACACGCCGCATCCGAGCGAGCTCATCGATCCGCTGCACGCGCTGACCCTCGGCAGCGCCGTCGAGCTCGCGAAGATGGGTGGCTGGGAACTCGCCCTCGGCAGCGACGTCGTGCTCTACAAGGTGCCGCCACGCCTGCAGGCGACGCACGGCGACCGTCCCGTTTCCTATCACGTCTTCCTTCGCCTCCGGGCCCCCAAGTCGCCCATGGGGCGCATGTGGAACATGCGCATGTCCGACGGCATGCGCCACTGACACCATGTCACTGAGGAGATTCGCACCGCCCTTCGCCGCCCTGACATCACGGCTCGGCCGTCTGCTCCTCGTCGTGGCATGTGTCCTCCCGTTGGTGCAGTGCATCAACGGGTCACCGGAGGGCCCGGTCCCCACTTCTCCGACGACACCGCCGACGCCCACGCCGGCACCGACGCTGACCTCGGTCGCGGTGACGGGCCTCAGTGGCGCGGTGACGCCCGGCCAGACGGCGCAGCTGGCCGCGAGCGCCAGCTATTCCGACGGCACCACCCAGACCGTGACGCAGCAGGCGACCTGGGAGAGCGCGAACCCGTCGGTCGCGACGGTGACCGCGACCGGGCTCGTGTCGTTCGTGGCGCTGGGCGACGCCGACGTCCGGGCGACGTATCGATCGGTCGTCGGCAGCACCCGCGTGAGCGTCAGTGCCGCACCGGTCCGCCGCTTCCCGCTGGCGGGAACACTCACCGACGTCGACAACGGCC
Source organism: Vicinamibacteraceae bacterium (assembly GCA_031407765.1). Classification (GTDB taxonomy): domain Bacteria; phylum Acidobacteriota; class Vicinamibacteria; order Vicinamibacterales; family Vicinamibacteraceae; genus JBDSLU01. The sequence continues at coordinate 6,478 of JANOIR010000463.1, forward strand.
GCGGCGTCGAGAACGTGCGCGTGGAGGTGACGGACGGCGCCGACGCGGGCCGCACCGCGACGACCGATGTCACCGGCGCCTTTGCGCTGGGCGATCTCGCGGAGGGCACCTTCAGCGTCCGGATCACGCACCCCTACTACGAGGTGGTGGTGCGCCCGGTCACGCTCGCGCAGGTCACGCGGCTCGACCTGGCCCTCAAGCCGATCGTGAACGTGTCCGGTCTCTACGGCACCTTCAACGTGGGCCTGCAGGTGGTGCGGCAGAACTGCGAGACCCCTGTCAGGCCGGGGGCATCGGGAACGCTCACCCTGAGCGGCAACGCCAACGGCACCAGTTTCCGTGCGACCCTCGTGGAGCGCGGCACCACGCGCGTCTACAACGGCGACATGAAAGCCGACGGCAGCTTCAGCGGGGGAGGCGGCGGTGTCATCGCGGAAATCGCCGGCCCGCGTCCCAGTGTCGTCAACCGGCAGAGTGTCGTCAACCGGCACAGCTACACCGGCAGCATCCAGGGACGCGTCACCGGCAACAGCGTCACGGGCACGGAGACCGTCAACTACGTCCTGCCCTGCCCGGGCGGCCTCCTCGAGCTCGCCTTCAGCGGTTCGAAGTAGCGCGCTCCCGGTCGTCGATCGCGGTGAGCGGCCAGCGCTCGGGGGCGAGCGTCCAGCGCGTGCGCCAGCCGCCCCAGCGCTGCGCGGTCCACAGCAGCGTGCCGGCGACGAGCGACACGCCGTTGCAGAGGTGATGCGGCACCTGCGCGGCCAGCACCCGGAGTGCGAAGCCACGGCTTCGATGCATCGTGAACCACCGCAGCATCGCGCGGTGTATCACCGCGAAGCCGGCGAGCGCCACGATGGACACGGCCATCGCCGGGGCCCAGATGAACGCGGCGCCCGCGCCTGCAACCGTCGCGTAGGCGCACACCACGGACAGGCGCCCGCTGTGCGACACGTTGAGGTCGTTGGCGAGGGCGCCATACTTCAGCAAAGCCTGCATCCACGGCACGCCGCGATCGCGGACGTCGGTAATCAGGCTCGATCGAAAGGTCCAGCCCCGCAGATGCGTGCCCCGGGCCGCCACGTCCACGCGCAGCCGGAAGCCCGCCGCGGTGAGCCGATAGCCGAGATCGATGTCTTCGATCGACGGCCGTCGAAAGCGCTCGTCGAAGCCGCCGACGGCGTGGAAGGCGGCCGTGCGCACGGCGCCCAGTCCGGCCCAGAAGGTGCGAGCGTCGCGGTTGGCCTGCTCGTGCACGAAGGCGTGCGCGAGGTTGCGGTACTGCGAGTAGAACCCCGGATGCGGCGGCTGGCGATCGTAGGCGCCGAACACGGCCACCACGTCGGGCTCGTCGCGCAGGTGATCGAGCAAGGCCGGAATGGCCGACTGATGCGGGACGACGTCGGCGTCGATGAAGACGAGGACCGGCGCGCTGGCATCTGCGGCACCCCGATTGCGGGCTGTCGCCGGACCGCAGGCCACCGGGAGCGAGATCACGCGGACGCCGCCGACGGAGGCGATCGAGGCGAGATCCTCGTTGTGCCCGTTGGCCACGACGACGACCTCGAGTGGGACCGGCGATCGGACGATCGCCGCGACGACGCGTTCGAGCATCGGCCGGCCCCGATGGAACGGCACGATCACGCTGGCGAGCGGCGCCGTGCGATTGCGGCCCGACGTCACCTCAGTCACCGGCCTGCCGCAGGATGACGTCGCGGGCGCGGGCCACGGCCAGCGTGTGCGCATCGCTCAACGGACGCTGGCGTGGATCGCCGAGTGCGCGGTAGGCCGCCGTGACGAGGGTGGTCAGCCCCGGATAGGCAGGTTCACGCGCCATCGTCCGGCGAGCGAGGTTGACCGCCGCATGCCCCGCACTGAGGGCCGCGGCCGTGAACGGACGCGTGATTTTCGCCAGCCGCGTCGGTCGCGCGCCCGGCTCCTGCCAGGCAAAGCCGTGGAACAGATCGACGACCAGGCTGCCCTCGTCGGCGAGCAGCGTCAGGTCGTGGCGCGTCGGCCGCGCGTGCATCGAGATGAGCAGGCGCACCAGGACGTCGCCGGCCACGGTCGTCGCCATGAGCTCGCCTGGTGCGGGCCGCCGCACGTCCCAGGCGATCTGGTCGAACGCCTCGGGCGACAACACCTGCAGTAACGACAGCGGGTGCGGCAGGATTTCGGCGGCGACGAGCGCGGCGCGATCGGGCGAGCTGTCGGCGCCGGCCGAGCAGGCCCGGTAGTCGAAGACGCGCACGCGCCGCTCGCGCGCCCAGGCCAGCGCCGCCCGCGTCCCGTCCTGATAGACGGCCTGGTGCACGGGCACCACCCAGAGACCGGCCTGCCGGGCGGCGAGGATCACCGCTTCGGTGGCGCTGGCGTCTGGCGCCAGCGGCTTCTCCACGATCACCGGGCAGCCGCGCGCCAGCGCTTCACCAATCGCGCCGACGTGCCTCTCGCCGGGCGTGCACACATGGACGATGTCGATCGCCGTCATCGTCGGCAGCGTGTCGAACGACACGGCGTGGGCTGCGCCGCCACAGACTCGCGCGAGGCGCTCGGCCGCAGCGGCATCGATGTCGACGACGGCGACGACCTGTCCGCCGGCGCGCCGGCAGGCGTGTGCGTGCCAGCGGCCCATGAGGCCCGCGCCGACGATGGCGGCTCGGGGCGTGCGGGTCATGCGGACGCCGGTGCGGCACCCAGCCGCCAGGAGCGGAGCGCGCGCACCTCGTCGCTGCCGATGAGGAGGCGGCGTCCCTGCGCGGCCGCGTGATAGCACGCGACAATCACCTCGTGCACCGCGCGCGCGTCCTCGGCCGTCGTCGGCGGGCGCCCTCCGCTGGCGAATGCAGCGAGGCTCTGGCGGAGCGCCTCACGTGTCGCGTGCATGGCGGGATGCGAGGGATTGCGGGCCAGAAACTTTCGGTCGTGGCCGCTCTCGCGCCAGGCCATGCCGGCGAGGCCGTACTCGACGCGCACCGTCGGCCGTGTCGAGCGGAAGAGGCCGGCGAGCACGCGGGCCCGGCCGCCGAACGAGGCGCGCCAGGAGGCGTTCGCGGTGTCGGCGCGCAGCTCGACGTACTGCGTCTCGCCCTTGCACAGGCGGTTCTGGACGATCTGCGCGAGCCGTCCGCCGGGGAACTCGAGCGTGACCAGCGCGACGGCATCGCTCGGCCGATCGATCGCCTCGCACGACGAGATCGTGCCGGACACGGCGACGGGCGGTTCGCCGAACAGCGCGAGCACGAGGTCGACGAGGTGCACGCCCGCCTCGTAGAGCGTGCGCTGCAGCATCTCGCCGCGCCACCCGGGCTCGGCCCAGGGCGGCAGATCCATCAGCTGCCACACTTGGACGATGCGCGGCGGGCCGTCGGTCCGCACGCCGTCGATGACGCGGTCGAAGATCGGCATGTGCCGGAATTCGTGGTTCACTGCCACCTGGCGTCCACGCGCTGCCGCCTCGGCGATGATGGCGTCGGCCTGGTCGAGCGAGGAGACGAACGGCTTTTCGCAGAAGACGTGGGCGCCGGCGCGAAGCGCCTCCAGCGTGTAGTCGGTGTGCGTCTCCGGCGGCGACGCCACGATGACGACGTCGGGTCTGGTCTCGAGCAGGCGTTCGAACGATGCACTGATGGGAATCTTGAACGCCTGCGCGGCGCGTTCGCATCGGACCGGGTCCGGATCGAACGCCCCGACGACGCTGACCGAGGGCAGAGCCGCCAGGGCCGGCAGGTGCAACGTCAGTCCGGCGTTGCCGAGACCGATGAGGGCGACGCGGGTAGGCGATGGGGACATGTGTCAGTGGCCTGTATCAGGTATGTCGGTAGTGGATCTCGGGCGCGGCGCCCGCCTGGCCAGGCGCGAGGAGCGCGCAAAGTGGGGATTTGTAAGCGACGAGCAACGCCGCCAGGCGGGATGCCCCGCCCGAGAGGCACTATCGACATGCCTGATACCGGCCACTAGCTGCGGCTCCCTGCCGCGCGCACGAGCACGTCGAGCGTCTGCGCTGCCGTGTGGTGCCAGTCGAAATGTGCCGCGCGCGCGAGACCCGCGGCCGCCAGCGAATCACGACGCTCGGCGCTCCCGAACAGCTCCACGAGCGCCTCGGCGATGGCGTCGGGCGTCGCCTCGGTCAGATAGTAGGCGGCCGCCCCGGCCACTTCTCGGAGCACGGGCCGGTCGAGCGTCAGGACGGCCGTGCCGCTGCGCATCGCCTCGACGATCGGCAGGCCGAACCCTTCGTCTTCCGAGAGATAGGCGACGAGCTCGGCGCGTCGATAGAGCGTCGGCAGGTCGGCGTCCGGCACGTGACCGAGGACGTGCACACGGGCGCCGACCGCCGCGGCGCCCAGTCCGAGCGAATCGGGCCCCGCCAGCACGAGCTGTCGCGACGGGAACCCCCGCTCCACGGCGCGGCCAAACCCCGCGACGAGCTCCGGGATGTGACGCCGCGCGGTCAGCTTGCCGACGAAGAGGACGAACGGCACCGCCTCGAGATGGTAACGCGCCATCGTCTCCGCATCCGACGCCTCCGCCACCGCCGTGAACCTCGGATCGGCCGCGAGCGGAATGGCATGCACCCGGTTCCGATCCACTCCGTAGTGCTCGACGATTGCCGGCACGGTCGCCTCGGCGAGGGTGACGATGGCGTCGGCGCGCTGCGCGCTCAGTCGGTAGAGCGGGCCTCGCAGCAGACGGGCGGCTCGGGGAAAGTCGGCGGGACGGGTCACCTGCAGCATGTCGAGCGTGGCCACGACCATCGGGCACGGCCGCCGCAGCGGCGCCGTGTAGCTCGGGCAGAACAGCACGTCGAGATCGCGGGCCAGGCGCGGCACGTACACCTGCTCCCAGGCGGCGTCGGGCAGCGATGAGGGCAGCCAGCGGTTCTCGAGCGTCCCACGCAGCACGTCGCCGGCGAGCGGCTCGCGCGACAGCAGCACGATCCGCGTGAAGGGAAACGCCGGGCGCGCGAGCTGCGCCGCCCACACGTCGAGCAGGTTGCCGATGTAGCGGGCCACGCCGGTGACGCGGCCATGCAGGCGCTGCGCGAGGATGCCGAGCGCGCGTCCGCCTGCCGCTGCGTCCGCCGCACGTGCCAGATGGCGTTCCTCGCTCACGGCAGCTGCAGTTTCAGGTGTGCCACCGCCGTCCGTGGACCGATCAGCGCCACGATCGCGGCGCCGTAGACGCTGGCGCCGAGGGCGCATCGCCAGATCACGGGAACGCCCTCGCCCACGCCCCACACCACCGCCGCCATCAGCAGCGCCGCGCCGGCGGGCTTGACCCAGGCCGTGGCGACCGCGCCCACACTCGAGACCCGGCTGACGAGGACGCCGCCACAGACGATGACGCCCTCGGCGACTGCCGTCGCCGCCGCCGCGCCGGCGATGCCGTAGCGGGGAATGAGCCACAGGTTGGCGAGCACGTTGATGGCCGCGGCCGCGGCGAACCATCGAGCCTCGAGCGGCGTGCGTGCGGTGACCACGTAGACGTTGTGCAGCAGTCCATGCACGAAGACGAAGAACAGGCTCACCAGCAGCCATTGGAGGGCGCGGGCGCCGTCCGCATACGGCTCACCGAAGAAAAATGCGAGCAGCGGCCCGGCGGTGACGAGACCGCCGGCGACGAGCGGGGCGCCGATGACGGCCGCGCCGGCAAGCGCCTGGTCGGAGACGTGCCGCAGATCCGCCGGTCCACGTGCCGCGGCACGCGCCATGACCGGCAGGTAGGCCGCCTGCACGGCGACCAGCAGCGCGAGCACGAAGAAGTGCACGCGGTAGACGGCCGCGTAGAGCCCGACGTCGCGGTTCGAGGCCACCACGCCGAGCATCACCATGTCGAAGCTGATGATGATGACGCGCATGCCGCGGCCGAAGGCGAGCGGCGCCGATTCGCGCAGCAGCGCCAGCCCGTCGGCCCAGCGCGGCTTCAAGGCGCCGCCGGCCCGCAGCACGAAGATGGTCAGCAGCAGACTCGAGATCGCTTCGGCAACGAACTGGACCACCGGCACGCGCAGCACGTCGGCCGGGCCGAGGACGAGCAGCGCGATACCGACCAGCGTCACCGCTTGGGTGCCGACCATGGCGACTGCGGCCAGACCCGAACGGCGCAGCGCCTTGATCGCCCAGGACGGATCGAGCGCCAGCGACACCAGCGAGAGCCCGGACAGCGCGATCACGGCGCGGTGCGCATCCGGGCGCGGCAGCACCCAGGCCATGCCCACGAGCAGCGCCAGGGCGCCCAGCGCCAGAGGCGCACGCACGGCGAACACCAGGCGATAGATGTCGGCCGCGCCGGCCGGGTGGCGCGCCACGTCACGCGACGCGAGGTCGTTCAGTCCGCCGCCCACGGCTAGCGCGAAGTAACCGCAGATCGCCGACGCGAAGCCGAGGATGCCGAAGCCCTCCGGACCCAGCCGCCGCGCCAGCAGCGTGGTCGTGCCGAAGGCGACGAGCCGGGCCAGGATCTCACCGCCGCCCAGCGCGGCGATGGCCCCGGCCATCGAGCCGCGGAGCGTGGGGTCGGGCGAAGTGGTGCCGTCTACGCCCGGTGAAACCGCGACCTCGGTCATCCTATCCTGACGAGGCGGTTGTAGACGGCGCCGACGGCCCAACCCGCGATGTAGCCGAGCACCAGCCCGTAGCCGAGGCCGACGATCGCGCCGGTCCAGGTGACCTCGTAGCCGCGCAGGTAGATGCCGAGGAGCGCCAGATGGGGACCCACCTGGGAGCCGCCGCGAATGACGAGGATGGCGGTGGCGACGAAGAGACCCAGGCCGCAGAGCAAACCGAAGGCCAGCCCCCACGCCCGCTCGTTGAGACGCACGAGCACGGCCTCGACCGCGCGCGCTTCCTCGGCCGTCAGGCGCTCCGGCTCATCGCGTTCAGATGCCATCGAGAAACTCGCTTTTCTCCAGGTTCGCCCGCGTTCGCACCACGTCGAGCCAGGCCCGGACAGCGGCATTGTGCGCCAGGGCGAGCAGCCAGCCCGCGACGAACCCCATCGCGCCGCCCCACGCCGCGCCGACGACGACCCCGACCTTCGACACGTGATAGCCGCGCAGGTACTGCCCGAGCAGTTCGAGATGCGGCGCTTCGGGCAGCACCAGCAGGTGCGCCGACGTGACGAGCGCGAAGGCGAGGGCGACGAGCAGGCCGACGGCGGCGCCGAGCGCGACCGGCCGCAGTGGCGCCGCCCTCGCGGCGAGCCGCGGCGGCAGACCCGAGGCCCCGCCGGAGCGTCGTGGCGGTGTCACGAGACGTCCTTTCTCGCGCGACCAGGCGTCATCGTCTCCGCGCCCTCGACGGCACGGCACACCGCGAAATGCGAGCGTCCGAACGGCAGCGGCGAGCCGGCGAGCAGCAGCCGTCCCTCGGCCGCGAGCCAGCGCCGCTTCCACTGATCGAAACGACCGGGGCGCCCCGGAGCCGAGGCGAGCACGCCGTGGTAGGCGCGGCCAGTGCGTCGCAACGCGCGCCACTCACGGGGAATCTCGGCGAGTCCGAGCAGGGCGTTCACGCGCCCCAACCGCTCGACGCGGAAGCCTGCCGCTGCCACCTTGCCGGCGAGCTCGTCGGTCTCGTAGCGATGGAACAGGTGCTCCTCATCGTCGGCAGTACGAGGCAACGACTGGGCATTGGTTCGCAGCACGAGTAGACCGCCGGGCTTGAGGATGCGCCGCATTTCGCCGAGCGCCGTGACGTCGCCGCCGGCGAGCGGCAGGTGCTGGAGCACGTCGAGCGACACCACCACGTCGGCGGTCGCGGACGCGACGGGCACGGCGAGCGCCGACGCACGCATCACAGCCCCCTGCCTCCACTGAGCCGCGGCACGGAGGCCGTCCGACGCCAGGTCGAGGCCCGCGAGCCGCCAGCGCGGATAGCGTGCCGCGAACCACGCCAGCGTGCCGCCCGAGCCGCAACCGACGTCGACGAGCGAACCGGCGTCTGGCAACCGTGCGCCGGCGAGCGCGAGGGCAAGAATATCCCTCATCGCCGCGTTCCACCAGCCGCCGGCTTCGAGCGCCCGCAGGCGCGCGTAGTAGTCGGGCGTGAAGATCGCCGGCCCCATCATCGCTTCACCCCGTGCGCCTCGAGCAGCGGCGTCACCCACGCCATCGCCCGGCCGACGCCCGGCAGACGCCCCGCACGGTTGTAGGCCGCGACCAGCGCCTCGCCGGACCCCAGCCGGCGCGCGTCCGACGGCAGGGCCGCGGCGGGTCCCACGCTGACCTCGGAGAGGCCGGCCGCTCGCATCGTCCGCCGGAGCGGACCCGCCGAGGTCGGGTGCAGGTGCTGGTAACGCTCGCCGTTGCGCCAGGTCACGTAGCGGTCGGCGAACCGCACGGGCACGAAGCCGACGCCCCACACGTTCACGTGGGGCTCGGGCAGCAGCGAATACCGGTTGGTCGTCCGCAGGTGGAGGTGCCCTCCGGTTTCCAGTGAGCGCACGGACTCGCGGATCACCCGCGCGTGGTCAGGCACATGCTCGAGGAGCCCCATTGACACCACGCGACCCGCGGCGCGATCGGGCAGCGGCAGCGCCGCCGCATCGGCGCAGGCGAGCGTCACGTGGCTGGCGCCTCGCTCGCGGACACGACGCTGTGCGACCACGAGCCACCGGAACGCGATGTCGATCGCGATGACCGGACGGGTCGGCGCGATGACCGCGGCCAGGTCCGCGGTACCGCAGCCGAGATCGATCCAGGGCAAGGCATCGCCGGCCGTATCGAGTCCGAGCGCCGTCAGCCACTCGCGGCTGCGTGCCTCACCCGCCAGCACGTGCTCGGTGAACCGGCGCGCACGCTCCCGCGTCGTCGTCGGCGTCATCGCCCAATAGGCCTCGACAGTGGCCTCGAAGCCGAGGCCGCGCGTGCGAGCATCGAGCGCCAGGCCCTTGGCGCGATCGTCCTCGATCGAGATCCACGGGTCGGGCGTCAGGCGGAAATCGGGGATACCGAGCACGATCGGATAGTGACGTGGACAGGCCGCGCAGACGTAGGCGTCGGCCTCGCGAGCGACCGGCCCTCGACACACCGGACAGACGAAGGAGATGGCGGTCATGCGCCTCCCATCCGCCGCCACACGGCGCGCACCTGGCGCAGGCGCTGGCGCCGGCGCACCCAGCGCGAGAAAGCCGGGGTGCCCCACGTCTCGAACCGGCCCGGCTCCTCGAAATACCACATGTCGAGTCGCGGCAAGTCGAGAGGCCGGCGATCGTCGTGCACCCGGAACTCGGTGGTGCAGGCCCAGCGATGCACGCCGGCGACGGCGGCCCGGATCTGGGCGTCCGCCGCGCCATAGGGATACGCGAAGCCGGACGGGCCGTGCCCGAGTCGCCGCGCAATCTCGCTCGCCGCGCCGTGGACCTCGTCCTCGATCTGGGCCGGGCTGACGCGCGTCAGGTACGGGTGCGTGCGCGAGTGCGAGCCGATCGTCAGGCCCTTCGAGGTCAGGCGTCCGAGCGCATCCCAGTCCAGGAGGGACTGCTCGGCCAGGCCATGCCCATCGATCGTGGCCCAGCGATTGGTGGCGCCGACACAGTCGCTGACCACGAAGATGGTCGCCGGCAGGCCACGATCGACGAGCAGCGGCAGCGCCTCGGCCGCGATGTTGGCGAACCCGTCGTCGAACGTCAGGGCCACGGCCGATTGGCCGGGCGCCCGGTCGGCAAGAAGATCGTCGACCGTGACGATCGCCACGCCGGCCCGCACCAGGTGCTCGACCTGCCGTCGGAAGGCCGCCGGCGACACCGAGATCGGCGAGCCTGACGTGTCGATCGAGTGATACGTGAGGATGGCGCGCATGGCCGTGCCTCACACCGGCCGAACGCCGAGGCCCGCCGACGCGGCGGACGACTCGAGCCGCCGGCGACGCGCGCGGTCCACGCTGGCGACGAATTGCGGCACGACGGCCTCCTCGCTCCAATGCTCGCGGAAGGCGCGCTCGGCATCACCAGACAGCCGCTCGCGCAGGCCGGGTTCGTGCGCCACGGCCCGCAGCGCGGCGTCGAGCTCCGCCGGCGTGTCGAACACCAGGCCTCCTCCGCGCGCGGCGAGCTCGGGCAGGGGACCGCGATTGCGGACGATGACCGGCGTGCCATGGCTGAGCGCTTCGATGACGACGATGCCGAAGGTCTCGTAGGTGGTGGAGGGGACGAGGGACGCACGCGCGTGCCGGTACCACCGGCCAAGCTCGTGGCGCGGCACGAACCCGAGCCATCGCACGTACGGCGACCCAGCGGTCATGGCCCTGAAGCTCGCCTCCGCCGCACCCGTCCCGGCGATGACGAGATCCGCGCCGCGATCGGTCGTGAAGAGCGGCAGCACGTCGGCCAGCCCTTTGAGGTATTCAATCCGGCCGACGAACAGGTAGTAGGGACGTTCGTGCGGGCGCGCGCCGCTCGACGCCGCCGGCGCCTCGACGAACGACGGAATCACCTCCATCGGCGGAGCGAACCCGTAGGCCCGATGCTTCTCGCGACTGAACGCCGATCGGGCGTAGAACACGTCCACGTCGTGCGCCGCACGCTCCAGCGCGCCGGTGTGACGCCAGAGCTGCGGGGGCCGCCGGTGGTGCAGCGTGCAGCGCAGACAACGCCGCTCGTCGCACGGCTGCTCGTCGTACCGCCACAGCACATGCGTCGGACAGATGAGCCAGTGCTCGATGGCCACGAACACCCGCACGGCGTCCGGACACAGCGAGAAGATGCCGGGCCCGCCCATCAGCGAGACATTCTCGAAGACGACAGTGTCGAACTGCCGCTCGGCGCACAAGCGGCGGAGTCGCGCCCCGTGCACCATCGGGCGTCCCGTCTGGTGGGTGAGGAGGAGGCCGGCCCGGCCCAGCGGACTGCGCAGGCCGATCACCTCGACGCCAGGCTCGGGCTGATGGCCCGGTTGTGGACGCGGTGCCAGCGCGAGGTAGGCATCCTCGTCGTGGACGACCGTGACCTCACAGCCGCGTCTCGCCAGCGCGCCCGCCCAGGTCTGCACGTCGACCGCGTCGCCACCGAAGCTGTAGGGCGGGTAGAACGTCGTGACCATGAGGACGCGGCGCATCAGCCCGCCGCCTCCTCGATCGCCGCCAGCGTCTGCCGCGCGCAACGATCCCAACTGAGCGCGCCGGCCCGCTGCCGCGCCACGTCGCCCATCGCCCGACGCCCGACTTCGTCGTCGAGCAGGCGCCGCATCGCCGACGCAATGGCCTCGACGTCGCCCGGCGCCACGAAGTAGCCGCCGCCCTCGAGCAGTTCCGGCAGCGGGCTGGCCGTCGTGGCGATGACCGGCGTCCCGCACGCCGCGGCCTCGACCGCCGGCAGGCCGAAGCCTTCGCCGGCCGAGACCATCAGCAGCGCCAGCGCTCCGGAGTAGAGACAGCGCAAGTCCTCGTCCGACACGAACCCCGTCCATCGCACCAGGGACTCGGTGCCGTGCGCGGCGATGGCCGCGCGGAGCGCTCCGTCCTCGGCGTGGAACACGTCTTCTTCCGACGGGCCGGCGAGCACCAGCCACGGCGGCGACCCGGGGCACTCGCGTACGACGCGCGCGTGGGCCGCGACGATGTCGCCGACGCGCTTGTGCGGGTTGAGCCCACCCACGTAGAGGAACCATGGACGCGCCGGCGGCAACCCGAAGCGCGCCGCCACCGCCTCGATCTCCTCGCGCCCGGCGCCAGACCGATAGCTCGGCGAGGGCGCTTCGAGCGCCACGCGGATGCGATCGGCGGGGACGCCGATGACCTCGGCGATGTCACGGGCGGCGTAGGGTGACACCGTGAGGATGATCCGCGCCTGCCAGCGGGCGAGCGCCACCTTGGCGCGCCAGAACAGCCGCGCGCGCCGTGACGGCAGCGTGAGCTCGGGGAAGCGTTCGGCGACGGCGTCGTGAATCGTGACGACCGCGGCGAGCCCTGGCGGCAGGGGAAAGTAGGTGTAAACCGTGGGCGAGAAGAAGACGTCGAGGCGCGCGCGCGACGTCGCCCGGGTCATGCGCAGGAGGTCGGGCAGCGAACGCGCTCCATCGGCCGAGGCCGCCACCGTCGGCGACTCGCCCAGGGCGACGACGACCGGCGTCACGTTGGGTCCCGAGAGGTCGAAGTCGCGCATCGCGCGTTCGTCGAGCAGGCAGACGAGCTCGTGGTGGCGGGCGATCGGCGCGAGCGCCCGCAGCACCTCGCGTGTGAAGCGCCCGTAGCCTCTCGGGTTCGCCCACGACGTGGCGTCGATGCCCACGCGCACGATGGTCAGGGCCTTCTGGCGGCGGTGGCGGTGGCCGCCGCCGGGGCGGCCGGCTCGAGCCGCTGCTCTTCGTGGTATTCGAAGTCCGTGTTGACCTCCCAGATGTCATGCGACGCGCCGCGCATGTTCCAGACCGCCATCATCGCCGTGAGCATCGAGTGATCCTGGTTGTTGTACTTGTGCATGCCGTTGCGGCCCACGGTGTGGAGGTTGTCGATGGGATCGATCGCCTCGCGAATGGCCGAGAGATGCGCCCGATACTCCGCATCGTAGACGGGATACGCCTTGGGCACGCGCACCACGGAGCCGTCCACCACCGAGGCCCCCTGCGCCAGCGCCAAGGTCTCGAGCTCGCGAGTCGCCAGCGCGATGAGCGCCGAATCCTCGCTGGTCCACAGATCGTCGCCCTTGAAGCAGAAGTACTCGAAGCACAGGCAGGTGCGGCCGGGCTCGGGCACCATGGCCGCACTCCAGTTGTTGAGATTCTGGATGCGGCCGACCCGCACACCCGGACTGTGGATATACAGCCAGTTGTCCGGAAAGAGATTCGAGCGGTCGAGGATGAGTGCGACCACGAGAAAATCGCGATAGCGCAGACCCTGCGCGGCCCGCTTCGCCGGCGGCGGCATTACCTCGCCCAGCGTCCGCACCAGCGAGCGCAGCGGCATCGTCGAGATGACGTGCTCGGCTTCGAAGCGCACGGGCCCGTCGGGCGTCTGCGCGTGGACGGCCGTGACGCGTCCGTTCTGGCATTCGAGCGATTCGGCGCGACGCGAGAGCAGCACGCGGTTGCCGCCCTGCTCGACGCGCGCCTGGCACTCCTCCCACATCTGACCGGGCCCCAGCTCGGGATACCGGAACTCGTGGATCAGCGTCTTGATGTCCGTCGATCGACGCTGGAGCGAGGTTGCCGAGAGAATCGCCTTGGCCAGCGACAGGCCCTGGATGCGCTGCGCCGCCCAGTCGGCGCGAATCTCGGTGCACGGAATGCCCCACACCTTTTCGGTATAGGTCTTGAAGAAGATCTCGTAGAGCCGCTTGCCGAAGCGGTTGGTTACCCACTGCTCGAAAGTGTCTTCGACGGGGTACGGCTTGACGCGCCACCACATGTAGCTGAAGAGGATGCGGAACGCGTTGACCAGGCCGAGGCCGCGCAGGGCGTTGCTCGCCTTGAGCGGATAGTCGAAGAAGCGGCCCTGGTAATGGATGCGCGACAGGCGCGGCACCGAGATGAACTTCGAGCCGAGCAGCTCGTCCCACATCGCCTGGACGGGCGCCATCTTGGTGAAGAACCGGTGCCCGCCCAGGTCGAAGCGGTACGACTTGTAGCGCGCGGTCCGCGAGATGCCGCCGACGACGGTGTCGCCTTCGAGCACCGTCACGCGCACGCCGTCCTTCGTGAGCAGGTAGGCCGCGGTGAGACCGGCAGGCCCGGCGCCGATGACGACGACGTGGTCGCCGGGGCGGAGCGGCCGGACCGATCGCGGTGTCGACGAGGTCAGCACACGCGGCTCAACGCATCGCCCGGACCGCACGACGCGCCCACCACTTCGCCCGCGGCCCAGGCGGCCACGAACAGGGGGAGGAGGGGCAACGATCGCAGCAGCACGGGACGGTAGGGCGGACGCGCCCAAACCCGGCCGACGATGCGGGCGAGCAGCAGGGGCGGTAGCAGGACGGCGGCCGCCACTGCGTAGAGCGCCCGTCCGGGCAGCGAGCGGTCGCGGACACGCGCCCCGGCGAACGATCGGGCATACAGGTAGCGCTGCGAGGTGTACTCCCACACCGTGTAGTGCTTCTTGTGCCCGACTTCAATCTCGGGATGGCAGTGGAGCTCGATGCCGTGCGCGCGCATCACCTCGTGCAGGTGATCTTCCCATCGCCCACTGGTGGCCGCCTCACGAAAGCGATCGAGGAGCGCGCGCCGGTAGGTGGTGTTGTTGCCGGCGATCGAGGGCACCGGGCCCGACGGCAGCGGCGGCAGCAGCTGGCTGTATTCACAGAGAAAGGCCGCCCAGTCCACGAGCCGATCGGTGGCGGCATTGACGATCGCTCCGCCGACGACTTCTTCACCGTGCGCGTGGGCGGCCAGCATCTGGTCGGCCCAGCCGGGCAGCACCTGGACGTGATCCTCGATCACCGCGACGATCGGCGCGACCGCCGCGGCAAACGCCTGCGCGCGCAGCTGGGGAATGGTGGTCCCAGGCGCGGCATCGAGGACGCGTACCCAGGGATAGCCCGCGCGGATCTGCTGACGCAGCGCGTCCCCGACGCGATCGACGACGAGCACCTCGAGCGGCGTACGGCGCGCGTCCACGGCGAGCGCGTCGAGGCACCCGGTGAGATCGGCCAGGCCGTTGACCGAGGGGATCACCACCGAGAGCCGCGGGTCGTGCGATTGCGTGAGCGCCTGTGTCATCGTTTACGACGCCCGTCCACGCACGTAACCCATCATCTCTCCGGCCGACCAGGCACTCAGGAACAGCAACGTCAGGGGCAGGGCCCGCCGGAACTCGGCGCGTTCGTCGGGCATCACGTTCGCCCGCAGCCGCCAGGCGAGCAGCACGGGGAGCAGCGGCGCCGTGAGGGCCCGCAGCCAGCGGCCCGAGCCGTCGTGCTCGCGCAGCCGTACCCGCGCGAAGGCGAACCCATGTCGATAGCGATCGAGGCAGAAGGGCCCGACGGCGTAGCGCTGATTCTGCAGCATCACGGCGGCCGGTGTCACCGTCAGATCGCAGCCCGACGCCGCCAGACGGGCATGGATGACGTCCTCCCAGAGCCCGTCGCTGGCCCATCGGGCCGCCAACGGCAGCGCCCGCGGGCCGTAGAGCACGTTGGCGCCGGTGGCGAGCGGAGCCGCATCGCCCGTAGTCGTGCCCATGAAGAAGCCGTATTCGGCGAAGTAGGCGGCCCAGTCGACGGCGCGGGACCGTTCGGCGTTGCCCATGCGACCGCCGACTACGTCGGTCGAGGTTCCGGCGGCGCTGGCAACGAGTGCGTCGAGCCAGCCGGGTGCCGCGACGCAGTGGTCTTCGACGAGCGCGGCATACGGCGTGCGCACGGCGGCGAGACCGGCACCGCGCACCTGAGGCAGCGAGGCGCCCGGCGCCGCATCGACGGGCACGATGGTCACCGCGACCGGCGCACCGCCTTCCCCCAGGCTGGCGACAACCGCGCCCGCATCCCCCGTGCGGGCGAGAACGACGGGTGCGCCGAGCGCACGCGCTTGCGGCAGCACCGAGCGCAGACAGGCCAGCGCCAACGCTGGCTCGCGTGGCGACGCAATGACGACGCTGACCGATCCTGGCGCCAAGACCGATCCTGCCGCCAACCGGGCACTCATCGCGCCGGCTCGTCGCCGACGAGGGCTCCCAACGCCTCGCCCTGTGCCCATGCCGTGGCGAAGCACACCATCCACGGCAGCGCCGCGAGAAAGCGGAGGCGATGCGCCGAGTAGGGCAGCACTCGACGCGCGGCCCGCCACCACAGCACCGGCGGTACGAGCGGCGTCGCGACGACCTGGCGCGCGCGGCTCGCGAGGCTCGTCGCGCGGCTGGCCGCGAACCGTCGGCCGTGGCGCAGGCGCTCGCCCAACACGCGCACGGGCGACGGCTGTCCCATCACTGCGGCCGTGGCCCCGGTCGCGGCGGCGAGGGTCAGGCCGCGGCGCCGCAGCTGCTGATGGATGGCCACTTCCCAGAAGCCGTCCACGTCGAAGGGCGGACACGCCTCGAGATCCGATCGGCGATAGAGCGCGTTGTCGCCGGCGATCTCCCCCTCGACCGGTCCCTCGCGCCAGCGTTCCTCGATGAACGCCGAGTAGCGTAGATAGAACAGCGCCCAGGCCGCGGGCCTGGTGTCCGCAGCCAGGGTGAAGCCGCCGCCGACGCCCGCCACGCCGGGCCGGATCGCCGCCAGGAGACGCTCCGCCCAGGTCGCGCTGACGCGGAGCTGGGCCAGCGTGAACGCCACGAAGGTGCCACGGCTGGCGTGAAAGCCCCGCGCCCACAAATGCGGTACGAGCACGCCGGGCGCCGCGGAGATCAGACGCACGGACGGATACGTCTCCACCCGACGACGGGTGTCGTCGCGCGAGGCGTCAACGACGACGATGTCGCTCGGGATGCCGGCGGTCGCGGTGAGGAGGGCGGTGAGGCAGGCGTCGATCGTGTCCTGGGCGTCGATGGCCGCGACGACGATCGAGAGCCGCGGCGGCGTCATCGGGCTGCACGATAGCATGTGGCTCGGGGCGGCCGCGCGAGGTCCCGTAGCATAATGCGCGTCG
>JANOIR010000469.1:0-14278 GCA_031407765.1 Vicinamibacteraceae bacterium
CGACCATCCCATCGTTGCGGCGTGATCCTCTGGCTCGACGCCCAGCTCTCGCCTGCTCTGGCACAATGGCACCGCATCGTTCAACCGGAACCTCCGGTCGTCCACCGGTTCGAAGAAGCCAGGCGGGTCCATGCGATCACAACATAGGCGTGCCCTTCAGCGCTTCACGTTCCTACTTGTGGCCACTCTCAGTGCGGCACAGGTGCAGGCGCAGACCATCACTGCGGCTGGTGCGCCGGCGCAGCTCGACGTGCGAGCCGCCGGCGAACGCAGCATTCGCATCACGCTGAAGCCTCTCAGCTTCAAAGAGGCGTTTCCCGTCAATCCGGCCATCGCGGCTCGCAGCTACCCGTCTCCGGCGCTCTCGCTGCGCGAGATCACGCGGTCAGTGCGGAAGAAGGTCGGTGCGCTCTCGGTCGAGGTCCGGCCCAAGCCGTTGACGCTGCGCGTCACCAACGAGGCGGGCGTCCTGATCCAGGAGATCGTCTTCGAGAGCGATGGCAACCTGTCGTTCACGATCGGCGATCAGCCGGTGCTCGGCCTGGGCGAAGGCGGTCCGCTGCCGGTGAAAGACAAGCCGTGGCGCGAGGACCCGGTGCAGTTCGATCGCCGGGGCCAGCTCGACACGATGCAGCCACGCTGGCAGGCCGACATGTACGGCTCGCGAAACCCAGTTGCCATGATGCTCGGCACGGGCGGCTGGGGCCTGTTTGTCGCGGCGCCGTGGGGACAGGTGGATCTGCGCACGTCCGACCGCGGCGTCTTCGTGCCCAGGAAGCTCAGCGACGCCGAACGGGTGCCGCAGACCGAGCGCAACCAGCAGCAGGCGCTGGCGAAGGGCCTGCCGCCGGCCGACACGGTCGTTCCCGGACTGTACGACCTCTTCGTCTTCGACGCGACCGACCCGACCAAGGCAATGAAGGACTTCTCGGCCGTCACCGGGCCCGCCGCGATGCCGCCGCTGTGGGCGCTCGGCTACATGCAGTCGCACCGGACGCTCGAGGACGACGCGCAGATGCTCGGCATCGCCGAGACGTTCCGTCGCAAGCAGATCCCGCTGGACGCCCTGATCTACCTCGGCACCGGATTCACGCCACGCGGGTGGAACACGAAGCAGCCGTCGTTCCAGTTCAACCCGGAGGTCTTCACACGCGACCCGAGCGCGGTCATTGCCGACCTGCACGCGCAGCACGTGAAAGTCGCCGTCCACATGGTGCCGTGGGATCGCGACCGGCTGCCGACCTTGCAGGGGACGATTCCGCCGCGACCAGGCGAGGCGGTCGACACGTCGCACATCGCGAACTACTGGCAGGAGCACCTGCCACTGGTGAAAGCCGGGATTGACGCCTTCTGGCCCGACGAAGGCGACTGGTTCAACCTTCACGAGCGCATCAAGCGCCACCAGCTCTATTACCAGGGGCATCTGCAGACGACACCCAATGTCCGGCCGTGGAGTCTGCAGCGCAATGGTTACCCGGGGATCGCGCAATGGGGTGGCTGGGTCTGGTCGGGGGACACCGACAGCTCGTGGAAGACGCTCGAGGCGCAGGTCGCCGTCGGCATCAACTACTCCCTCAGCATCGGGCCCTACTGGGGCTCGGACATCGGCGGCTTCTATCCCAACAGCGAGCTGTCCGGGGAGCTCTACGCCCGCTGGTTCCAGTTCGCCTCGTTCTGCGGCTCGTTTCGCTCGCACGGCCGCACCTGGTGGACGCGGCTGCCGTGGGGATGGGGCCTGAGCGACATGGGCCCGCGCGAAAACAACAACACCAATGCGGCTGTCCCGCCTGACGACCGGCGCAACATCCTGCAGTCGGAGATGAACAACCCGGCGATCGAGCCCGTCGCCAAGAAATACGCGGAACTGCGCTACCAGCTGCTGCCTTACACCTACACGCTGGCGTGGGAGGCACGTGACCGCGGCCTGCCGCTGATGCGCGCGATGTGGCTGCACTACCCCGACGACGCGCACGCGCGAGGACTGGGCACGCAGTTCATGTGGGGCCGCGATCTGCTCGTCGCGCCCGTCTTCACGAAAGGCGCGACCAGGCGTGAGGTCTACCTCCCGAAGGGAGACTGGTACGACTGGTGGACGAACGAGAAAATGACGGGCGGCCGCACCGTGACCCGTCAGGTCGATCTCGGCACCATGCCGCTGTACGTCCGCGCTGGCGCGATCGTGCCGTTCGATCCGGTGCGGCAATACACCGCGCAAACGGTAACGGAGCCGACGACGCTCAAGGTCTACACCGGCGCCAACGGCGAGTACACGCTCTATACGGACGACGGCATCACCCAGGAGTACCTGCAGACCCGCGGCACCTGGATCCGGATGACGTGGAATGACCGCGCGAAGCAGCTCTCCCTCGAGCCGGGCGCGCCCAAGGGGGCGACGAATCTCGCCGCCAAGCGAACGTTCCGCGTGCTCGTGCTGCCGGCGGGAACGACGAAGGATGTCAGCTACGACGGGAAGAAAGTCGTAACGCGCTTCTGATAGATTGGCACGATGTTCACGGCCAAGGCGTTTGCCGCACCCAATCCGACGTCTCCGCTGGCGGCTGCCAGCATTTCCCGGCGCGATGCCGGTCCCGACGACGTCGAGCTCGAGATTCTGTATTGCGGGGTCTGTCACTCCGACCTGCACACGGCCCGCAGCGAGTGGGCGTTCTGGCCGACCGTCTATCCGTGCGTGCCCGGCCACGAAATCGTGGGACGGGTCAGGAAGGTCGGCGCCAACGTCACCACCGTCAAAGCAGGTGACATCGCCGCAGTCGGCTGCATGGTGGGATCCAACTGCCTGACGTGCGCCAGCTGCAAGGAGGGCCTCGAGCAGTACTGCGATACGGGCGGAACGATTTTCACCTACAACTCGGTGGATCCCGTCGGCACTGCACCTGTCACCTACGGCGGCTATTCCGACGGGATCGTCGTGAACGCGCACTTCGTGTTGCGCGTCTCGCCGAAGCTGGATCCGGCGGCGACCGCGCCGCTGCTCTGCGCCGGCATCACGCTCTATTCTCCGCTGCGCCACTGGGGCGCGGGCCCCGGCAAGAAGGTCGGGATCGTCGGCCTCGGCGGTCTCGGCCACATGGGCGTCAAGTTCGCGCACGCGTTCGGCGCCCACACGGTGCTGTTCACGACGTCGCCGTCGAAGATCGAGGACGGCAAGCGGCTCGGCGCGGACGAAGTCGTCGTGTCGAAAAACGCGGACGAGATGTCGAAGCACGCTCGCAGCTTCGACCTGATCGTCAACACGGTGGCCGCGTCGCACGACCTGGATCCGTTCCTGTCGCTGCTCAAGCGCGACGGCGCGCTGGTGCTGGTCGGCGTGCCCGAGCACCCGCATCCGTCCCCCGGCGTGTACGGCCTGATCTTCGGCCGGCGCTCACTGGCGGGCTCCGGCATCGGCGGCATCGCCGAAACGCAGGAGATGCTCGACTACTGCGCCGAGAAGAACATCGTCTCCGACATCGAGCTGATTCCGGTGCAGAAGGTCAACGACGCCTACGAGCGCATGCTCAAGGGCGACGTCAGGTACCGGTTCGTCCTCGACATGAAGACGCTGTGAGCGAGCAGGTCAATGGTTGATCCGGGCAGCGGATAGAGCGATTGCCAGGATGGCGCTTTTCACTGCCGAGGCGTCCCACGGTTCGCGGGCGCTGGACGCCGTGGATTCGCTGCGGCGGGCGCCGCGCTGGGTCCTGCCCTACGCGGCCGCCGCGGCGCTCGCGTTCGGTCTCTTCGTCCAGATACAGACCGGAAGCGTCGTGGTCACGTGTCAGCGGGAAGCTGGCGCGCTGCCGTCCTGCAGCCTCGATCGTCGGGTGTTGTTCGGCACCGTGTCGATCGGCAGCGAACGGGTCACCGGCGTCCAGCGCGCCCGCGCGATCACTCGGAGGGGCTATCGCGGCCGCCCGGAGAGTGCGACCTTTGTCGTCGTGCTCGACACGGTGGAGGGCCAGCGCGACGCCGGTTGGTCGATCGAGGGCGAGCCTGCCTACGTGCTCACGAACACGATCAACGGCCGGATCGACGCCGGCGCGGCCAGCTTCGAGGCGACAATGCGGCCGCATTTGATCGACGGGATCGCGCGGCTCTTCGGCAACTTCTGTATCGTCCTGAGCGTGGCGCTGGCGCTGCTGTCGGTGCTGCGCTGGCTCTTGCCTGCGCCGGCGCCCAGTCGATGAGGGCGACCGGGCGGCCGTCCTGAAAGACGGTGTTGTGCGGGCCCAGATCGGTGTGGCAGACCGTCGCCACCGAATCTTCACACCTTCCGGCGCCCGCGACTCGCTACTGTTGTGCTCTGGAGGTTCCATGCAGAACGACGACGAGATGGTGGGCCGGATCCTGAGCCGGCGGGAAGTTGTGCAGTTGATCGGCGCGGGTGGCGCCGCGGCCATTTTCGGCGGTGCGGCCGCGTGGCCCGTGCGCGCTGTCGGACTGCAGAACGCAGCGCAAACGCCTGGCTGCGTAGTCAAGCCGGAACAGACGGAAGGGCCGTATTTCGTGGACCAGCAGCTGGTGCGATCCGATATTCGTGTCGAGCCCACCACGGGGGCGCCCAAAGATGGCGTACCACTCGTGCTGGCGCTCACGGTCTTCGACGTGTCGAACGGGCAGTGCCGGCCGTTGCCGGGCGCGACAGTCGACATCTGGCAGTGTGACGCGCAGGGTGTCTACTCCGGTGTGACCGACCCCGGGTTCAGCACCTCCGGCCAGAAATCCCTGCGCGGCGCGCAGACGACTGACGCGAAGGGCGGTGCGCAGTTCACGACCATCCACCCGGGCTGGTACCAGGGCCGCGCGATCCACATCCATTTCAAGATCCGCACGCAGGCCAACGGAAGTCCATGGGAGTTCACCTCGCAGTGGTACTTCGATGAGGCGCTCAACGACCGCATCCTGGCCGATCCTCGCTACGCGAAGCCGGGGCAGCGTACGACCAACGCGACAGACGGCATCTTCCGCAACGGGGGCGCCACGTTGCTGCTCGCGCCCGCGGCTGCCGGTGTCGGATACGCCGCGGCATTCGGGATCGGGCTGGATCTGACTGATGCGGCAACCGGTCGGTCCGACGGTGCCGGCGCGGGTGGCGGTCGGCGACGCGGCGGCGGGCGCGGGGGCCGCGGCGCGTAAGGGCATGAAGCCAGCGGCCAAACCGATCTCGATAAGCGCCGACGCGGTCAGCGATACAGGAGGAACGGCTCGCGGATCCGCACGAACTCCGCGGCGTCGCGATCCCATTCCTCGAGCAGCGGCGGGAGTCGGCCGTCGTCGATCGCACGTCGGACCTTGTCCGAGCCGGTCAGCCGATCGATCGACGGCCCCCAGGCGAACTGGGCCGGCTGGCGCCGCTTGATCATGTCGATCAGCAGCAGCGCCGTGCGCACGGGGCGGTAGGCCTGACGATCGGTCACGACGAAGCGGACGCCCGGGATCGTCTCACCGGCGAACTTCGCCGCGGACGGCGCTACCGCCATGGTGATGGCCTCGAACCGCACACCGGGCAGCCGCAGCCCGTTCATCGCCTCCACGATCTCGGGCGCACGCAGCCACGAGGCGCCGATCTGCTCGAACGGCCGGTCGGTGCCGCGGCCTTCCGTGAGGTTGGTGCCCTCGAAATAGACCGTGCCCGGATAGCTGGTGAGCGCGGCGAGCGACCGCAGGTTCGGGGACGGGTTCACCCACGGCAGACCGGTGCCGTCGCGCCACTGCGACCGTCGCCAGCTCGCCGCTTTGACGATGATCAGATCGGCGCCGATGCCGTGCTGCCGGTTGAACAGCGCCGCCAGCTCGCCGACCGTCATGCCGTGACGCGCCGGAATCGGATACATCCCGACGAACGACTTGAACGCCGGATCGAGACGCGCGCCTTCCACGATCTCGCCGCCGATCGGGTTCGGACGATCGAGCACGACAAAGGGAATGCCGCGCTTCACGGCCGCTTGCATCGAGAGCGCCATCGTCGACACGTAGGTCCAGGTGCGGCCGCCGACCTCCTGCAGGTCGTAGACCAGCACGTCGACATCCTTGAGCATCTCCGGCGTCGGGCCGCGATCCTCGGCGGTGTAGAGCGAGTAGACCGGGATGCCGGTCTTCTGATCGCGCTCATCGGTGATCTTCGCGCCGGCGTCGGCCTGGC
Organism: Vicinamibacteraceae bacterium; assembly: GCA_031407765.1. GTDB lineage: Bacteria > Acidobacteriota > Vicinamibacteria > Vicinamibacterales > Vicinamibacteraceae > JBDSLU01. The sequence continues at coordinate 6,143 of JANOIR010000469.1, forward strand.
CGCGGATGCCATGCTCGGGGGCGAGGAGCGCCACCAGCCGCAGGCCGCTGTTCTGCGCGATCAGGTCGATGGCCGACACGCCGGCGCGATCGACCGCGCTGTGGTTGGTGATGAGCCCGACCCGCTTGCCGCGCAGATCGGCCGGCAGGTGTTCCAGGAACACCTCGATCCCGGGACGCACGGGCCCGGCGCCGTCCGGCGCCGCGATGATGCGCACGGCCGCGGGCTGAGGAGCCAGCAATGAGACGGCGACCATCCATGAGGCAAGGCGCAAGGGATGGTCACGATAGCGGGGGCCGGTCGGCCGTGCAAGCACGAGGCTAGTCGACGAAATCCCGGACCAGTACAGTGGCGCTTGGGTCGGGTACCGAGACGTCGACTCGATGCCGGCCCCTGCGCACCGGGGGGCGCTCGACTATCAGGACGTAGTGCCCGGCCAGGGTGCCGGCGAGTCGGGTGAGAGCACGCGCTGGGAACACGTGCGTGCGCTCGAAGAAGCCACCGGTGTCGTGGGCGACCTCCTGCAGGCCCGCTTCGAGCGAGTGGTAGTCCGCCTCGGTCACGTCGAGGCAGAAGACCGACGCACGCGCGGTGCGGAGGGATCGCCGCGCCTCGGCGTAGTCCGACGCCAGCGTGACGCCGTTCTGTCCGAAGCGGCCGAAGCCGTGGCCGAAGACGATCACGCTCTTCGCACCGCGCAGGGGCTCGAGGGCGCGTCCAACGAGCAGAAGGGCCTTCTCCATCGTCGACGCGCCTTGCGCCTCACGTGCACCCAGGCTCGCGACGAGCGAAGGGGCCCGGCTCTCGACCAGCGCGGGGGGTTCGCTCACAAGGATGTCGTCCTGGAGGAGTGCGCGCACGCGCTCGAGGTCGTTGGTGAAGTCGGTCCAGATCCGCAGCCGGGAATCGAACGACAGCACCGCCAGGCGGTCGCGCGGCGTGAACGCGGCGAACAACGCGCGGGCCTCGGCGAGGAGCCGCATCATGCCGTTGATGCGGCTCGGCTCCAGATCCTTCTGGATCAGGAAGACGATGAGTCGTCCCTCGTTCTGCGGCCTCGTCGTCCGCGCCGGCGATCGGGTCGGCGCCGCGCCGGTCGCTCCGCTGCGCAAGGCGGTCGTCCAGGTGGCCGATTCCACGGGCACCGGCTTGCCGTCGATGCGCACCACGAAGTCTGTTTTCGCGAGATTTTCGATCGGCTGACCCGCGCCGTCGGTGACGCGGACGTCGACGAGCAGGCGGTGGACGTCCACGCGCTCGGTATAGGGCTTCGCCTGCTGGGGCGGTGCGGCCGCGGGCATCGCAGTCACGGTCGACAGCGCGACCGCGAGCGCCACGTGCGAGGTCGGGATCCGCATGCCCCATCCTAGTGCCGGCGCCGAGGAGACCGCTAGTACGGCGCGCCGCCGCCGCCCACGCCCGCGATCAATAGATCGTCAGCCCGGCGCTGTTGCCGAAGGCCGAGCCGGTCACGCACTTGGGGTTGGTCATCTTGCATCCGGTCAGCGTCCCGTCGTCCGTGCACCCGCTCCAGCCGGCGCAGGCCTTGGCGCAGTACGAGAAGCCGAGCGTGCTCTGCCAGAAGCACCACTCGCAGGCGGGCGGCGGGCCCTCGCTGCCGCCGCACTGGCCGGCGCTCGGGTTGTTGGTGTTGAAGCGCGCCAGCGCGCCGTTCAGGTCGCGAGGCCAGGGCACCGGGAAGCTCCAATGGACGCCGAAGTGGGTGGCACCCACGTCGGTCTCATCCACCGGGAACGCGGTACCGGCGACCGCGGCCTGAAGACAGCTCAGCGCGAGATCGGCGTCGCGCGGGTTGGCCGGCGTGGTCGACCGGAGATAGCTGGTCCCCGGCACCCAGAGGTCGCCTTTGCGGGCGAACTCGAAGCTGACCGAGACAGTGCCGGGGCTGGTGAGGCGATTCCAGCAGCCCATCAGCCGGGGCACGACGCCCCGATGGAAGTACGTGTTGATCCTGTTCTGCGTCACGATCGCCTCGCGGCACGACTGCTTCGGGAAGCCCGCGGGGGGCGGGACCTCCTGCGCGCCGCTCCGGCTTCCGACAATCGTGACGAAGGCGAATATCCCAGCCGCGAGCCGTTTCATGGAGCCTCCTTTTGCGGTTCCTGCCAATCGGTGTGGGCGTGACGCAAAATGTGTCGGGAGCGGCGGACGGCGCAACCGGGTTCCGCCGATCGAGCCGATGTGAGACACTTTTTTGCCTCATGCCGGCCATCCCGACGCGCGAAATCCTGACGTCGCTGACGCAGGCGGCGGACGCCGTCGTCCGGACGGCGGCCGTCGGCGTCGTGCAGCGCACGGCGCGCGGCGGGGTGGAGCTGCTGTACTCCTGTCCGCACGGCATCGGCCGCTACGTGGTCGCCACGTCCGATCTGCCCGAGGCGCTGCGGCCCGAGGCCGATGGCATCCGGCACGCCGACGCCGGTGCGATCACCGCCGCCGGCGGCGTCGTCGACTGGTACCTCGGCTTCGCCGGCGTGCGGCGCCTGCTGTCGGCGCCGATGCCGGGCCTCGACCGGCCGACGCGCTTCTGGGTGGGGCTCGCCGACGCGGCGCCGCTCACCGCGCCGCAGCTGAGCGACTTCGAGACCGTCGGCGCGCAGAGCGTCGAGTTGCTCTCGCGCGCGCCGTCGGCGCAGGACGACGCCCAGCGGCTGCGCCGGCTGGAGCAGGCGGCGGGCCTCCTGCCGGCGCTGTTCGGCGTGCTCGACGTGCGCGACGTTTTCGAGCGACTGTCCCGGATCGGCACGGTCGCGCTGCCGCACGACACCCTGACGCTCGGTATCTTCGACGACGACCTGACGACCATCACGCTGTATGTGCAGACCGGCGACACGCCGGACGTCGCGCGCCGCTGTCCGCAGCCGTACCCGACGTTCGTGACCCGCGCGTGGGACTTCGACATCCTCGACGATCGATTGACGCACCCGCTCGAGGCCGACCGGCCGGTGACGCGGATGGGCATGCGCTCGTCGGTCCGGGTGGCGGTGCGCATCGACGACGCGATCGTCGGGGGCGTGTCGTTCAACGCCCGCCGGCCGGGGGCCTACACCAGCGTGGACGTGGACGTCGCCCGGCGCCTCGCCGATCACGTCGGGGTCGCGCTCTCGCACCAGCGGCTCGCCCTGCGCCTCGCCGACGAAGCGCGCCGGCACGAGGAGCTGCAGGCGCGGGCCGCCAAGGCCGACCTGCTCGATCAGCTGCTCGCTTCGGTCACCGGCAGCGGCGAGCTGCGCGATCTCTTCGATCGGATCTCGTCGGTGACACAGGCGGTGCTGCCACACGATGCCATGCTGATGACGATGCGCCTGCCCGACGGCCGGACCGGGCGCGTCTACGCCGCCGCGGTCCCGGACGGCGCCGAGCCATTTCCGGAGATCGTCGAGGTGCCAGCGCACCTCCGCGCCAACCCGGAGTGGGAGTTCGATCTCGTGGCGGACCTGCGGGCGGAGGCCGACCAGCAGCACCTCTGGCCGACACGACTCGGCTATCGCGGAGCGCTGCGCCTGCCGCTGCGCCTCGACAACGACTTCGTCGCCGGCCTCACGTTCCTGTCGCTGACGGCCGGAGCGTTCCAGCCGACGGATGTCCCGATCGCCAGGCGGATCGCCGATCGCCTGGCCGTGCCGTTCGCACGCGAGCGCGGCGCCTCGCTGCTGAAGCGGGTGGACGAGGCGACCGCGCGCGCGGCCGCGCTCGAGGCCCGGGTGCGGATCCTCACCGACGAGCTCGACGCACGGACCGGCAACCGCCGCGTCGTCGGCGAGACGCCGGAATGGCGGCGCGTGCTCACGCAGGCGACGCAGGTCGCCGCCACGGCCACCACCGTGTTGCTCCTCGGCGAATCGGGCACCGGCAAGGAAGTGATCGCGCGGTTCCTGCACCGCGCCTCGCCGCGCCATCAGGCGCCGTTTCTGGCTTTGAACTGCGCCGCGCTGCCCGATCAGCTGCTCGAGGCGGAGCTGTTCGGCTATGAGCGCGGCGCCTTCACGGGCGCCACGCAGAGCAAGCCCGGTCAGCTGGAGCTGGCGGCCGGCGGCACGCTCTTTCTCGACGAGGTCGGCGAGATGAGCCTGCCGGCCCAGGCGAAGGTCCTGCGGGTGCTGCAGGAGCGCGAATTCCAGCGTCTCGGCGGGACCCGCGGATTGCGCAGCGACGCCCGTATCGTCGCGGCCACCAATCGCGACCTGCCGCGCGCGATCGCGCATGGGCAGTTCCGCGAAGACCTCTACTACCGGCTGAACGCGTTCGCGATCCGGCTGCCGGCGCTGCGCGATCGCCGCGACGACATCGTGCCGCTGAGCGAGGGGTTCCTCGCCGAGATCGGCCGCGGCCTCGGCCGCCCTCCCGCCGGGATCTCCCGCGACGCGCGCGGGCGGCTGATGGACTACGCGTGGCCGGGTAACGTACGCGAGCTGCGCAACGTGCTCGAGCGCGCCGCCATCCTCTGCGATGGCGGGCTGATTACCGCCGATCACCTCGCACTGAACATCGGCGGCGCGATCCTCGCGGCGTCGCAGGCGCTGACGGCCGCCGCGCCGCCGCCGGCGTCGCCTCCACGCTCGGCGGCCAGCTCACCGACGTCGGCCAACGACCTGCACGCACTCGAGCGCGACATGATCGACCAGGCGCTGCACCGGGCGCGCGACAACAAGGCGATGGCCGCCAAGGCGCTCGGCATCACGCGACAGCAGCTCTACCACCGCATGCGCCGCTACGGTCTGGAATAGAACCGCGGTCGGCCGTCGACCGAGCATGAGACAATCCCGGCCGTGCTTCGACTCCCCTTTGTCGCGCCGCACGCCGCGGCGCTCGTCATGTTCGTGGCGGCTGCCACCGGCAGAAGCTGCAGCGGTCCGCCGCTGCCCCCGGGCAGCCAGGACAACGGCGGCCTCGCCCTGCCCGGTGGCTTCGAGGCCGTCGTCGTCCACGACGGCGTCGGCCGCGCGCGCCACCTCGCCGTCGCCGACGACGGCATCATCTACGTCAAGCTGCGCGTCCCCCACCCGAAGGGTCTCGTCGCGCTGCGCGACACGACGGGCGACGGCCGCGCCGACGACGTGCAGGTGTTCGGCGAGTACGCCGACACCGGCGACTACGGCACGGCGATGCGCATCCATGCCGGCCACATCTACTTCACGACGGCCGGCGAAGTGTATCGGCAGCGCCTCACGCCGGGACAGCTCGTGCCGTCGACGCCGGTCGAAACCGTGCTCCGGCACGAGTACAAGAAGAACCTGCGCTCCTACGAGCACATCGCCAAGCCGATCGCGTTTGACGGCAAGGGCCACCTGTTCGTGCCGTTCGGGGCCCCGGGCGACAGCTGTCAGGAGCAGAACCGCCGGCCGGAATCGCCGGGACGTCAGCCATGCCCCGAGCTGGACTGGCAAGGCGGCGTCTGGGTATTCAGCGACAGCCGGCTCAATCAGACCGAGCAGGACGGGCGCCGCTACGCCACCGGGATCCGCAGCATCGTTGGGATGTCGTGGAACCGGGACGTCGGCGAGCTCTACGCGCTGCAGCACGGACGCGACGATCTCTACCGGACGTGGTCGCGCTACTTAACCCGCTGGCAGAGCGCGGTGCTGCCGTCCGAGGAGTTCTTCAAGGTCACCGACGGATTCGACGGCGGCTGGCCGTACTACTACTACGACCAGTTGGAGGGGAAGAAGAAGCTGAACCCGGAGTACGGCGGCGACGGCCAGAAGGTCGGCGATGCCGACAAGCTGACCAAGCCGCTGCTGGGATTCCCGGGCCACTACGCGCCCAACGATCTGCTGTTCTACGACGGCGATCAGTTCCCCGCGCGGTATCGCCGCGGCGCCTTCATCGCCTTCCACGGCTCGACGATCCGCATGCCCTACTCGCAGGGCGGCTACGTCGTGGCGTTCGTGCCGTTCGCCAACGGCGCGCCGAGCGGTCCCTGGGAAGTGTTCGCCGACAACTTCGCCGGCGTCGATCCGATCCCCAACACGAGCGACGCGGCGGCGCGGCCGGTGGGCCTCGCGCAGGGGCCCGACGGCTCGCTTTACGTCAGCGACAGCGTGAAGGGCAAGATCTGGCGGATTATGTTCAAGGGTGACCGCGGCGCCTTCGGCACCGCGCAGCTCGCGCGCATGGAGGCGCGCAAGACCGAGCAGGCGCACCTGCGCAACCCGCACGAGCAGAACGACGTGATCGGCCGCGAGGTGCTCGACGCCGGCGCAGCGCTCTACGAAACCTATTGCGCCGCCTGCCATCAGCGCGACGGCAAGGGCGATGGGTCACGCTTTCCGCCGGTGGCCGCGACCCGCTGGGTCTCCGGCGACCCGAACCGCCTGATCGGCATCGTGCTCAACGGCCTGCAGGGCGAGATCCAGGTCGAAGGCAAGGCGTTCAACGGCGTGATGCCGGCCAACGGCTTTCTCACCGACGACCAGATCGCGCAGATCCTGACCTACATACGCCAGAACTTCGGCAACTTCGCTGGTGGCGTCAAGCCGAGCGACGTCGCGGCGGTCCGGGCTCAGCCGCCGGCCGCGCCGGCGCCCCCCGCGCCGCGCTGAGGAGCCGGGTCGCAGCGACCTACTTCTCGTCCTTGTCCCTGTCCTTGTCGCGAACGTCGTCGTGGCCGCGCGGCTTCTTCCCATGCGGCAGCGGCTCGTCCAACCGGATGACGATGAACTCGTTTGGATCGGGCTGGCCGGCCGTACGTCCGGCGCTGAACGGGTAGTTGTTGTCGTTGAGCACGCCAAGATGGACGCGGCTGAGCGGGATCACACTCTCGATGGTGGTGAACGGGAAGCGGAACGTGTCCGTGGCGCCGCCGAGACGATGCGGGTCGACGATGTGCAGCAGGTCCGCGACCTCACGCTTGACGAGGAAGCCGTCATCGTCCACGTCGTCCAGATCGACGACGTAGATCTTCTTGAACGACGCCGCCGGGCCCTCCAGGCTGTCGCGCTCGATGACCAGGAAGACGCGGTCGGTGACGGCCGTCAGGTCGCCGATGGCCTGGCCTGAGGCCGCGTCCGCCTCCATGCGATAGGCCCAGTGCCGTGGCGTATAGCGTCGCGAGCGGAGGTCGAACTCGTTGATGCGCAGCCGACGCTGATCCGGATCGGTGGTCAATGGTCCTTCGAGCAGGGTATAGAGCCGGCGGCCGTCCGGCGTGATCGCCATCCCCTCGAAGCCCTTGCTCCGCCCCAGCGACGGCGTGGCCGTGCCCAGGTACGGGTTCTGCGGGGACTGCACACCAGGCAGTGCATGCGGGGCCTCGAGCACGCGGCCGGCCCGGTCGGTGTGAATCAGGAAGGGCCCGAACTCGTCGCCGAACCAGTACGTGCCGTCGTGCGCTTCGCGGAACGATTCGATATCGAAGTCGGCACCGGTGAGCAGCCGGCGGCGACGGATGGACGCGTCGACCGGAATGACGCTGGCGGGATAGGTCGTGGCGTCGGCAACGATGGGGAACGGAATCTTGCCGAACGGATCGCTGAGCGTGAAGGAGCCGCGCAGCGCGATCTCACCGCTGCCGCCACGCTTGGTCTTGAAGTCGGGCTCGATGCGATAGACCCGAAGCACGTAGTCCGGCGACGTCGGCCGGGTGCCGAACCCGTTGTCGCTCATGACCAGGAAGGCGCCCGAGCGCGTGCGCAGGACCGACGACACACCCTGGACAGGCTGGGCGTCGGTGAACGGTGGGACCCGGCCGTTGGCCGGCGCGATGAACTGGCCCGACGTCGGCCCGGGCGCAAAAGTATCGGCCGGCAGCGAGGCGAACGCTTCCAGCGTCTGGGCGTGCGCCGGCGCAGCCAGACCCGCGCCGGCCGCCGCCGACAGGATTGAGCGGTGTACTCGGGTCAACACGGGTGCCTCTCTGGTAAGAAACGTGGACAGAGCCAGGTCGGCCCAACGTATGGGCCGACCTGGCGGACGGGCATCGAGCTCAAAGCGGGCCTTCGCCCCAGGGACAGGTGATGGCGAAGGTGACACCGGGCGTCTGGATGTTGGCGAACAACCAGCGGCCGTCGGGGCTGTAGCAGGCGCCGGCCCATTCGGCCTGTCGATAGTCGCCGGCCCGGACGACGTCGTTGTAGTCGCTGGTCAGGTTGATGTTGTTCATCGCGAACGTGAACG
>JANOIR010000511.1:0-4416 GCA_031407765.1 Vicinamibacteraceae bacterium
TGCCGTCGGCCGGCTACGAGCAGCGGCAGCTCCAGATCGGCTTCCGTTTCGTGTTCTAGTAGTCGCGCATGCCGATCGCGAAGCGGATCATCCTCGGACTCATCCTTCTCAGCGGAGCTGCAGCCGAGGCCGGCGCGCAGACGAAAGGGCGGGTCAGCGTCGGCGTGTCCACCACCGTCAACGTGACGCCCGACGGCGACGTCGGGACCGGAAAGGGCATCGGCCTGCTGGTCCGTCTGAACCCCAAGCCAGGGTGGGGGCCGGCCGGGGCGTTCAACTGGTTCAATGCGACGCTGTCCGATCCGGCGGCGGGGGCCGGGGACTTCGCGCGGCTCCGGGTTCGACCGCTGATGGGCGGGGTCAGCTACAGCACGGTGCGTGGGCCGCTCTTGACGAGTTACTCGATCGTCGCGGGGCCCTCGTTCAACCGAGCCAGGTTCGCTGATCAGTTCGTTCGGTCGGGAGCGGCGTCCATCGATGCGGACAACAGTTTCGCCGTCAGGCCGGGTGTGGGCGTGACCTACACGCTGCGCGAACGTGTCGCCGTGGTCGGATTCGGCGGCTACATCATCAATCGCCCGTCCGTCGTCTACCGCGCCAGCGATGGCACGGAGTTCCGCGACCGGTGGAGTGCCGACGCCCTGGTCCTCAGCGTCGGCGTCGTCTACTCCGTCTTCTAGCCAGGCGCCGCTTGTTCGGCCGGGATCGTCATCGTCATCGCGGCCTGTCTGGTCGCGGCGTTCTACCCTGCGCGGAGGGCGGCGGGGGTGGAACCATTGGTGGCGCTGAGAATCGAATAGCCTCGTCTCCTACATCGGCAGCACCCCGGCTGCGGTCAGATATTCGGCCATCGCGCGCGCGTAGTGTGGGAACGCCACCTCAGGCTCTTCGATGTCGGGATGCCACTTCTTCTCCCACTCGAAGCCGTAGTAGCCCTTGTAGCCCGCCTTCGCGAGGACCGACACCTGCGCCTTGACCGGTACCTCGCCCGTGCCCGTCAGAACATATCGGCGATCTGTGCCGTCAGGCTTCGAGTCCTTCAGGTGCGTGTGTCGGACAAAGCGGCCGATCGCGGCATACGTGTCGGCCGGCGCTTCGCCCCCTGCGACGAACGTGTGATGGGCGTCCCAGAGAAGCGCGAAGGCCTCGGAATGGACCGCGCTCTCAATCGCGACGAGATCCTTCGACTTCGTGAAGTCGCCGTGTGACTCCATCAGGACGATCACGCCCGCGGACGTGGCGTGCGCAGCCATCTGCTGGAAGCCCTCGACCACGCGCTTCATGACGTCCTCGCGTGGCTCGCCTTCCGGGACCTTGTCGCCGAACATGCGCACGTACTTCACCCCGAGCGTGTGGGCGAGATCGATAAAGCGGCGGCCCTCGTCCAGCTGCGCCACCCGAGTGGCCGCCTCCCTTTCGTGCATGCGGGCGGAGGCACCGAGGTCCGAGATGACAAGACCGAGCGCCGCGAGGTCCTTCCTGGTGTCGGCCAGACGCGAACCGGAGAGCTCAGGGACCTTGGTGAGATCCATTTCGCCCATCACGCCTCGGAGCTCGAGCGCGGCGTAGCCGAGCTGATCCGCCTGACCGAGGATGGTCTTCCAGCTCCAGGCCGGACAGCCCAGGGTGGAGAACGCAAGCGGGTAACGCTTCGCCGGACGGGCGCGGAGGAGAGCCGGCGCGGCCAAACCCGCCGTGAGGGTCGTCAGAAACACGCGACGGTTGCCACGCATGCAAGGTCCTCGTTTCGAGGCGATTATATGCGCGGCCCGTCCCGAGCCCAGGCGTCACTGTCCCTCCCAGGCTACACGCGTGGCCTCAGGTCCAGGAAATTCGCCAAAAAGGGACCGCTCGCTGCGGACCGGCGGCGCAAAAACAGCCGAAACCTGCGACTTCGGGGGCTGGCACATCGCTTGACTTCGGTCGATACTCGTATTGCCAGCACAATTCAGAGACGGTGGATCGAACGGATGAGGTCCATGGCGATGGCCGCACGCGTTCGTTGGTGTGTACTGCTCGCGGGTGTGTATCTCTTCGTCGGCGCTCCAAGCGCGCTTGCGCGCGCGCGGGTGACCTGCGTGCCGATCCGCACCGACGAAACCGTCGCGTCCGTCGCGAAGCGCGTCACGGGCGATGCCCGAAACATGCAGGCATCGTGGTTTCAGATCGTGAACCCGACGACGTCCCGGCCGGTGCCCAAGACGCGGTACGGATTCATCTTCGCGGGCTGGAACGCGTGCACCACGTTGGACGACGCCCTCCCAGAGGTCACGATCGAGCCCGCCGCGCAGGTGCGTTCTAGTCCTGCCGTCGCTGACGCTCCTCCGAATCGGCCCGTTGCGCCCATGTTGTCTACAGTCGTGGTCTGGGCTCCTGCCGCCATTTGGAGCACGGTCATACTGGGCCTTGCGCTCACCTGTTGGCTGGTCGACGAGTACCTTGCCGGGCGCCGGGACACGCTGCGCGCGATGAAGCTGTACGCCGAACGGTTCGTCGAGGAGTTCGAGCGGCCGTTGATACAGCCGCACCTTTCGCGCCGTCCCATCCAGTCGCGTGTCCGGTTCAAACCCGGTCGTGCGCGCTTCGACGTTCTCCTGGCGCCCGAATCCGGGCTCCGTTATCCGAACCTGACGGATCACAAGGGGAATGTCACGTATGACGTCGTGCGGATCCAGCGGGCGCTCAGCGAACATGCGTTCGTGAGCAGCCGTCCGTACGCACGCGGCCGTTGGGTTGTCGTTCCCTTCCGATTCAGAGTCGAGACGAGAGAGGCAGGTGGCAGGTGAGGCTCCTTCTCCTGAGCACGGGCGGTGGCGGCGGCAACATTCTCCGATCGGTCAAGGCGTTGTTCGAACAGGACCTCGCGGCCACTGAGAAAGCCGATCCCCGGTACGCGGAACGACTGCGAGCCGCGGTGGCGACGCGCTTCCTCGATACCAACGAGTTCTCATTGACCGATGTGCCGCCCGAGGAACGGCTACTCATCGGCCCCCGGACCACCGGCCGCCTTGGCGCCAGGCACAATCCGGCCGTGGCCAGAGAGGCCCTGGCGGAATCCCAGAGCGAGGTGGAAGCGCTCCTGAAGCAACACGCCATCGTCATCCTGATCGGTACCGGCGGCAAGGGAACCGGCGCGGGCACGATGTTTCCGCTGGCCCAGCTCGCGCGGCAGCATCGCAGACTGGTGCTGCCGATCTTCGTTCGACCGTCCTTCGAGCGCCACGAAGTCGACAAGCGCCGGTATGACCATGCGTTGAACGTGATCGAGCGTTTCGACACCGCCGGGATCCGGCTGATCGAGATTCTGAACGATCGCGGCTACACCGAGTCGAGCCCAGAGACACAGTCCGTGGTCTGGGAGCGCATGAATCTCCCCATCGCGCGGGGTCTGCGCGGCCTGATCTATGTCTTGTGGGAGTTGTCGCAGGTCGATCCGTCGGACTTGTCGATCCTGTTTGCGGGCCCCGGCAGGCTCCGGCTCGGATTCGCCGGCATCGATTCACCGGTTGGCCAGGACCCGGGTGACGAGGAGGTCGAGCGGGCGGCCAGGCGCTGCTGGGAGAACCCCTATTACGCCTTCAGCAAGCCGCCGGGAACCTCGCTGATCTGCATCCAGGGCGAGTGGTCGAACGTGGTCGATGCGCGCATCAAGGGACGTCTCGCCACGTTGGCGATGGGCGGACAGGGCGAGGCGGCCTACACCCCTCTTTACGCCCGCGCCGTCCACTCACCCAGGCCGTGGGGCGTGACGATGCTGCTGGCCGAACACACCGGAGCGCATCAGCCGCTCGACGTCGACTGGTCGTTCGCGAGGGAGTCGCAGCAGGCGCCGCTTTACGCCGGCAGTGTGGATCGACAGGGTCCACTCGATGCCCTCCCTGATGACGCTGTCCCGGCACCCACCGAAGCGTCGCCAGCGGTCCTCTCGCCCGCGCTCGACTCCCGAGTCGAACGTCAACTCCGGAGTCGTTCGATCGTGGTCGCGACGCGACGTGAGCCCGCGAAAGCCATCGCGCCGTTTGCCAGCCTCCTGGAGTTCGCCGTGGCCGTGAACCGCGCGGATCCCACCGCTCTCGCAATGGCGCGCGGCGGTGCGTGCGAGATCCCGGTCGACGGTGCCGATGTCAGAAAGCTGCTTGGGACGCTGTGGTTTCGTGGCGTCGTTCCCCATCTGTCAGCGGAGTGGCGGACTCGTCTCTTCGACGCGCTCCGCACGAGCGCCGAGATTCCCAACCACGTCGTCAGGCTCGGCCGGCAGCAGACTCGGGTGAGTGAGCTGGGCCATGATCAGCTGCGCGCAGTGGGGGGCAATCGATCACTGCCGGACGCCGTTCGTCAGGATGTCGAGCTCCTCACGGCGATCGCTCGCGTCTGGGGCGAGGACGCCATCCGACAGCTCCAGTTTTGCGAGATGGC
>JANOIR010000514.1:0-19599 GCA_031407765.1 Vicinamibacteraceae bacterium
TTCGGGTGATGCGCCGCTTGCACACCAGGAGTTCTCTCGAGCGGAGCGCATCTGGAAGGAGTTGGGCGGCCGACATCCGTGTCGGTCCGTTCCCCGTGCGGAGTTCGGGCAGACGGAGGCTACCGATCGAGGAGCAGTTGCTTGCGATGTCACTAGCATGGCAACGCTTCTCAGTATCGGAACGCGGCCGCGACTACTGGGCATTGAAAGCGCAGAGATGATCGGCACCGTCCAGAACGCGCTCAGGGTCCGAGTAGTAGGCGGTCCCCCTGGTTCTCGAAGAGTCGCCTACGATGTGCAGCGTCCGCGCATCGAAGCGCCACGAGCACCGACGCATTGCATTCCCCTTGGAGAGCAGGGCGGCATTGCGTATCAGTTGCAGGTGTACGCCTCTGACGAGCCTGGAGCGAGGGCCGCCATCGCCTCAATCGCGACGATGGTCGAGGCATCGGTGGGACTGGCGAGAATGCAACGAGAGGAGCGCCACCGAACGTCTCTCTGGCCGGTTGAAGAAGGACTGATGCTCGAGGGCAACGTGTTCGTTGCCCCTCGGATGCGGGAGATCGTTTCGACGGCTCGTCGGGTGGCGCCGTCGGATCTGCCCGTGCTGATCACCGGCGAGACCGGGTCGGGCAAGGAGATCGTCGCACGCGAAGTCCATGAGGCGTCGAAGCGGGCTGCGAAGAGCTTCGGCGTGCTGGTCTGCTCGGCGGTCCCGCGCGAGATGCTGGACAGCCACCTCTTCGGGCATCGCCGCGGAGCGTTCACCGGTGCCGTCGACAACTTCCTCGGCGTGATTCGCGCCAACGAGGGCGGCACGCTGTTCCTCGACGAGATCGGCGAGGTCAGCCTCGACTTGCAGGTGAAGCTGTTGCGCTTCCTCGAGACCGGCGAGGTGCACCCGCTGGGGGAGACGAAGCCGGTGAAGGTGGACGTGCGGGTCATCGCCGCCACCAACCAGCCGCTCGAAGCGCTGATGAAGGAAGGGCGCTTCCGCGAGGACCTCTTCTACCGGCTCAACGTCGTGCGGCTCACCATCCCGCCCTTGCGCGAGCGCCGCGAGGAAATCCTGCCCTTCTTCGAACGATTCCTGATGCGTGAGTGCGCGCGCGCGGCCCGGCCGGTGCCGGATCTGTCCGACGACTCGGTCGAGCACCTCCTGCTCTACACGTGGCCGGGTAACGTGCGGCAGCTCCTCAACGAGGTGAAGCGCATCCTGGCGACGTTGCCGAACGACGGCGAGATCACGGCCGCGGTACTGAGCTCGGATATCACCGCCGAGCGTCAGGCAGCCATCGCCAAGGCCGTCGCGGCCTCGCCCAATCAGATGCTGGTCCGCACCGACCAGTCGCTGCAGGCGGCCATCGACCAGGTCGAGCGGGTGATGCTGGCCAACGCCCTCGCCTCCAGCCCGGACCTCGAGACCGCGGCGGGCAGGCTCGACATCACTCGAAAAGGCCTTTTCCTGAAGCGTCAGCGCCTCGGGCTGGAGTAGGCACGTCCGGAGCCGGCAGGGCCAAACGGCCGTCGAGACCATCGGGCACCCGGCACCCATCAGGTACGAGCGAGCCATCGGCTGGATCGCGCACTGCACGATAGGTGTGACGTTCGCCGCATTGCTGCTCGCGATCTTCGGGCTCGAGTGTGCAAGCCAGACGCGGAAGCAGCCGTTCCCGCCGCGCCAGGCTAGTCGAAACGCAGTGGTCCCATTGGATCGACGCGTGTGGCTCGCCGGGCAGGCACCAGGCTCGCCAGAAGCGTGACCAGCAGGAGAGCCACGCTGGCCATGGCCAGCAGCCATGGCTCGTGCGGCGACACGCCAAAGAGCTGGCTGGCGAGCAGCCGGCTGGTCACGAACGAGCACACCAGACCGATCGCCAGCCCGGCCACCGCCGTGCGGCCTGCCTGCATCAGCACGAGGCCAAGCAACCCGCGCGGGCTGGCCCCGAGGGCCAGGCGGATGCCAAACTCCCGTGTCCGCTGCGCGACCTGAAAGGCGGCGACGCCAAAGGTCCCGACTGCTGCGATCCCGAGCGCCACGGCCGCGTAGGTCACGAGCATGATCATGAGGAACCGCCGCTCGGCGACGGTCGCGGCGACGATGTCCGTCATCGCCGTGATCTCGTGAACGATGACTCGCCGATCGGTGGCGTGTACGGCGTCGCGCACCAACGGGATCAACACGCCAGACGGGACGCGGCTTCGCACCACGACCTGGGCGCCGCCGAACGCGTAGTGCAAGTAGAAGCGTGGCTGCGGCCTGTCGTCCAGCCGCACGTCGCGGGTGTCCCTCACGACGCCCACGACTTCGAGCACGCGATCCCGGTTGCCGATGGTGAAGCGCCCGCCCACGGCCGGGCGGCCCGGAAACAGCAGCGTCGCCGCCGCTTCGTTGATGACCGCCATCGGGCCGACGTCGTCGTCCTTCAGGTCGGCGTCGCGGAAGTGCCGTCCATCGAGCAGGGCAATGCCCATCGCCTGGAAATAGTCGTAGGCCACGAATGTGCCCGAGAGTGACGGCCGGTCGGCCTCCGGCAGGGGACGGTCGACCACTTGCGCCTTCTCGTCGAAGGTCCACTTCCCGGTCAGCGGCGCCGATGAAATCGTTCCCACGGCGTCGACTCCAGGCAGTGCCGCCAGCCGCCCGTGCAGCGCGCGATACATCCGAGAGACGTTCTCGTTGGTCTGGAAGCCGCGCGTCCGGAGGTCGAGTGCGATCACGGCGTGCGGTTGATAGCCGAGGTCCTGGCCAATCAGCCGGCGGAAGCTTTCCAACAGCAACCCGGCAGACGTGAGCAACACCAGTACCGCCGCGATCTGACCCACGAGCAGCCCTTGCTGCCACAAACGGATCTGGGGCCCTCCTGTTGTGCGATTTCCAGGGCGTGCCGACGCGCCCACATCGCTCCGCGACTGCCGCAGCGCCGGCAACAACCCGCACACCAGCGCCGTCACGAGCGACAGCCCCGCTGTGAACATGACCGCGGTGCCGTCCACCGTCGAGTCGCGGATGAACGGCACGTTGGCTGGCGCGAGCACACGCACGCCGCGAACCGCGCCCTCCGCCAGCAGAAGTCCGACCGCCCCGCCGAGCAGGGCGAGCACCGTCGTCTCGAGCAGCAAGGCCTGCACCAGGCGCCGGCGGCCTGCCCCGAGCGTCGCGCGCACCGCCAGCTCGCTTTGCCGCGCTACGCCCCGGGCGAGCAGGAGGTTGGCAAGGTTGACGCAGCAAATCAGCAGCACCGCCCCGACCGCGGCACCGAGCATGGGTATGCCGTAGCGCGTCCGTCCGAGGACCTGGTCGCGGATGCTCACCAGGTCGAAGGTCCAGCCTCGATTGGTCTCAGGATGGTCTGCGGCCAGCCTCCGTCCCAACGCGGCCAACTCGGCGCCCGCGGCCTCCGTCGCCACGTTCGGTTTCAGGCGGCCGATCGGCAAAAACATCCGTGCGCCACGCGAGACCCGATCCTCCCGGTGCACGTTCATCGGGAACCAGAAGGCCTGCAGCCCCGCCGTCAGCGTGGTACCGGTTCCAGCCGACGGGGCTCGTGCCAGCGGGAATTGCAGCCCTGGCGGCAGGACGCCGACGATGGTGTGTACGACCTCGTCGAGGCGAAGGTGTCGACCGATGACGTCCGGCGTGCCGCCGAATCGGGTCTGCCACAGCTCATGGCTGACCAGCACGACCGGGGCGGCGCGCTCCTCGGCATCGGACGGAAGGAGGGGGCGTCCCAGCGCCGGACGCACCCGCAAGACATCCGCGAGGCTGGGGCTGACGCTCAGCGCCGGAAGCTCCTCGAGCCGACCATCCCGCTCCCACGTGGCGGATCGTGCCCCGAACATCGCCAGCGATGCGAAGACCTGCGTCGATCCGCGGATGTCCTCGATGTCTCGCCACGACACGCGGTCTGCTGTGGCGCCGGTTCCAGTGTTGGCCAGCCGCACCCACACCAGTTGCTCCGGCGCGTCGAATCCGAGCGGTCGAAGCAACACGGCCTTGGCGACGCTGAACACGACCGTGTTGGCGCCGATCCCGAGCGCGAACGTCAGCACGGCGATGGCGCCGAACCCCGGGTGCCTGGTCAACTGACGGACACCGTGGCGGAGGTCCTGCGCGAAACCGTCGAGCCACGCGAACCGGCGCTGATCCCTGCACGCGTCCTGGATCTGCGCGACGCCGCCGAACGCTCGGAGCGCGGCGAGCCTCGCCTCGGGCGGCGACATGCCTGCGCGGAGGTGCTGTTCGACACGCTGCTCGAGGTGGAGGCGCATCTCCTCGGCCATCTCCGTCTCGAACGTCGATCGACGCCGCCACGCGCGGACGAAGCCGAGAAGTGCTCGCAATCGGGGCATGTCGGTCCTTGTCAGGCGGAGCGCATGACCTCGGCGATCGCCAGCGCCACGCGATCCCAGGCCGCCTGCTCGACTTCGAGCTGCTTGCGCCCGGACTTCGTGAGCCGGTAGTACTTCGCGCGCCGGTTGTTGTCGGACTGGCCCCAGGTCGAGTCGATCCAGCCTTGCGCCTGCAGGCGGTAGAGCGCGGGATACAGCGAGCCTTCTCCCACGCTCAGGACCTCCTTCGAGACGAGCTGGATCCGATCGGCGATGCCCCAGCCGTGCATCTCGCCGCTCCTGAGCACGCGCAGGATCAGCATATCCAGCGTGCCTTGCAGCAGATCGTTTTGCGAGGCCGCCGCTCGGCTTCTTCCCATCGAGCGTCGAGGGTACGCGGACTCCCATCGAGCGTCAAGGGGAGTGCGCGCGAACGTGGCAAGCCTTCGCCTGACGTTCGCCTGTTCGGGCGACAGGGTAGAATGGGAGGTTCGCCGGCCGCCTGCCGGTGCCGACAGAGCCTGACCCATGACCGACTGGATCGCCGTTCGCGGCGCCCGCGTCCATAACTTGAAGAACATCGACGTCGACCTGCCGCGGGATCGGCTGGTCGTGGTCACCGGTCTGTCCGGCTCGGGCAAGTCGTCGCTCGCCTTCGACACCATCTACGCCGAGGGCCAGCGGCGCTACGTCGAGTCGCTCTCGGCTTACGCCCGGCAGTTCCTCGAGCAGATGGAGAAGCCCGACGTCGACCTCATCGAGGGGCTGTCGCCGGCGATCGCCATCGAGCAGAAGACCACCGCCAGCAACCCGCGCTCGACGGTCGGCACGGTCACCGAGATCTACGACTACCTGCGCCTCCTCTTCGCCACCATCGGCGTGCCGCATTGCCCGAACTGCGGCGAGGCGATCACCTCGCAGTCGCTGGAGCGCATCCTCGACCTGGTGATGCTGTATCCGCCCGACGAGCGGATCAACGTGCTGGCGCCGATCGTCCGCGGTCGCAAGGGCGAGTTCAAGAAGGAGCTGGCGGCGCTGCGCCAGAAGGGCTTCATGCGCGCCCGCATCGACGGCCAGCTGCGGGCCTTGGACGAGGATATCGCCCTCGACCGCCGCCGCAACCACACCATCGAGGTGCTGGTCGATCGACTGATCGTCAAGTCGGGCCTCGAGCGCCGGCTGACCGATTCGATCGCCGTGGCCCTGGAGCTGGCCGACGACATCGTCGTCATCAACACCCTCGACGGTGGCGATCGCCTGTTCTCGCGGCGGATGGCCTGCACCACCTGCGGGCTGAGCGTGCCCGAGATGACGCCGCGCGCCTTCTCGTTCAACTCGCCGCAGGGCGCCTGCCCGACCTGCCAGGGCCTCGGCTCGACCTGGGACTTCGACCCGGCGCGCGTGGTGCCGGACGAATCGAAGTCACTCGCCGAGGGCGCGATTGCGACCTGGGCGGCGGGCGACAAGGCGCTCGTCGCCGGTGCCCTCGATCGCCTGGGCGAGGTCTACGGCATCGACCTCACCGTGCCGTTCGGCAAGCTGCCGAAGAAGCAGCGCGACCTGCTGCTGCACGGGCCGAAGCGCACCGCCGCCACCGCGCCGGCGCCGACGCGGAAGGCGGTGTCGTCGAAGCGCAAGAGCGATCCATTCGGCGAGGGCTTCGAGGGCCTGCTGCCCAACCTGCGCCGCCGCTTCGACGACGGCTCGTGGACCGACCGCGAGACGCTCGAGCCGCTGCGCGGCCTGCGCCAGTGCCCCGACTGCCACGGCGACCGGCTGCGGCCGGAGAGCCGCGCGGTCCGGGTCAAGGGCCAGACCATCGCCGAGTACGTCTCGCTGCCGATCTCGGATGCGCTGCGCGCTTTCGAGAGCTTCCAGTTCAGCGAGCGCGAGAACCTCGTGGCCGGCCGGCTCCTGCGCGAGATCTGCGACCGCCTGCGGTTTCTCGACGACGTCGGCGTCGGCTACCTGACGCTCGGCCGCAGCGCGGCGACGCTCTCCGGCGGGGAAGGGCAGCGCATCCGCCTGGCGACCCAGATCGGCGCCAACCTCACCGGCGTGCTCTACGTCCTCGACGAGCCGTCGATCGGACTGCACCAGCGCGACAACCGCCGCCTGCTGGCCACGCTCTGCCGCCTGCGCGACCAGGGCAACAGCGTCATCGTCGTCGAGCACGACGAGGAGACGATCCGCACCGCCGACTACCTGATCGACCTCGGCCCGCGCGCCGGCGAGCACGGCGGCAAGCTGATCTTCCAGGGCCGGCCCGAGAAGCTGATCGACGGCAGCGTCGACTTGCCCGACTCGCTGACCGCCGCCTATCTCCGCGGCGAACGCCATGTCGTCGCGCCGCGGGCGCGGCGGCCCCCGACGCGCGGCGCCATCGGGATCGTCGATGCCACGCACCACAACCTGAAGCACGTCAACGTCACGTTTCCGCTCGGGCTGTTCATCGCGGTGACCGGCGTGAGCGGCTCGGGCAAGAGCACGCTGGTCAACGAGATCCTCTACAAGCGGCTGGCCAAGGAGCTGTATCGCGCCCTCGACGAGCCGGGCGCGCACGCCCGCATCGACGGGCTCGAGCTGATCGACAAGGTGATCCAGATCGACCAGTCGCCGATCGGCCGCACGCCGCGTTCGAACCCGGCCACCTACATCGGCCTGTTCACCTTCCTGCGCGAGCTCTACGCGATGCTGCCCGACGCCCGCGCCCGCGGCTACAAGCCGGGCCGCTTCTCGTTCAACGTCAAGGGCGGCCGCTGCGAGGCCTGTCAGGGCGACGGCGTCACCGCCATCGAGATGCACTTCCTGCCCAACGTCTACGTGACGTGCGAGGCGTGCAAGGGCCGCCGCTACAACCGCGAGACGCTCGAGATCCAGTATCGCGGCCGCTCGATCGCCGACATGCTGCGGCTCACCGTCGACCAGGCGCTGCCGCTGGTCGAGAACTTCCCGTCGATCGCCATCAAGCTGAAGACGCTGCAGAAGGTCGGGCTTGGCTACCTCGAGCTGGGGCAGTCGGCGACGACGTTGTCGGGCGGAGAGGCGCAGCGCGTGAAGCTGGCCAAGGAGCTGTCACGCCGCAGCACGGGGCGCACGCTTTACATCCTGGACGAGCCGACGACGGGCCTGCACTTCGACGACACCCGCAACCTGCTCGAGGTGCTGCACCAGCTCGTCGAGCAGGGCAACACGGCCGTGGTCATCGAGCACAACCTCGACGTGATTCGCTCGGCCGACTGGGTCATCGATCTGGGCCCCGAAGGCGGCGCTCAGGGCGGGAAGGTGGTGGCCCAGGGGCCGCCTGAAGCCATCGAGGGCGCCCGGGCCTCCCACACCGGCCGGTTCCTCCGGGAGCACCGCGAAGGCCTCGGTACCGCGAAACTGGCATGAGGCGGTCGGACGCCGGCACGAGGCGGGGCGTGGTGCCAGAGCCACAGCGTCCGGAGATGACACTGTGGCTGCACAGCCACAATTGTAAATATCCGCAGGCGGTCCTGTCGAGTCAGAATGTTCGCAAAATGATGAGCCACAGATGGTTAACGGCAATAGTCATTTTTTGACATCCTACGGCCCAAGTCTTGCTTCACCCAGGCGCGGCTTGAGGCCCGGCTTCCCTCCCCGTGGCCGGGCACCATTTCTGGGCGTGGAATGACACCACAGCGTACTCTCCGGCGAGCGACGTCGTGTGCGGGCATCGGGCTCCACTCGGGTCACAAAGTTTCTCTCACCCTGCGTCCCGCGCCGGCTGATAGCGGCATCCGCTTCCGACGTGTCGATCTCGGCGGCATCGAAGTCCCGGCCCATGTGTCGCACGTCGCCGGCATCAGCTACGCGACGGTGCTCAGCGCCGACGGGGTCCGCATCGAGACCGTCGAGCACCTGCTCTCGGCGTTGATCAGCCAGGGCATCGACAACGCCATCGTCGAGCTGAACACGCCGGAAGTGCCGATCATGGACGGCAGCGCGGCGCCGTTCATCTACCTGATTCGCGAGGAGGCCGGCATCAAGAAGCTGGCCGCGCCCCGCAAGTTCCTCAAGGTCACGCGTCCGGTGTCGCTGACCATGGGCGACAAGCACATCGCGCTCTACCCGGCCGACGAGCTGAAGATCACCTACTCGATCTCGTTCGATCACCCGCTGCTGCGCCACCAGGCGCGCGCCATCACGATCACGCCGGAGTCGTTCGTCGAGGAAATCGCGCCGGCTCGCACCTTCGCGTTCCTGAAGGAAGTCGAGACCCTGCGCCAACAGGGCCTCGCCCTCGGCGGCTCGCTCGACAACGCCATCGTGCTCGGCGAGACGGGTGTCCTCAACAACACCCTCCGCTACGAGGACGAGTTCGTCCGCCACAAGATCCTCGATGCGATCGGCGACCTCGCGCTGGTCGGCCACCCGGTGATCGGCCACATCGTGGCGCACCGCGGGGGCCACGCCCTCCACACCATGCTGGCCGCCAAGCTGCTCGAAGAGCGCGACGCGTGGCAGCTCGTGGAGATGCCGGCGCCCGAGTCGTCCCACGTCCCGAACGGCCTTCCGGCCGGTGTCCGCGCCTAACGCGGCCGCTCTCGCGGCGGGCGTCACGGTCGCGCGCTGACGTCGCCGTTCACAGCGGACGCAGCGCCGGCCACTCCAGCTCGAAACCCTGCGCCCGCAGTCCCTGCTGGAACGACGCCAGCCGTGTGGCATCGCTGCGTATCCGGCGCGGCGGCTCCTTGGTCTCGAGTGCCCGGGCAACCAGGGCGCCGGCTGCTTCGCCGATGGTCCACTCGACCGGGTGCAGCCGGTAGCAGCCGTTGGTGAGGTGCGTCGTGCCGATGTTCTTGCAGGCCGCGAGCAGATTCTCCACCCGCTGCGGGATCAGCGCGCCGAGCGGGATCTGGAACGGCAGCGAGCTGATGTCCACGTAGTTGCGCTTCGCCGTGCTCGGGTGGAGATCGATGCGGTAGGCGCCGATGCCGACGCTGTCGTCGAAACGGGCCGCGGTCACGGCTTCCCGCGTCAGCCCGGTGGCCTGCATCCGCGCGTCGGTGCCGACGTGATGCTCGCCGATCGTGAACATCGCCTTGATGCGACGGCTCTCGCGTACATAGACGGCCTTGGCGAGGCCGTCTGCCGTGCCGAGGAGATCGCCGCGCAGTCGCAGGCCCCGCCAGCCGGCACCGCCGTCCGGACGCGGCGCCTCGGTCTGCATCCAGTAGAGCAGTGAGAGGCTGACGGCCTTGCCCCGCGCGCGATGCGTGGCCGCGGCCTCCGGCGCGACGCCGAGCAACGGGCCGAGCCAGTAGTCGTTCTGCGGCCAGTTCACCAGCGAGATCCCGCCGGCGTAGGTGCCGGGCTCGAAGTTCGCAGGATCGGCGAGACGCCGATAGACGAACAGGTTGAGCCCACCGCTGCCGGGGCCGGTGGGATCGAACGTGACCTTGCGCGTTCCGAGCGTCTGCGGGTCGCTCATCTGCCAGCTCAGAAGACGGCCGGGCCAGGCGGGCGTCATCTCGGGCACGTAGTCGCGCCAGAACGCGTACTCGTCGGGGCGATCGATGGTGTGGTCCTCGCCGGGGACGTGGTCCATCGCGAAGCACCAGGTCACGGCCTGCTGGTCCAGCGGGTTCGCCGCCTCTGGCGCCCGTGGCTCGCCGGTGTCGCGGCGCGATTCGGCACCGATCACGAACTCGGTCCCGGTCAGCGGCAGGAGATCGCCGAGCTCGGTGGCGTCGAGGAAATACGGCGCGGTGAGCACACTGCGGCGGTCGGTCGCGCGATCGCGCACCGTCACGGCCCGGACGCGATCGCCGTCGACGTCCGCCGCGACAGGCTCGTGTTCGAGCAGCACGCGCAGCCGGCCGGTGCTGACGTGCGGCGCCAGCATCTGCTCGAGCACCGCCAGTGCGACGCGCGGCTCGTGACAGAGGCGCGAGACGCCGCCGTTGCCCGGATTCAGCAGGACGTTGCGGCGCGCGCGCGCGGTGAGCGGGAAGTGATCGCGGTAGTAGGCGCGGACGCCGGTGCGGAACTGCCGGTAGGCGCGCGTGCAGCCGAAGCTCTCGATCCAGGGATGCTCGTCGGGCGGCACGGCCTGCGAGGTGAGCTGGCCCCCGATCCAGTCGGTCTCCTCGGTGAGGATCACCCGCAGACCCGCGCGGCACGCGGCGAGCGCGGCGGCGCATCCGCCGACGCTGCCGCCGACGATGACGAGATCGGCGGATCGCTCGCTGGCCCGATCGGATCGCTGGGCCTGGAGCCAGGTGGCCGAGCCCAACGCCGGCAGCGCCAGCACGGTTGCCTCGAGGAAGCGGCGACGTCGCAGCGCGCGTCCCATGGGCTCCGGGTTATATCACTTGCGCGTGGGACGTTTCGCCTGTTCCGCGAAGGCCTGCGCGATCTTCACGCCTACACCGAACGTGTCCGCGTAGGAGATGTTCGACGCCACGGCTACGACGATCCCGTGCTCAGGGAAGCTCATGAGCGAGGTCACCATCCCGCCCAACGAATCCCCATCATGGCCGACCACGGTCGTGTGTCGACCCACCAGCATGGCGGTTTCGAGGTCCCAGCCAAGGCCATAACCCGTCTCCTTGCCAGACGCCAGACGGTGTGGTGTCTGGAGCCGTGTGACGGTGGCGGGTCGCAGCAGCGTGCCGCCGTTGATCCCGATGCCGAATCGCACCAGGTCGGACGGAGTGGACAGGAACACGCTGGATCCCGCGTAGCAGGAATAGTCGAGCGGGCGCATCAGGTCGGGGCCGTAGCGAGGATCCGCGGCGAACCTGGGGAAATAGAACGTCGCCCGATTCGGGATCGACTCGGTCGCCGACTCGGCCTTCGTGTCGCTCATGCCCAGCGGCTCGAAGATCTGCGAGCGCATGAACTCGAGGAACGGCTCGTGCGCAGCGGCTTCGACCGCCGCGCTCACCAGGATCCAGCCGTACCTCGAATAGCGGTACTCGGTCCCCGGCTCGAACAGCAGCGCATCATCCTTGAAGGCCTGCAGCCCTTCGACCGGCCGGTCGCAGCGAACCGTGAACAGCGGTCCTTCGTCGCCGCTGTCGGTGCCGACGCCGGCGACATGCCCCATCACCTGGCGCAGCGTCACGGGCCATTGTTTCGCCGGGTATTCAGGCACGTACGTCTGGATCTTCTCGTCGAGCTTCAGCCGGTCCTGCTCCAGCAGCAGCCCGACGGCGGCCGAGGTGAGTGCCGTGGAGGCGGTGCTGATCCTGAACCGCGTCTCGGGTGCAACGGGCACCCGGCTCTCGAGATCCGCCCAGCCGAAGCCTTCGGCCCACACGACGTCGCCACCGACACCGACTGCCACCGACAGGCCCGGCAGATTCTGCTGGGTGAGCGCTGCGCGGACAGTCTCACGCCCGCGCGTCACGGCGTCCGCCCACTGTGGCGATGCCGCAGAACGCGTCACGGATGGCACGTCCAGAGGGTTCGGGTGCAGGGGCGTCGCCGTGGCGCTGATGTAGGCGAAGAGGCCCAGAAACGCCGCGATCACCAGGCCGACGGCCACGACGATCAGCGCGACCCAGGTCCGGTCTCTCATCGCTCTCAATCTTTACTCCCTTGCTGTCGTTCTCAGCCTAGACTTTACCACGCAAAGTTATTTATGTATGATGCTTGGCGAGGTCGTTCACCATGAACATCATCCGCGCGACGCATCTGGGCATGTGCTTCGGCGTGCGCGACGCGATCGCGCTGGCGCTCACCAGCGCCGACGCCGGCCCGCTCACCGTCCTCGGTGATCTGGTCCACAACCCGACCGTTCTGGACACGCTTGCGGCCAGGGGTATCGCCGTTGTCGACGATGTCGCGCAGGTGACGACGCCGACTGTGATGGTGACTGCGCACGGCGCGTCGGCACGGGCACTCGCCCGCACGCGGGCGCTCGGCCTGAACGTCGTGGAGGCAACGTGCCCGCTCGTCCACGTGGCCCATCGGGCGGTGGCGGCACTCGTCCGCGATGGGTACCACGTGGTGATCATCGGCCAGCGCGATCACGTGGAGGTGCGAGGGCTGACCGGCGATCTCGATGCTTTCGACGTGGTGCTCGACGAGGAGGGGGTGCTGGCGCTCGAGGAGCACCCACGCATCGGCGTCTCTGCGCAGACGACGCAGTCCATCGAGAAGGTGCGGCAGCTGGTGGACTCGATCCGGAGGCGCTTCCCGCGCTCGGAGGTCCGCTTCCTCGACACGGTGTGCAAGCCGACCAAAGAGCGACAGCACGCTGCCGTCGCGCTGGCGCGCGCATCCGACGTCGTGATCGTCATTGGCGGGCAGGCCAGCAACAACACGCGCGAGCTGGTGAAGACGTGCGGGAGCCACTGTTCCCGCGTCCACCACGTCCAGACCGAGGTGGACCT
The DNA here is from genome assembly GCA_031407765.1 of Vicinamibacteraceae bacterium. Classification (GTDB taxonomy): domain Bacteria; phylum Acidobacteriota; class Vicinamibacteria; order Vicinamibacterales; family Vicinamibacteraceae; genus JBDSLU01. The sequence continues at coordinate 12,699 of JANOIR010000514.1, forward strand.
GAGCCCGCCGTGGTTCCGCGAGGCGGACACCGTCGGTATCACCGCCGGCACGTCGACGCCTGACGATGTCATCGATCGCGTCGAGGCGCGCATCCGGACGTTCGGCCGCGGACGTGGGCTCGCCGCGCTGGACATGGCGGAGTGTGCGCGATGATCGGCTGGCGCCGCGAGCGCGCACGGTGGCTGCTGGTCGTGACATTCGCCGCTGGCATGGCCTGGGTCGAAGCGGCCTGCGTCTACTACCTTCGCGTCATGGTCGATCGCATCCAGCCTTATCAGCCGAATCCATTGCCGATCTACGGCATTCTCGGGGACGTCGAGCTCGTGCGCGAAGCCGCGACGCTGCTGATGCTGGCGATGACAGGGATGCTCGCCGGCCGAACGTGGCGATCGCGGCTGGGCTACGCTGCCATCGCCTTTGGCGTCTGGGACATTCTGTACTACGTCTTCCTGCGCCTCGTCTCGGGTTGGCCAGTTTCCCTGTTCGACTGGGACATCCTCTTTCTGTTGCCGCTGCCGTGGTGGGGGCCGGTGCTCGCGCCCGTCTGTATCGCGTCCCTGATGATCGTCTGGGGCACCCTCGTCACCCAATGGCGGGATCGTGCCCCGGCGACTCGTGCCACGTGGGTCTCGTGGGGCGTGAGTTGCGCCGGGATCCTGCTCGCGCTGTCGGTGTTCATGGCGGACGCGATTCGAGCCCTTCCCGGAGGGCTCGACACGGTTCGTGAGGTGCTGCCGACGGCCTTCGACTGGCCAGTGTTCGGCGCGGGGCTCCTGCTCATGGCCGCGCCGGTGGCGCATACCGGCTGGCGATGGTGGTCGAGCCGCGGCGAGGTCGGCGGGATTCGCCCCCGGCGCGCCGCGGGCTCTATGCCTTCCGCGCTGCTTTGATGAGTGCGTCCATGTGGTCGAGATACTTCTCGAACGCCCGCCGCCCGGCCGCGCTCAGCCGGTATTCCGTCCGCGGGGTGCGGCCGGCGAACGTCTTCTCACACAGCACGTAGCCGGCATCCTCGAGCCGGCGCGCGTGCACGCTCAGGTTCCCGTCGGTCGTGCCCGTGATCGCCTTCACGTCGGTGAACGACAGCGTCTCGCTGGCGGCGAGCGCCGCCAGGATCGCCAGCCGCGTCCTGTCGTGAATCACCCGATCCAGCCGTTGCGGCAACGGTGTCGCGTCCGCCTGGCGCGCGACATGCCCCGACTCCTTCGCTGCCCTGGCTCTCATCGCCATCACCTAACCCCCGTGCCGCTTCGCGATGTACAGCCCGAACACGAGCTGCAGCCCACCAAACCCCGTGCCGAGCCAGACATTACCCCACGCGGCGGGCGTGGCCAGCGCCACGACACCCAAGACCATGAACGCCAGGCCAAGCAGTCGCACGGCTGCGACGCTGTAGGCACCGCCGGCCAGGAGTCCGGTGCCGTAGAGCAGGAGCCACACGGCAGGCATCAAGGGCCAGTCGTCGTGCATCCAGACGCCCCAGGTCAGCGCCGCCCCGGCGATGAGCGGCGCGGCCAGGCTCATCGCGAAGCGGCGTCCGACGGCACCAGTCAGCGGTGCGCCGATGCGGGCGGCCTTGCGCCACATCGTGGTGACGCCGATGCCCATGGCGACGGCCGCTGCCAGGATCCAGACGACGAGCCACCGGTCGGCGGAGCTCTGTGCGGCGGCCAGGCCGGCGGCGGCCAAACCGATGGCGCCCATGCCGGCGCCGCCCAGGCCGGGCACGGCCGTGAACGTCGAGCTGCGCTCCATCGTGCGGCGGATGAACTGCAGGCTTTCTTCGGCATGCTCGCCGAACGAGGTCACGACGACCGGTTCGCCTGCGGGGCGCGACATATCAGTGTCCCGACTCAGAAATGCGCCACACGACTAGCGACGGTAGCGCGTCTCTGGATGGCTGTCAAAGAACTTCGCGGGGCAAAGATAGCGTGGCGACGGCACTGCTAGGGCTCTGCTAGAGTGACGCCGGTGATGAACCCACTGTGGATTGTCATTCCCGCTCTCCTGCTGGTATCCGTCGTCGCCTGGGTCCGTCGGAGCCGCAGGCAATCCCTCGCTCGCATTCGCACCACCTGGGGGGCGCCGGTCGAACGCAGCCGTCGCATGGACGCGATGTCCACATCCCACGCTGCCCGAATCGCGGCGTTCGGGGGTGGCGGCTCGCTCAATGAGAGGACCTGGGTCGATCTCAATCTCGACGACGTCTTTGCGGCGATCGATCGAACGCACAGCACACTCGGTCAGCACGCCCTGTATCACCGACTCCGAACGGCGCCGCTCGCCGATCATCTCGGAGCGTTCGAGGCGCTCGTCCAGCGGATGACCATCGACCCGGGCGCGCGGGAACGGGCGCAAATGGCGCTCGCACGCCTCCAGGATCCGCAAGGGTACGACATCTGGTGGCTCGGAGGCGCGGAGGCCGTCGAGCGACGCCCGTGGTACGTCGTGTTCCCTATCCTCACCGCGGCCACCGCCATCCTGGCAGCCATGGCGCCGTTCTGGTCCGCCGCCGTCGTGCCGCTCGTCGCCGTGCTGGTGCTCAACGCCGCGGTCCGCTACACAACCGACTTCCGGATCGGAGAGATCGCCCGCGGCTTCAGGCAATGCGCGCCCCTGATTGCAACGGCTGAATCGCTGCGGTTTCTCGCGGGTGATGACATCGACCCGATCGTCGGCCCGCTTCAGACGGACGTGCCGGCGCTCGCCAGATTGAAGCTGATCTCACGCTGGGTGAGCGGCGATCCGTTGATGTTGCCGACCAACGTGGATCCGTTGATCCTGCCGTTGAATGATGTCGTCACCGTGGTCTACGAGTACCTGAACCTCGCGCTGCTCCTGGACGCAACGGGCGTCTATTTCGCGATCAAGGATCTGTCTCGTCACGGCGGCGCGCTGGTACGCGCGACGGCGGCCGCCGGCGACGTCGACGCCGCCATCAGCATCGCGTCATGGCGCGCGGGCCGATCGGATTGGACTCGGCCGGACGTGCGAGCCGCTGACGCGACCACCGAGGCCACCGACCTGCGTCACCCCCTCGTTGTCGATGCGGTGCCGAACTCGATCGCCCTGCGGCCCGGACGGGGTGTGCTCGTGACCGGGTCCAACATGTCAGGGAAGTCGACGTTTCTCCGAACGGTCGGCGTCAATGCCATCCTGGCTCAGACGATCAACACGTGTGTGGCACGCGAATACCGTGCGCCCGTGTTCCATGTGCGCAGCTGCATCGGGAGGACCGACGATCTCCTGGCCGGCAAGAGCTATTACATAGCGGAGGTCGAGGCGCTTCTCGAGCTCGTTCGCGCGAGCACGGTTCGGTCGCCGCACCTGTTCTTGCTGGACGAACTGTTTCGCGGCACCAACGCGGTCGAACGGATCGCGGCTGGCCAGGCGGTGCTCCGCGAGCTGCTGGTGACCGACACAGGCGCGAAGAAGCCGCATCTCGTGCTCGCCGCGACGCATGACCGCGAGCTGGTCGACCTGGCGTCGCCGGCGTTCGACGCCTATCACTTCGGCGATGCGATCGGTCCCGGCGGCCTGACCTTCGATCACCGGCTGCAGCGCGGTCCCGCGACGACCAGGAACGCCATCGCTCTGCTGCAGTTGCATGGTGCGCCGCCGACCCTCCTGGCTCAGGCAACGGCGACGGCTGAAATGCTCGACCGGCAGCGCGGAACCACGCTGGTGGCGCGCTAGCAGCCGAAGCTGCCACCCGACCAGGACCCGCAGCCCGGTGATCGCGATCACCCCCCCGCGGCCGGCGGCGCCTACCGTCGGGCTATGATGGGCCCACACGCCGTTTTGTTTTGAGGAGCACCAGAATGCCGACGCCGACCGGTACACGCCGCGAGTTCATCCAAACGACCGCCGCCGCCGCGGCAGCCTTCACGATCCTGCCCAGGCACGTGCTCGGTGGCCAGAAGTTCGTTGCCCCGAGCGACAAGGTGAACGTCGCGATCATCGGAGCCGGCGGTCAGGGGCGGACCAACGCCCGGGCCCTCTTCCAGGAAGAGGACGCCCAGATCATCGCCCTCGCCGATCCGGCCGAGGAGTGGGATCTCGAGACCTGGTACTACAAGGGCAAGGCCGGCCGTGGCCCGGTGAAGGCCGAAGTCGAGAAGCACTACGCGGCCAAGACACCGAACCACAAATGTGCCATCTACGAAGACTTCCGCCAGATGCTCGAGAAGGAGAAGGCGATCGACGCCGTCCTGATCGCGACCCCGGACCACCTCCACGCCTTCGTTGGCCTCACGGTCATGAAGGCGGGCAAGCACGTGTACTGCGAGAAGCCGCTCACGCACAACATCCGTGAGGCCCGCCTCATGGCCAAGGTCGCCAAGGAGACCGGGGTCGCGACCCAGATGGGCAACCATGGCCGCTCCGGCGAGGGCCACCGCCAGACCATCGAGTGGCTCAGGGACGGCGCCATCGGGGCGGTGCGCGAGGTGCACGGCTGGAGCGGCACGCCGCGGAACGCCAAGCAGGTCTGGCCCGGCGAGGGCCCGGCGAAGAAGCCGGCAGGCCTCAACTGGGACCTCTGGCTCGGGCCCCGATCCAATCGCCCCTACACCGGCAAGGTGGCGCCGTTCGTCTGGCGCTGGGTGTGGGACTTCGGCAACGGCACGATGCCCGACATGTCGCCGCACCACTTCGATCCGGCGTTCAACGCACTCGGCCTCGACGCGCCGGACACCATCGAGGCCCGAACGTCGTTCGCCGATCCGGACGTGTCGATCGGCAGCAACTACATCACCTACCAGTTCGCGGCGAAGGGCGACCGGGGCCCGCTGAAGGTCTTCTGGTACGACAACGGCCTCAAGCCGGCCGTCCCCCTCGGCGTCGATCTCGACGACGCGCGGCAGCGGCTCGGCGACGGCAACGACGGCCTGATGCTGGTCGGCGAGAAGGGCATCATCACCTGCGCCGGCTGGTCGGGCCCGCCGCGCCTGCTGCCGATGTCCCTGCACACGTCATATACCCGACCGGCGAAGACGCTCCCGCGCGTGGCCGGCCACCACGCCGACTGGCTGCAGGCCTGCAAGGGTGGCACACCGGCGTGCAGCAACTTCGAGTACGGCGCCCGCCTCACCGAGTTCGTGCTCCTCGGCGCGCTCGCGCTGCGGACGGGCAAGGTCATCAAGTGGGACGCGGCGAACATGAAGGTCGCCAACAACGTCCCGGAGGCGCAGGCGATCATCGACGGGAACTATCGCAAGGGCTGGGAGCTCCCGGTCTAGCCATGCTCCATCGAAGTGGTCCGGTCCTCACGCTGTTGACGTCGCTGCTGTGTGCTGCATGCTCGCCGACGCCACCGGAGCCGGCTCGTTCCTCTCCGCGCGTCGACGTCGTCGAGCTGAGCGCGACGCAGGCGCGGGACATGATGGCCGCAGGCAAGCTGTCGTCGCACGATCTGACCCAGGCGTACCTCGATCGCATCGCCGCGCTCGACGACGCCGGGCCGGCACTCAACGCGGTGATCGAGCTCAACCCGAAGGCGCTCGCCGACGCCGGGGTCCTCGACGCCGAACGCCGGGCCGGTAAGGTCCGCGGCCCGCTGCATGGCCTGCCCATCCTGATCAAGGACAACGTCGACATCGCCGGCATGGTCAATTCGGCCGGCTCCCTCGCGCTGGCGGACCATCGTCCGAAGACGGATGCCTTTCTCGTGACGCGGCTCCGCCAGGCCGGCGCGGTGATCCTGGGCAAGACAAACCTGAGCGAATGGGCGAACTTCCGCGCCGACAATTCGTCGTCCGGCTGGAGCTCGCGCGGCGGACAGACGAAGAACCCGTACGCGCTCGATCGCAATCCCTGCGGCTCGAGCTCGGGCTCCGGCGCCGCGATCGCGGCGAGCTTCGCCGCGATCGGCATCGGCACCGAAACCAGTGGCAGCATCATCTGCCCGTCCGCCGTGAACGGGCTCGTCGGACTCAAGCCGACGGTCGGGCTCGTCAGCCGACGGGGCATCATTCCGATCTCCGTCTCGCAGGACACCGCTGGACCGATGGCGCGCACCGTCTCGGACGCGGCGCTGCTGTTGAACGCGCTGGCCGGCATGGACGCCGCCGACCCGGCCGGACCGGCGGCTGCCGGACGGATTGCTGCGGACTACACGGTGTTCCTGCGAGCGGATGCGCTCAAGGGCAAACGTTTCGGCGTGCTGCGCCAGGCGATGGGCTACCACGCGGATGTGGACGCGGCGATGAACAAGAGCATCGCCGCGCTGGTGGCGGCCGGTGGCGTCGCCGTGGATGTGAAAGTGCCAAGCTACAACCAGTGGAACGGACCGATGTTCGAGATCCTGCTCTACGAATTCAAGGACGGTCTCAACACCTACCTCAAGGCCGCCGGGTCTCCGCACGGTTCATTGAAGGCGCTGATCGACTGGAACACGGCGCACGCGGCGACCGCGATGCCCTTCTTCGGCCAGGACATCTTCGAAAAGGCCGAGAAGAAGGGGCCGCTCACCGATGCCGCGTACCTGAAGGCACGCGACACGGCGCGACGGCTTGCCGGCAAGGAGGGCTTGCTGGCGGTGCTCCAGGCCGAAAAGCTCGATGCCGTCATTGCCCCGAGCACCGCGCCGGCCTGGCTCACCGATCACGTGCTGGGCGATCACTTTTCCGGAGCCGGCTATGGCATCGCCGCCGTGGCGGGCACCCCGAGCCTGACCGTGCCGATGGGGGAGAGCCACGGTCTGCCGCTCGGCATGACGTTCATGGGACGCCCCTACGCCGAGGGTGAGCTGATCTCGTTCGGCTACGCGTTCGAACAGGCCACGAAAGCGCGCAAGGCGCCGGGGTTCACGGCGACGGCACCGTAGCGACGTCTCGCCCGGGGACGACGTCGAGCTGCAGCACCGGATCGGCGGCCGGAACATAGCTGCTGGGCAGTCCG
>JANOIR010000555.1:0-6361 GCA_031407765.1 Vicinamibacteraceae bacterium
CGATCGGTCCAGATCGCCGGGTCGTCATATCGAAGGCTCCCATCGCGCTCACTGCCACGGCGCGCAGGCCGTCTTCGCGTGCAGGAACAGGGTCCGTGCGGTCACGGCCGTGTCGGGGTTGTCCGAGAACACGCCATCGACGCCGAGGCAGTAGAACTGGAGATACTCGGAGACCGGCTGGCCGCCGTAGGTGGACAGCAGGTAGCGTCCTTCGTTGCGCCAGGTGTAGGCATGGACGAAGAGCCCGGCGCGGTGAGCGTCCTCGATGAGCGACGTCGGCGGGGTGGCGCTGCGGTCGCCGTCATCGACCGCGCCATCGCCGTTGATGTCGTCCGCTGCCCCGTTGGCATCGGCGTCGACGGCCGCGGCGCCGACGATGTAGCGCTTCCATGGGCCGAGCCCGTCGGCATACGTGGCGATCTCGGCGAGGCCGGCCGGGGTGACGAGATCGGCATAGGTGCGCACATCGCCGGCGACCTTCAGATCGTAGGGGCCGTAGTTGTCCGAGTCGATGGTGCCGTCCAGCCGCACGTCGTTGGCGTCGATCAGCTGCACCAGCCGCACCGACGTGAGCCGGTTCAGCTTCTTGAGGTTGCCAACTTCGAACGACTGGATGAAAACGGGAGCCCGGCGGTGATTCCATCCCGCCGCCGCCAGCGCCGCGACCACCTTCTCCTCGAGCGCGAGGCCGGCCCGTTGGTGGTAGGTCGGATGCTTGGTCTCGGGGTAGACGCCGATCGTCCGGCCCGTCTTCTTCGCCGTGGCCCTCGCCAGCGCCAGCACCTCGGCGAACGTGGGTACGTCGAACACGCCATCGAACTGGGTCGGGCGGAAGCGCAGGCGCTGCCGGGCCCGCAGTGTCTTGATCTCGAGCAGCGTGAAGTCGTCGGCGAACCAACCGGTCTCGGTGATGCCGTCGATGACCTTGGTCGTCCGCCGGCCGGCGAACTCCGGGCGATCGGCGACGTCGGTGGTCTCGGTGATGTTGACTTCGTGGCGGGCGATGAGCGCGCCGTCCTTGGTCGACACGAGGTCCGGCTCGATGTAGTCGGCGCCCTGCGAAATGGCCAGCGTGTAGGAGGCCAGGGTGTGCTCCGGCAGGTAGCCGGTGGCGCCGCGGTGGCCGAGGACGAGGGGCGCAGACTGGTGACGGTCGTCACGGCCGCCGTCGTCGGCGGAGACGAGGGATGTGGCGACGACCGCGATCAGCGTCGCGGCGAAGGAGCGGAGATGCGGCAAGGTATCCTCCCGGCGCGCCGGGGCGATGGCGCGCGGGAGAGGGTATCCAAGACGCATGACACCCGCGGAACGCCGGCGTGTCCATGCCGTAACGGGAAGGGCCGCCGCGACACGACGTCACGGCGGCCCAGGACGGTCACGAGGCGGTCGAGGTCAGAACTGCGTGCGGAGTCCGATCTGGATGCGGCGCGGACCAGGGGTGTTCATCTGGTTGTTGCCGTCGGTCACCACCGTGCTCTGCGGCACGAACTGCATGAAGTTGTTGGCCGTGAACGCCACCACCGGCCGGCCCCAGGTCGTGTGGTTGAACACGTTGGCCGCTTCGAGCCGGAACTGCGGCTGCCAGCGTCCGATCTGGACGGACTTGAACAGCGACAGGTCGACGTTCCAGACGCCCGGCCGGCGGAAGAAGTTGCGGCCGGTCGTGCCGAAGCCCGCCACGTCGGCGGTGGTCGGCTGCGAGAAGTTCGCCAGCGTGTAGAACGGCTGCCCGTTGATGCCCGCCTCACCGGTCGGCGACGCGTCGCCGGTGTAGTTGACGGTGATCGAGCCACAGCTGGGGCAGTTGAGCGCCGTGTTGGTGGCCGTGACCGTGAACGGCGTGCCGGAGTAGGCCGACACGATGCCATTGATCTGCCACCCCTGCGCCAAGCGCGCGGCGACGCTCGTCCCCTCCTGCATGAACGGCAGCGTGTAGACGAAGCCGAGCTGCATGACGTGCGGGCGATCGAAGCCGGCGGTCGCGAAATTGCGCTCGTACATGAGCGGCGAGTTCCAGGTGAGCCCCACCCAGCCGTCCTCGTCCGCCATGTTCCTCGACTTGCTGTAGGTGTAGGCGCCCTTCAACAGCAGGTTGTTGCGGAGCGGGCGGTTCACCGCGATCTGCAGGCCGTGGTAGCGGCTCTTGGTCCGCGACGCCCAGTCGACCACGGCGGTGGTACCGGCGAGCGCGAAGTACTGCCTCGAGGCGTTGCCGCCGCCCGGGACCCCGTAGTTCAGGTCGAGGTCGGCATACCCACCATCCGTGGCCGTGCCGACGTAGGCGACCTCTGCCGCGATGTCGAACGGCAGCCGGTACTCATAGGCGACGTTCCACTGCTGGATGACGCCGCGGTCGACGTCGTTCGGGTTCGGCGAGCGCATGAAGACGCCGCGCGGGAGCGGCACCCGGCCCGAGCTGATGTCCGGCACCGCCACCGTTGGAATGCCCGCCTGGAGCGTGCCGAGAGCGGTGAACTGATCGGCGGTGCGGTTGAAGAAGATGTCCTGCGGGAACGAGCCCCGCATCGGCCGCGACCACGGCAGCGGGTTGATCGTGCGCCCGTACCCGACGCGCGCCACGGCCTTCTCGCCCATGCGGTACATCGCGCCCAGGCGCGGTGCGAAGTACCAGGTCTTGAGGTTGATGCCGACGTCGTCCGGCGTGTTACCGAGGCCGCCGATCAGCGCCTCGTAGGTGGCCAGATCGAGCCGCTCGATGCCTCGGCCGACGCGGGACATCAGCGGATAGTTCTCGAGGCGCAGGCCGGCGCTGATCGTGAAGTTGGAGTTGACCTGCCAGCGATCGCGGACGTAGATCGCGCTCTGCCATTCGCGGCCGGTCATCTCCTCGGTCTGGACGTCCTTGCCCTGGTAGGTCTGCAGGCCCAGCAGGAAGGTGCCGAACTCGTTCCACAGCAGCGGCGTGTAGCCGGGCACGCCGGTGACGGTGCCGTTGAAGCGGAAGCCGCCGCGGACGCCGCCGATGTCACCGAACTCCGCCTGCACGTGGTTCAGGGCGTGGCGGACGACGTCGACGCCGAGCCGCACATCGTGGCTCTGGAAGACCTTGGTCACCGCGGTGCTGAAGGTGTAGCTGCGCTCCTTGCGGAACAGCGGCATCCAGTTCGGCGTCGTGCCGATGACGTAGCCGGCCGAGAAGTTCGGCAGGCCGCTCTGCCGGATGTCGGGGCCGTTGGTCCCGGGAATGCCGAGCTCGAGCCCGAGGTCCGTACCGAAGTCGGGCCCGGTCACCTGCTGGTTCTGGATGTTGGCGCCGAAGTTGCCGTCGACCACCAGGGTCGGGCTCAGCGTCCAGGTCTGGCCGAGGCCGACGACATAGACCCGTGTGTCGCCGAGGGCGCCGTCGTCGAAGCCGAGCGAGAAGTTGTCGATCACTTCCGCGTCGAGCATCGCCAGCTTTCCCCACACCGAATGCGACGCGTTGCGCTGCCAGGTCATCTTCACGTCGTAGTTGTCGCGGTCGGCCCGGACCTCGCGGAACTGCTGGTAGTCGTCGGCGACCTGGTTGGAGTTGAGATCCGCGGCGGTGTTCGGCAGCGGGAAGTAGTTCAGCACCGAGCGCGACACCGGATTGATCATCGACGACGGAATGCTGTTGTTCGGGAACAGGTCGCGGCCGGTGCCGCCGGCGCCGCCGGTGAACGGGTTGTAGAGGCGGAAGCCGGCATAAGCCGCGGCCACTTCACCGAAGTCGCCGTTGCGCATCCGCTGGGTCGGCACGGCGTAGTTGGCGAGCGAGCCGCGCCGATCGGCGAAGCGCTCGACCGATCCGAAGTAGAACAGCTTGTTGTGCAGCACCGGGCCGCCGATGGTGGCGCCGTAGATGTTGCGCGTCAGCGGATCCTTCGGCCGATTGAAGGCATTGTTGAAGAACGTGTTGGCGTTCATCCCGTCCTTGTTGGCGAACCAGAACGCCGAGCCGCGCACCTCGTTGGTGCCCGACTTGGTGATGACGGTCGCCGCCGCGCCACCGGCCATGCCGTACTCCGCGTCGAAGCTGTTGGTCGAGACGTTGACGGTCTCGATCGTCTCGGCCGGCTGGACGTAGCCGACGTGGTGCGGCAGCCAGATGTTCACCGACACCGCGCCGTCGATGCGGGTCGCGTTGCTGTTTGGCTGGGTGCCGTTGACCCAGGTGCGCAGCGAGCGGCCGGGCGTGTCGATCTCGGCGTTCTGGAACTGCGCCGGCGTGGCACCGGGCACCAGATTGAGCAGCGCCTGGTAGTTCCGGTACTGGTTCAGCGGCAGGTCGGTGATTTCCTTCGACGTCAGCTGCGTCGAGAGATCGGCCTTGTCGGTCTGCAGCAGGGTGGCATCGGCCGCGACCTGCACGGTCTCGGTCAGGGCGCCGACCTCGAGCGCGATGTTCACGCGCACGACTGTGCCGGCCGACACCGGGACCCCGGTCTGCTTGTGCTCGCGGAAGCCGCCCAGCGACGCCTTGACGTCGTAGGTCCCAGGCAGGAGGTTGCGGAACGTGTAGGCGCCGTCACCGTCGGCGACAGTTTCCACCTCGAGCCCCGTGCCGGTGTTGGTAGCGGTGAGCGTCACGCCGGGCGTGGCTGCGCCCTGCGCGTCGGTGACGTTGCCGACGATGCTGCCGTAGAGCGCCTGCGCGCCGGCGGCACGGCCGCCGATCGCGACGAGCGCAACCGCGATCAGCCACGCCATCATGCTGCCGCAGCGCCGCGCTCCATTGACCGAATAGTGCGATGACATCGAGCCTCTCCTCCTCTGCCGAGTCGTCTATACGACTTACCGTCTTACGTTCGTCTTGCAATCCCCGGAATCCACCCGTGGGGCCGACGCCCACCTTCGCCGCGCTCCGGCGCGGCTAGGCGGTTCACCGGCCCTGCGGTTGGCGCACCAGGTCGAGCACGATCTTGTAGCGGTCGGCACGCATCACCGACCGTACGTATTCCAGGGCGCGGCCGTCGGCGAGGCGCGCGACCAGCTCGGCGCCCATCACCGGCGAACCCTCGGGAATGCGCAGCAGCGCCGCGTCCTCCGCGTCGACGGCGAAGGCGAAGTGCGTTTCGTGTGCCGCCGTGGGCACGAGGTTGTAGTGGGTGCCGAGCACGTCGTAGAGCGAGGCGCGCGCGAACCCGAGCTCCTCGATCCCCGGCACGAAGTCGGACGGGATGTAGGTCGTCTGCACGCCCATCGGGTCGCCGTCGGCGAGGCGGAGACGGCGCAGCCGGAAGACCGGTTCGTCTTCCGCCAGCCCCAGGATCGAGGCCACGTCGGCGGAGGCCGGGACGGTCCCCTGTTCGAGGACCGCGGAGGATGCCTGGACACCCTGGCGGTGCATCTCCTCGGTGAAGCTGGTGAGCTTGCGCGGCCCCTCGATGAGGGGTGGCCGCTGCACGAACGTCCCGCGTCCCTGCTCGCGGCGGATGTATCCGAGCTGCGCCAGGTCGCGCAAGGCCTGGCGGACGGTGATCTTGCTGACCTGAAAGCGCTCGGCGAGCTCGTCTTCGGACGGCAGCCGCGAATCGGGCCGCCACTGTCCGGCCTCGATCTCCTTGAGGATCGAGGTCTTCACCTGGTGATACAGCGGAACCGGGAGATCTCGGTTCAAGGTGACCATGAACGTGCGGTCATTATAACGATATGAAGTCGGCTGTCCAGCCGTGAATGCAAAGCACCTGATAACTGGTTGAAGACACAACACTTCGCCGTGGCTCTGGCGCTCGCCATGCTGGGCATCGCCTACAGCGCCGCGCGAGTGCATGTCGCTCCGTCGAGCGACGAGGTTGCATTCCAGGCCTTTCTGCGCGAGTTCGAGCAGGGCACGACAGGGTTCATCAACGGCGACGCCAGCGGCTGGAAGGCCCGGGCTTCCCGGCGTGCCGACACGACGCTGATGGGCGGCTGGGGCATCGTGGCGCACGGTTGGCCGGAGGTCGGCTCGCGCTACGACTCGGCGGCGCACCGCTTCGCCGACAGCGGCGCCACGCTGAAGGTCGAATACGTCTCGTCGAGCGTGAGCGGCGATCTCGCCTACACGGTGGCGATCGAACGCAGCGCCGTGCGCCTCGCCGATCAGCCGGCACGGTCGCCGATGGTCCTGCGCGTCACGCATGTCTTCCGCAAGGAGGACGGGCAGTGGAGACTCGTCATTCGCGGCCCGGCCAACGGTTCATTAGTTCATAATTAACGAACTATGAACTATTGTCAAACGTGCGTTCGGGCGCCACCACCCTGCCCTGCTGCGACCCTCCGTTCAGACGCGTGAGCCCTCCGGCCCGGCGATTCCGTTTGTCACTGTGAAGGCGGCGATTGCCGCTCCCGGAGTCGGAAGTCAGTTGGAGGTCGTATGCGTATGTTCGAGAGCGAA
>JANOIR010000613.1:0-3660 GCA_031407765.1 Vicinamibacteraceae bacterium
GCCTTCTCCGGTGGCCTCATCGGGCCGCCCGACGAGCCGCGGCCGCCGGTGCCGGCCGGCCGCAGCCTGGCCGGAACACTGGTGTTCCTGGGCTGCGGTGACAGCGACGGCCACATCCCGGTCGACCGCGTCGAGGCCAGCGGGGCGGTCCTCGGCGGCCTCGGTGCCGCCGTCGATCTGCGCATCTACCCGGGGATGGGCCACACCATCAACGCGGACGAGATCGCCGCCGCCCGGACGCTGCTGAGCGGACTGCTATAATCCAGCGCTCGCTGCCGCCGGTCCGCATGCCGCCCGATCTATCCGTCGTCATCCCCATCTACAACGAGTCGCCGAACGTTCGCCAGCTCCACGCCGAGCTGACCGCAACGCTGGAGGCCTGGGGCCGGCCCTACGAGATCATCGCCGTCGACGACGGCAGCCGCGACGACAGCTTCCAGCTCCTCAGCGAGCTGCACGCCGCCGATCCGCGCCTGCGCGTCATCCGCTTCCGCCGCAACTTCGGCCAGACCGCGGCGTTCGCTGCCGGCTTCGCGCACGCGCACGGCGCCGTCATCGTCACCTCGGACGGCGACCTCCAGAACGACCCGCGCGACATCCCGGCGCTCGTCGCCGAGCTCGAGCGCGGTGCCGACATCGTCTGCGGCTGGCGGCGCGACCGCAAGGACACCTGGCTGACGCGCCGCGTGCCGTCGATGCTCGCCAACCGGCTGATTTCGGCGGCCACCGGCGTCCGCCTGCACGACTACGGCTGCTCGCTGAAGGCGTTCCGCGCCGAGGTGGTCAAGCCGTTGCGCCTCTACGGCGAGATGCACCGCTTCATCCCGGCGATCGCCAGCGAGATCGGTGTCCGCATCACGGAGCAGGAAGTGAACCACCGCGCCCGTCTGCACGGGACGTCGAAATACGGCCTGTCGCGCACCGTGCGGGTCGTGCTCGACCTGGTGACGGTGAAGTACCTGCTCGACTACTCGAAGCGGCCGCTGCAGATCTTCGGCCTGGTCGGCTTGTCCTTCGGCGGGCTCGGCGCACTGATCCTGGTGTGGCTGGTCGGCGTGAAGTTCATCGGCCACCAGGGCATCGGCGACCGGCCGCTGCTGCTGCTCGGCATCCTGCTGGTCTTCACTGGCGTGCAACTGGTCACCATCGGCCTGCTCGCCGAGATGCAGGCGCGTACCTACCACGAGTCACAGAACAAGCCCACCTACGTCATCCGCGACGTCCTCGGCTCGTAGACCTAGGCAGAGCTCGTAGAGCGTCCCGCCATCGCCTCTCGTGAGCGAGACGCCGCTGAGCGATGTGGGTATTCCTTGCGCGCTCAACACGGCCTGCGCCGGTCACGCGCGCTCCCGGCCGCTGTGTATCCTGCCGAGCGACGTTCGACTTGCGTCGAACGTGACGTGGTGAGCCTCCCGCGCGCGTGACGCTCGCAGCCTCGCCGACTTCGCCCTCTCGCAGGCTCGGGGAATCGGCTTGCCTCATTCGCGCTCCAGGAACACCCACACCGCCTCTGGTGACGGCGTCCTGAGCAGCAAGACACGCCAGTCGCGGCACTCAGGCCGAGAGCTGCGCGAATCAGCCACACGAGCCGCGCCTCGCGCGCCATAGCGGCTGGCGAGGGCAACGAGACAGAAGATCACGCATGCGCGGTCCGTCCTGCAGGCCGGGAGGACTCACGTTGGCCTGCGATCCGATCGTGTAAGCCACTGAGATTCGGTGGACGGGCCCGACGGCGGGCGCGGGTCCTGCCGAGCCTCGGTGGTGGCAGCTTGCTCCGTCTACGCCGAGGCCAACCTCCAGCGGTTCAGTCAGGCGGGCCTGCCGGGTGTCGTGTGGCTGTTCCGCTCGCGCACCAGACGGGCCTCGCGGCTCAGGACGCCGGCTCCAGGGCGGTGTGGGTGTTGCTGGAGCGCGACTTGGAGCAAGCCGACGCCAGCGGCAGCGTAGAACGCGCGCAAGCCGAGCGCCGGCCGGTCGCGCGAAGGCGCGACCTGAACTTGGACCGGCGTCGCCAGCGTCGGCCGCGCGTCGCGCCGGAACGGCGCCGTCAGGGCCGGCTGCAGCTGGAGCGCGTTCTACCGGCTTGCGGAAGTGGAGCGCGGAAGCAATACCCACACCGCTCAGCGGCGTCTCGCTGGCGTGAGCGCCGCGTCAGCTGCGGGCCAGCTGCGGCTCGGGCGGGCGGACGAACAGCCAGGTCACCGCCGAGAAGGCGTAGAGACCGGCCATCACGTAGAGCGGCAGGGTCCAGCTCGCGTAGTGCTGCACGAGCCAGGCGGCGACGATCGGGCTGCTGATGCTGCCGACCTGGCCGGTGGTGTTCATGACCGCGCTGAGCACGCCGGCGTGGTCACCGCCGATGTCGATCGCAGCCGCCCAGTGGGCGCCGAGCGAGAACATCGAGGCGGCCGTCGCGAAGGCGAGCAGGATCGCGGCGACGCGCGGGCCCTCGGCCCAGACCGACAACACCATCGCCAGCGCCGCCACCACATAGCTGGCGAGGCCGACCGCGGCACGGCCGATGCGCAAGCCGTGGCGCCTGGCCAGCAGGTCCGTCGCCGCGCCGCCCAGGAGCCCCGAGACCACGCTCAGCAACATCGGCAGGCCCGCGTAGAGGGCGAGTGAGCCGGCCGTGAAGCCGCGCCGCTCGGCCAGGTACGTCGGCAGCCAGGTCATGACGAAGTACGACCCGTAGCTGTTCGAGAAGTAGCCCAGACACAAGGCCCACGCGCTGGGACTGGCGGCGATCGCGCGCAGGGTGTGGCGATCGAGGTCGTGCCCGTGCGCTGCGCCCCGGCCGGCGGTGATCATGGCGAGCTCGGCCGGGCCGACCTGCGGATGCTCGGCCGGCTCGTCCCGAAACCAGCGATACCAGGCGACGGCCCAGACAAAGCCGGTCAGGCCGAAGCAGACGAAGACGCCGCGCCAGCCCAATCGCGGCTCGAGCAGCCCCACGAGCGTCGGGGTCAGGCCGCCGGCGAGAAAGGCCCCGGCGAAGAACACGCCCTGGACCCGCCCGCGCTCGTGGGCGGGAATCCAGCGCGAGAACGTGCGCGCCGCGTTCGGCCAGGCGCCGGCCTCGCCCGCGCCGAACAGGAAACGCACCGCCAGCATCGACGCGTAGCTCCAGACCGACGCCGTGACGATGGTGAACAGCGACCACCAGCAGACGATGCGCGTCAGGACGCGGCGCGTGCCGATGCGCTCGCCCCACCACGCCGACGGCACTTCGAACAGCGCGTAGGCAACTGCGAAGGCGCTGAAGACGTAGCTCATCTCGAGCTTCGTCAGCGACAAGTCGCGCATGATCGACGGCGTCAGCGTCGAGATGCAGATGCGATCGAGGTAGGTGACGCCGGCGAGACCGACGGCGAACGCGACGACGCGATAGCGGACGCGACCCGGGTGATCGATCGCCATCGGGCGTCAGCGTCCGTTCGTGAACGGGCGCGGCACCCGCCGGCCATCGAGGGTGGTGGTGCCGAGGAAGTCGCTGTCGCAGAGGCGCCAGCGGCTGTTCTCGTAGATCGCGTTGAGCTGTCCGATGCCCACGACCACCTCGCGGCGACCGTTGGCCTTGTAGGTCGATTCCCACCAGAACGAGCTGACCGTCACGAGCTACAGTGTCGAACCGAACCCACCGGTCGAGATCGCCTTCGG
>JANOIR010000654.1:0-3807 GCA_031407765.1 Vicinamibacteraceae bacterium
TGACCAGCCCGTCGCTCGAATGGTTCTTCGCCGAAGGCGCCACCGGGACGTTCTTCGACACGTTCGTGCTGCTGGCCAACCCGAACGGCTCGGCGGCGAACGTGACCGCGACCTATCTGCTGCCGTCGGGGGCGCCCGTCACCCGCAACTACGTGCTGCCGCCCAACAGCCGCACGACGCTGAACGTGCAGCTCGAGAACCCGGCGCTGGCTTCGACGGCGGTGTCGGTGCGCCTGGCATCGACCAACGGCGTCTCGTTCCTCGCCGAGCGCTCGATGTGGTGGCCGCACGGCCAGGCCTGGTTCGAGGCGCACAACGCCGCGGGTGCGGTCGCGACCGTCGCGCGCGTGTTCGGCGCCACGGTGATGTCCTGCTCGATCGGCGGACCGGCCGGCAGCAGGTAGCGGATCCGCACCTGCGCCAACTGCGTCGGGCTCGGGTTCTGGATCAGGTAGAACAGATCGAACGTGCCGTGCGTCGCGCCCTCCGCCAGGTACCACGTCAGCGACGGCGCCGGCGAGCTCGATTCGGCGTGCGCGCCCGCGCGCGACACCTGGTCCCAACGCATCGTGCGGTCGGCCACGACCTGGACGTCCGACTCGACGACCGTCGAGATGTTCGCCGATTCGAGCCCCGACAGCAGCCGCAGATCCACGGTGCGCCGCGACGTCGCCGGGATGATGAGGAAGTGGCGCACGACCTGGCCGAGGTTGGTCTGGAACCGGAACAGCACCCGCGCCGGCGTCGCGCCGGGGTTGGCCATGACGACGCGGGTGTCGAAGAACGAACCGGTCGCGCCCTCGGCCAGGTAGCGGGTGTAGAGGCCGCGCGGATGCGTCAGCTCGTTGCACTCCTGGGTGTTGGTGCGGCCGTCGCCGTCACTGTCGAGCGCGCCGTCGGTCCCGTCGGCTGGGCTCAGCCCGTACTGCAGCTCCCACCCGTCCTCCATGGCGTCGAGGTCGGCATCGGTGCCGCTGCAGGTGAGGATCGGGGCGGCGAGCGGATCGTAGGTGAACGCCTCGGTCGAGTTGCCGTTCGCCGTCGTCACCACGACGTCGGCCGGGCCCTGGGCGCCGGCGGGTGTGACCGCCACGATCTGGGTGTTGCTGAGCACCTGCAGGTCGGTGGCCGGCACGCCGCCGACGGTAACCGTCGTCGTCGGCGTGAATTGCGTGCCGGTGATCGTGATGGCCGTTCCGCCGGTGATGGGTCCGCGATTGGGGGTCAGCGGTGCGGTGCTGGGCGCGCCGACTGGCGCCGCGAACTCATAGGTGAAGGCCGAGTTCGAAACCGCCGTGGTTCCGTTGCTGTTCTGCACGACGATTGGCACCGGGCCGGCCACCGCCACGGCCGGCGTGGTCACGGTGATGGTCGTGGCATTCGAGCCGGTGACGTTGCCGGCGACGCCGCCGAAGCGCACGCTGGGATTGATGAAGCCGAAGCCGCTGATGGTCACCGTGGTGTTGCCCGTCACCGGTCCCCCGACCGGATTCGTCGCCGGAACGGTCGCAAACGAGATGATCGCCGGCGAGGTCAGCCCGGTGGCGTAGGCGTACTCGACCTCGTTGCTCGC
Source organism: Vicinamibacteraceae bacterium (assembly GCA_031407765.1). GTDB lineage: Bacteria > Acidobacteriota > Vicinamibacteria > Vicinamibacterales > Vicinamibacteraceae > JBDSLU01. The sequence continues at coordinate 1,574 of JANOIR010000654.1, forward strand.
TTCCCCGACGACGAATACCCGCACCGCGCCCGGTCCGTCGACATTGCCGGGTGAGCCCGGGACGGTGAACCGCAGGAGCGACCCGTTCACGAACGTCGTCGGGGCGAAGTTGGTCCCGTTCCAGTTGATCGTGGTCTGGCCCTGGACGAAGTTGGCGCCCTGGATCTCGACGGAGTTGCCGCCGACGGTCGGTCCCGACGACGGCGAGAGCCCGCTGATGAACGGCGTGCCGTCCGAGTCCTCGGGCGTCTCGTCGAGCTCGACGACCGGCTCGCCGCCGCCGGTGCCCGGGTCGGGCTCGGTCGTGTTGCCGGTGGTGTTGCCGTCGCCGCTGGTCGCCGGGTCCTCGGTGCTGCCGGTCGGCGGGGCCGGCGGCAAGTCGGCCGGCGGCGGCGTATCGGTCGTCGGAGACGGCACGCCTCCGGTCGTCGACTTGCCATCGTCGGTGACGGCGCCGATGACCAATCCCGGCGAGGACGGCCCGCCGCCGGCATTCACCGCCTGCGTCCGGAACAGCAGCAGACTGCCGTTGCCGCTGATGATCGGCGCACCGCTGGCGCCGGGCAGCTCACCCGAGTCGCCCTCGCTCAGGCGGCGCGTCACCGAGCCGATCTGGCGATCCCAGATGAAGATGTCGCGGGCGCCGTTGAAATCGTCGGGAGCGCAACTCTGGTCGACCTTGGCGTTGCCTGCCACCGTGGCGAAGACCACGAAGCGGCCGTCATAGGTGATCGACGGCTCGATGCTGTGGTTGGTGAGGTTGGACCCGCACGGGTTCCGGCTGACGAGCGTGGTCTGGATGGCGCTCGCCTCGTCCATCACGCCGTCTTCGTCGAGGTCGCGATCGTGGAGGAAGATGTCCGAGGCCGGAACGGGCGGGTTGGTGCCGACTGTCGCAAGCCCACCTGCAAGGTTGTTGGCCAGCGACTGGAACACGACGAAGCGGCCGCTCAGGCTCATCGCCGGGTTGCGGCTGTGCCCGTCGGCCTGGACCTGATTGAAGTTGGTGCTGACCCGGCGCGTCAGGCGCTGCAGCCGATCGAACACGAAAATGTCCGTCCAGCCATTGCTGTCGCCCTGCATGTTGGTGGCGGCGGACTGGTAGGCGATATACCGTCCGTTGCCGTTGATGGCCGGATCACCGCTGTCCCCGCCGAGGGTCTGCGCCGCAAAGCAAGCGGCGCTGCAGAACACCCCGAAGTTGATTCGTTCGGTCGAGATGGCGCCGGCCTCGTCGAAGAGGCCGTCGCCGTCGGCGTCGCGGTCGTGCAGGAACACGTCCATGAGCCCGTTGGTGTCGCCAGGCACCAGGTTGGTGGCCCGCGACTGGAAGGCGATGAAGCGGCCGGTGGCGCTGATTGCCGGGCTGGTGCTCTCGCCGCCGAGCGCCTGGCCACCGCTCGACGCGACGCTGACGCGACGCACCGCGCCGCCGTTGCGGTTGCGCACGTAAATGTCGACCAGGCCGTTGGTGTCGTTGGCCGCCAGCGCGTAGCGCGATTCGAAGGCGACGTGCTGGCCGGTGTAGCTCAACACCGGCTTGCGGGCCCCCTGGACGCCGCTGCGGGCGCGGGCGACGTAGGTGAAGGGTGCCGTCCGGACGATCGAGGCCGAGGTGATGGTGATGATGTAGGGCGTCGGTACGGCCGGGCGCGGCGGCGTGACGAAGGTCAGGCGGGTCAAGCTGTGGACCGTGACGTTGGTCGGCTGCGTGCTGCCGCCGCTCATCGTGACCGAGGTGTTGGTCGGCCCGAACCAGCCGTTCCCGATGACTTCGACGGTCGTGCCGCCGGCGGGCCCGCCGCGCGACGGCGTGCGGGCCTGAATCACCGACGACTGCGCCGCGGTGGTGGCGACGCTCGCGGCCAGGACCAGCAGCACCAGCATCGACCGCGTCAGCGCGGCAAAAGATTGCGTTCCAGTCATCACTCAGTGCTCCTGACCACGTCCGCCGACCGCCGGCGGGCGCCCCTCACTCTATGCAGGCCTCCCCGGTTCGCAAAGCGAAACCCGCACCTTGACGTCAACGACTGGCGGTCTGCCGCCGAACATCTGACCGACGTATGTCTGCCGTGTGAAGGTTGCCGCCGTCCGCAGCACACGGCAGAGCCGCCGGCCGCGCGGGAGAGCGCCGGCGCCAACCACCGCCGCCCACGCGCCGGCGTAAAGCCGGACGCCGCCCGCGTGCCGGCGCCGCCGCGCGCCCAGCGCGGCGTGACGAATGGCGAGGACGG
>JANOIR010000665.1:0-7900 GCA_031407765.1 Vicinamibacteraceae bacterium
CCCGAAAAGCGCCCCATGTCTTCGGCCCTCGCCGACACGTAGTAGCTGCCGGGGGCCAGGCCGTGGAGGCGGAAGGTGCCCGTATCGTCTGATTGACGAGGCGCGCCCGTCGGCATCAACTGCCGCTCGCCGTTGACCGTCCGATAGCGCAGTGGCATCACGGTCACGCCTGGGACGACGTCGCCGGTCTCGTCCACGACCCGACCGGTAATCACGCCGGCGGGCGCGAGCGCGAGCGCGAGGTTCCGGATCGTCTGCCCGTCGGCCAGTTCGAAGGGCCGGCCCGAGCGCCCCGGTCGACGCGCGCCGAGGTGCGTGTCCACGTAGCGCGGCTTCGAGCCCATCAGGTTGTAGCGGCCGGCGGGGAGGTCATGGAACGCGAAGGTGCCATCGCCGTCGGTCTGCGTCATGTGCCCCGTGCCGCCAGTGCCGCGGAGCACGACGCGGGCGCGGCGCAGGGGCAGTCCGGTGTCCCCGGCGAGGACGCGGCCGGCGACGACCGCGGTGCCTTTGACAGCGGGCGGGCGCGCGGACGGATCGCGGGGCGGTGGGGTCGTCCCCGGCGTCCCCCCGGCCCCCGCTCCCGGCCCAGGCATCCCGGGACGGCCCGGCAGTGTGGCCGGATCGGGCAGCCCCGGCGCCTGGGCGCCTGCGGCGGTGCCAGGCACGGGCGTGCCGGAAGGCGCCGGGGCTTGGGCGGCCACGGGCACGGAGATGCCCGCGAGCGTGGCGGTCAACAGCAGACCAACGACAACGGCGATCGAGGACGTCGTATGCATGGGTGTAGCCCGTCGACGGATCAGGGGAGCGGTGCGAGCTTCAGCGCGAGGGTCTCGGTCTGGCCCTCGCGGACGCGGACCCGTGTCGCACCAGGCCGGAGCGCGGCGAGTGTGTCCTCGTCGAACCCCTCCTGAGGCTCGAAGTCGACGACGGCGGCGACGAGGTAGTCGCCCGGCAGCAACCCCTCGACGCGGAACTGGCCTTGCGCGTCGGCCCGCTCGACGCGCGTGTGGTGACCCCACTGCGTGTCCCTTTCCTCGGCCGGGAACACGACGGCGCGATAGTCGAGGAGCGGCGCACCCTTGTCGTCGCTCGCCGTGCCGGTCACCACGGTGAGCTGGGACGTCAGCAGCACCTCCAGCCGGGCGTCCGGTTCGCCGGTGATCTCGACCGGGCCGCCGGGATCGATCGTGCGTCCGCGGAACTGGAGCCGCTTCACCATCCACCCGCTCGGCGCCCAGAGCGCGAACCGCCACGAGCCGGCCTGCACCTGCAGCGTGAACCGGCCGTCGGCGCCCACCTGCGCCTGGGCCGCGCTCTCCATGGAGTCTGAAGCGGACGCGATGATGTTGACCAAGGCGGGGCCACCGCTCGGCGGCTCACTCTCGAAGTGGACGCGACCGGCGATCACGATCGGCGGCGGCACGATGATCCGCAGGTCGCTGATCGGGGTTCCGGACACCGATATTGGCATCGAGAATGCGCCGCCCTCGGCGGTGCCCGCCCTCGCGATCCGCATCACATCGGCTTCGTCGAAGAAGGCGCGCACGATCAGCGTGTAGTCGCCCGGGGCGACGCCAGACAGCGTGAACGCGCTGCTCTTGTTGATGGCCTGCATGCCGGCGAACTGCCGCCCCGGGCCGTCGTCGCCGGCGGCACGCAAGTGGATGAAGCCCGCGATCGGCACGCGACCCGCCGAGTCGACCACCTCGCCGGACACGGTCGTCACTTGTGTCGCGACCAGAGTGATATCGGCGCTGGTCTCCGTGCCGGCGGCGACCTCGATCGGCTGCGCCTCGCTGGCGACTGGTGTCGACGGGTAGTAGGTCGGGGCCAGGCTGGTTGGCGACGTGTGCAGCACGTTGGCGCTGCCCGGGTTGCGCTCGTCTGGCTGCACGGACAGGTAGTAGCGTCCGGGTCGGAGGCCGAACAGCCGATAGGTGCCGGTGTCGTCGGTCGAGCGCCCGTGCATCGGCGTCAGCCGGGCGGCGCCCCTCATGCGCTTCCGCTGCAAGGCCGAGACGTGCGCGCCCGCCACAGGCTCACCGGCATCGTCGACGACGCGGCCCGTGATCACGCCGGCCAGCGCGAGCCGGATCGTCAGGCCCTCGATCTTCTGGCTGTCGCCGAGGTCGAACGCCCGTCCCGGCCCGCCCGGCGCGCGGGCCCCGAGCGCGGTGTCGACATAGCGCGCTTTCGAGGCCTTCAGGCGGTATCGGCCCTTGGGCACGGCCTCGAAGGTGAACGCGCCGTCGGCGTCGGTGTCGGTCGCGTAGCCGCGCTCCTCGCCGGTGTTCCGCAGGTGCACGGTCACGCGGCGGAGCGGCAGGCCCGTGTCGGTGGCGAGGACGCGCCCGCGGACGATGCCCGTCGCCGGCGCGGCGGCCGGCGGCCTGGCGGACGGATCACGCGGCGGGGCCGTCGGATCGGCCGAGATTGGAGGCGTCTGAGCCATGAGCGCTCCCGGGCCCGAGACGAGGACGGCGGCGAACAGCGCGGCGGCAGCGACGGACCGGCGGGCGGAGAGGGTCATGGTAGGCTGGGATCTGATAACGCCGCCCTGCGGCAAGGAGAACAGCACGTGCCCTACCCCGAATATCTCGTGGCGCCCATGCGCGAGGAACTGACCAGCCTGGGTGTCAAGGAACTGCGGACACCCGACGCCGTCGACCAGGCTGTCCAGACGACGCCCGGGACGCTCATGATCGTCGTGAACTCGGTGTGCGGTTGCGCCGCCGGCAAGGCCCGGCCCGGCATCGCCCTCGCCCTGAACCACACGGTCACGCCCGACGTCTCGGCAACCGTCTTCGCCGGCGCGGACACCGCTGCCACCGACCGCGCCCGCGAATACTTCGCCGGTTACCCGCCCTCGTCTCCCTCGGTCGGCATCCTCAAGGGCGGCAAGCTCGTCTACCTGATGGAGCGCCACCAGATCGAGAGCCGGTCGGCGGAGATGATCGCCAACGACCTCGTCGCCGCCTTCGACAAGCACTGCACTTCGTTGGCGACGGCCCCCTAGGCCTAGCCCTTCAAGCGTTTCGACGCTTCGACGCCGCCGCCGGCCGCACCGGCGGCGGCAGCTCGCGCTTGGCCGGCGCCTCGGCCGGCACGATCGACAGCGGACGGCTCCGTCCGTAGCGCGACACCGTCTTGCTCACCACATCCGCCAGCGCCTCGATGAAGCGGGGATGGTCGTTGACCGCCTCGGCACGGGCGAGCGTCAGGCCGACGTCGTTCGCCGTTGCGCGCGCCTCGACGTCGAGGTCGTAGAGCACCTCGACGTGGTCGGCGAGAAAGCCGATCGGCACGAGGATGGCGGCCCGCAGTCCTTCAGCGCGCGCCTTGCGCAGGTAATCGTTCACGTCCGGCTCGAGCCACGGATCCTCCGGCCGTCCGCTGCGGCTCTGGAAGACCAGCGCCCAATCGTGCGCGCGCAGGAGCGAGGCGACGGCCGTGGCCGAGTCGCGCAGCTGCCGCACGTAACAATCGGCGGCGACCATCGTCGTCGGGATCGAATGCGCCGTGAACACCAGGCGGGCTTCGTCGCGCAGCGTAACGGGCAGCGTGGCGCGGGCTGCGGCGACGCGCTCGGCGACCGCGTCCAGGACGCCTTCCGCCATGTGCCAGTCGCCCGCGTAGACGAGGTCGAACGGCGGCAGGCCCTCGGCAGCCAGCTCGTCCTGCGCCTGCCACAGGTTCTGTCGGTATTGCTCGCAGCTCGAGTAGCTGCGATGCGCCGCGGCGATGATCACGAGCAGCCGGCGGGCACCCGCGGCATGCAGCGTGCGGCAGGTATCGATCAGCAGCGGCCGCCAGTTGCGTGCGCCGACGTGGACGGGGAGGGCGAGCCCGCGCGCCCGCAGCATGGCCTCGAGCGCCCGGGCTTGGCGCTCGGTGATCGCCGTGATCGGCGAGACGCCGTCGAACAGCTCGTAGTGGTGCGCCACCGCGTCGATGCGCTCCGGCGGGATGCGCCGGCCGCGCAGCACGTTGGCCAAAAAGGGGCGGATCTCGTCGAGGCCTTCCGGGCCGCCGAAGGCCAGGTAGAGCACGGCGTCGAAGGGCCCGGGGTGACGGGATGATGGTGTGGGCACGGCGTCCTGATCCTGTCCGGCGAGTATACTCGTCGGATCGCCGCCCGCGGGCCGGCGCCGCGGCGCACCTAGCGCCGCGCACAGCAGACGGCACGCTCGGAGGCGGCCCGCGGCCAGCCGTGAGAGGCTGGCCGCCAACAAAAATATGCCCAGGATCCTCGTGACGAACGACGACGGCGTCTACTCGGAAGGCCTGCACGCGCTCGCGGACGCGCTGCGCACCATCGGCGACGTCACCGTCGTCGCCCCGCTGGGGGAGGCGAGTGCGATCGGGCACGCGCTGACCATCGCCCGGCCGCTCCGCCTGGAGAGCCTGCGTGACGGCGTCTACTCCGTCGACGGCACGCCGGCCGACTGCATCAACCTCGGCGTGGTCCACGTCCTCCAGGGGCTGCCCGACCTGGTCGTCTCCGGCATCAACAAGGGCTACAACCTCGGCGACGACGTCACCTATTCGGGCACGGTTGGTGGCGCGCTCGAGGGCGCGCTGCTCGGCGTGCCGGGAATCGCGGTGTCGCTTCAACGCACGGCCGATCCGTTCGACTTCGGCCCCGCCGCCGCGGCGACCGAGCGCATCGCCGCGCAGGTCCTGCGCCACGGGCTGCCGGCCCGCACGCTCCTCAACGTCAACGTCCCGCGGGGCACGCTGCACGGCGTCAAGGTCACGGTGCAGGGCATGCGCAACCACGTCACCAAGGTGGCGGCGTCGATGGATCCGCGTGGCCGGCCGTACTACTGGATCGAGGAAGGCGAGGACACCTACGCCGACGGCGACCGCGCCGACCACGTCGCGGTCCGCGACGGCTACGTGTCAGTCACGCCGCTGCAGCCCGATCTCACCGCGCACGCCGTGCTCGCTGAGATCGAAAGGCTCGTGTAAGCCGAGCATGGCCACGTGGCAGGTGCGCATCGCGTGTGAGAGATGCGAGGCGAAGCGAGCGGCCGCAGCTCCGTAGCGCAGGCGTCGCGCGGTGTTGACGGCGGGTGTCGCGGGTGGGGCCCCCGACGGCGCGCTGGCGCTCACCCGTTGCGCTGCTTGTGCGCCCAGCACCGACGGGGTGACCGGCGACAGGCCCCGCGGAACCGCGACGCGCACCTGCGACAATCTGGCGTGGACCGCTACGAGTCGAGCACGTCGCGGACCTTGCGCGCCAGCACGTCGATCGTGAACGGCTTGTAGAGCAGCACCGGCTGCTGGCCGCCCGGTTGCGGCGTGAACGGCAGGTCGCCGGTGTAGCCGGAGATGAACAGCACGCGAGTCGCCGGCCGATGGATCGCGATCAGCTCAGCCACCTGCGGGCCGTTCATGATCGGCATGATCACGTCGGTGACCATCAGGTGGATCGGACCCTGGTAGCCCTGCGACAGCAGGAAGGCCTCGCTGCCGTCGCGGACGTCGAGCACCTTGTAGCCGCGCAGCATCAGGCCCTCGCGCGCCAGCTCGCGCACGTCGTCGTCGTCCTCGACCAGCAGGATCGTCTCGTCGCCCTTGGCCGGCAGCCGCGCGATGCGGTGGGTGCCGCTCGGCGTCATCGCCTCGGTCGTGCGCGGCAGATAGATCGTGAAGATCGATCCGACGCCCTTGGTGCTCGAGACCTCGATGTGGCCGCCGTTCTGCTGGACGATGCCGAACACCGTCGCCAGGCCCAGGCCCGTGCCCTTGCCCGGCCCCTTGGTGGTGAAGAAGGGCTCGAAGATGTGGGCCAGCGTGTCGTGGTCCATGCCGGTGCCGTTGTCCGACACGCGCAGGCAGACCCACGAGCCAGGCGGCATGTTGGCGCGTCGCGCGGCCTGGGCGGCGGTGACCGTCTGCAGCGCCGTTTCGATCACCAGGCGGCCGCCCTGCGGCATCGCGTCGCGGGCGTTGACCGCGAGGTTCATCAGCACCTGCTCGATCTGGCCGGGATCGGTCTTGATCGGGCACGACTCGGCGGCGGTGCGAATGTCGAGCTCGAGGTCTTCGCCGATCAGCCGCCGCAGCATGCGATCGAGCTCGCGGACGATGCCATTCAGATCGACGACCCGCGCCTCGACGACCTGGCGGCGCGTGAAGAGCAGGAGCTGGCGGGTCAGCGCCGCAGCGCGCTCACCGGCGCGCTTGACCTGCTCGAGCGCTTGGCGATGCGGGTGGCTCGCCGAGATCTCGCCGAGGATGACGTCGGTGTAGCCCTGCACGACGGTGAGCAGGTTGTTGAAGTCGTGGGCGATGCCGCCGGCGAGGCGGCCGATCGCCTCCATCTTCTGCGACTGCAGGAACTGCTCCTCGAGCTGCTTGCGCTCGGTGACGTCGACGCCGATCGCCCAGGTGGACCACTCCGGCAGCGGACACTCGCCCGTGATGTTCGACCAGGCGAGGGTCCGCTTCGTGCCGTCCTTGCAGGTGATCGTCAGTTCCCAGTCGCGGAACTCCACGCCGATCGGCGGCACGTCGCGGCGCATCCGCGCCCGCTCGATCGGATCGGGGATGAAGCGATGGATGAAGCCGGGATCGGCGAGCACGTCGTCGGCGGCGAAGCCGGTCACGCGCTCGCATTCCTTGTTCCAGAACACGAAGTGGCCGTCGTCGTCGAGCGCCGTCATCAGGACCGGCATGTTCTGGACGATGGCCTGGAGGCGGGAACGGCTGGCGCGCAGGGCATCTTCGGCGAGCCGCGCGTCGCTGATGTCCCGGACGACGCCCACGAGACGCGTTGGCGTGCCGTCGCTGGCCCGTTCGACCGTCGCCCGCTCGTGCACCCACTTCTCGAGGCCGAGCGGCGTGACGATGCGGTGCTCGACGTCGTAGATCGCGCCCGACGCGAGGGCGCGCGCCGTCGCATCGACCACGCGCTCGCGATCCTCGGGATGGACGTGCGCGTAGAAGACGTCGACGGTGAGCGGGGTCGTCGGCTCGACGCCGAACAGGTGGTAGGTCTCGGGCGACCACCACTGCGCGCCGGTTGCGATGTCGACGTGCCAGGTGCCGATCAGGCCGACGGCGAGCGCGTGCTGTAGATAGGCGAGCTGCTCGCGGACCTGACCCTCGGGCAAGGCGGACGGGTCGGCAGCGGCGCCATGCGGCGCAGCGGAAGCGGGCGAAGCGGGCGCCAGGGGCGGCTCGACGTCGGACATTGCTGCGGCGCTTCGACAAGCGCCAACCTAATCGGAACATCGGCGCCGCGCCGCCTTGACTTGAATCCTCAGGTACATCGGTGGGCTCGGGCGGGCTGGCGTGCGGAAAGGGCACACTGCGGCCGGCTCGATCGACGATGTCGGGCGGTTCAGGTGGCGGCTGAGGCGCGACTTGGAGTAGACTACCTTGTTCGCGTCGGGGCGTGGCTCAGCCTGGTAGAGCACTCGGTTCGGGACCGAGGGGTCGGAGGTTCAAATCCTCTCGCCCCGACCAATTCAGACCCGCAGAATCGGCCTGCGATTGACCGTCATGGTCAGTCGGAGGCCGTTTTTGTTTGGGATTTCGCGAGCGGTGTCGCCGCAACGACGGCGAGCCCAATCAGAGCGCGCCGGGGCGTCGCGGTGATCATCGGCGAGTCTCGGCGGCTTTCGGGAATTCTGGGGGATCGATCGCTATTTTGTAGGTACCGGCAGGGAAGCACGATCCGCACCCCTCAGTTCGCGCCAGCCAATCCCGCTTTCCGTTTCTGGCAGCGCTGACTCAGCTGATGACCAGGAGCCCAAAGATTACGCGACCAAGTCGCGGTCTGAGGGTCGCGGCGGTGCCGACTACGAAGGAGACGGCGAGGGTGCGACGGCGATTGCACCGTATTCGCTGCGCGCGAGGGCAAACGCGCCAGTGGCAACGCCGATCA
>JANOIR010000670.1:0-3034 GCA_031407765.1 Vicinamibacteraceae bacterium
GCCATGCCGAGACCAGCATCGCTCGCCCGGAGACGACGTGGTATCTCGCCGAGGGCGCGACGACCGGCAGCTTCAATCTGTACTACCTGCTGCAGAACCCGGGTAGCCAGACCGCGCAGGTCCAGATCCGCTACCTCCGCCCGGTGCCGCTCGCGCCGATCGTCAAGACCTACACCGTGCCAGCGCAGGCGCGCCGCACGATCTACGTCAACGGCGAGGATCCCGGGCTCGACGAGGCCGAGATCTCGGCGGTGATTACCGCGACCAACGGCGTGCCGATCATCATCGAGCGGGCGATGTACACAAACGCCGCCGGGCAGCTCTTCGGCGCCGGCCACGAGAGCGCCGGCGTTCCCGCGCTGTCGACGGCGTGGTTCCTCGCCGAAGGCGCCACCGGTCCGTTCTTCCACCAGTACATCCTGGTGGCCAACCCGAACGGCCAGCCAGCGCAGCTCGAAGCGCGCTACCTGTTGCCGAACGGGACGACGATCACCCGCACTTACACCTCGGCCGCGAACAGCCGGCTGACGATCGGCGTGCACGACGACGCCGCGCTGGCGCGGACACCGCTGTCGGCCACCATCACGTCGACCAACGGCGTGCCCGTGCTGGTCGAGCGCGCGATGTGGTGGCCGGCGACGGCGCCCGCGTGGATCGAGGGGCACAACAGCAGCGGCGTCGTCGCCACGGGCGAGAAGTGGGGTTTGGCCGACGGCGAGAACGGCGGCGCGCGCCACCTGCAGACCTACATCCTGGTCGCCAACACCTCGAACGTCGCCGCCTCTGTCGACGTGACCCTGATCTTCGAGGACGGCACGACGGCGGTGCGGACCTATGCGATTCCGGCCAACAGCCGCTTCAACGTGCAGGTGCCCGGCGACTTTCCGGGATCGCAGAACCGCCGCTTCGGGGCGATCGTCGAGAGCGTGGGCGCAACGCCGGCGCAGATCGTCGTCGAGCGATCGGTCTACAGCGATGCCAACGGCGTCGTATTCGCCGCCGGCTCGAACGCCGTGGGCACGCGCCTGCGCTAGCAGCCCGTGGTGAAAGTCCCACGGCATTCGACGGGCGATGCATCCCGGCGCTCGGCGTTGCTCGTCAGTCGAATATTCCCGATATTCTTCCTCCTCGCGCCTGGATCGCCGGGCGCCTCGCCCGTCTCGGTGCCACGCGGGACTCTCACCACGGGCTGCTAGCCGCTCTCACGACTGGCGGGCAGATCGAGGCGGACGCGCAAGCCGCGGATCGGCGCGTCGGCGAAGGTGATTTCGCCGCCACAGGCGCGGACGAGGTCGCGGACGATCGCCAGGCCGAGGCCGGAGCCCGGCAAGGCTTCGTCGGCCCGGACGCCGCGCTCGAACACGGCCTCCCGCAGGGCCGGCACAATCCCCGGGCCATCGTCGTCGATGGTCACCACGACGCGATCGCCGGCGAGCGCCGCCGAGAGTGCGGCGCGCGTGCGGGCCCACTTGCAGGCGTTGTCCAGCAGGTTGCCGAGCAGCTCGTCGAGATCCTCGCGCGCGAGGCGCACACGGACGTCGGGCGGCACCAGCACCTCGATCGCGACGCCCCGGGCCGCGTGCAGCCGCCGCATCGTGCGCGCCAGGCCCTCGGCCGAGTCGACCAGCGAGGACGCCGCGCTGGTCCGGCTCCGGGCAGTCGCGTCGGCGCGCGCCTGCGCGAGCTGATAGTCGACCTGGCGACGCATCCGATCGACCTGCTCGCGAATCGCCCGCGCGAGCTCCGGCTGATTCGCCGCGTCGGCGCGATCCGCTTCCTGCCGCAGCACCGCAAGGGGCGTCTTCAGGCCGTGGGCGAGATCGCCGGCGGTGGCCCGGGCCCGGGCCACGGACTGCTCGCGCTGATCGAGCAGCGCATTGAGATCGCCGACGAGCGGCGCCACCTCGCTCGGATACTCGCCGTCGAGGCGCCGCTCGTCGCCTGCGTCCAGCCGGGCGAGCCGGGCGCGCAGCTGGTTGATCGGAGACCAGCCGCGACGGACCTGGAGCAGGCCGGCAGCCAGACAGCCGGCGCACACCAGCGCCACCACAGCGGCGTGATCGAAGATCAGGCGCATCACGGCCGGCGGGTGCCGGTTCCCGAGCGTGACGTGCCAGAGTACGATCGCCAGGCCGAACAAGCCGACGGTCCACAGTGCCGCACCGACGAAGAGGCGGCCGCGGAGCGACCATGGCACCCTCACGGCACCGTCCCACCGACGCGGTAGCCGAGGCCGCGAACCGTCTCGATGAAGGCGCTCCCGAGCTTCTTGCGGAGCCGCGCGATGAACACCTCCAGCGTGTTCGAATCGCGGTCGAACGACTGGGCGTAGATGTGTTCGGTCAGCTCGACTTGCGAGACGACGCGGTCCCGGTGGTGCATCAGGTAGGCCACGACACGAAACTCGAGGCTCGTCAGCTTGACCGGGACTCCGTCACGGGTGACGCGGGCGAGCCGGGGATCGAGCGTGACCACCCCGCACGTGAGCGCCGGTGCCGCATGGCCCGCGGCGCGCCGGATCAGGGCGCGAATCCGCGCCAGCACCTCCTCGATCCGGAACGGCTTGCCCAGATAGTCGTCAGCACCGGCATCGATGCCCTGCACCTTCTCGTGCCAGCTGTCCCGCGCCGTGAGCACGAGCACCGGCGTCGCGAGCCCGGCGGCCCGCCATCGGCCGAGCAGCGTCAGGCCGTCGACGAGTGGCAGACCGAGGTCGAGCACGATGGCGTCGTAGGGCTCGCTTCGCGCGAGGTCGTCGGCACGTTCGCCGTCGCCGGCCACGTCGACGGCATAGCCGGCGCCGCCCAGGGCCTCGGCCAGGTGCGCGGCCAGCCGCGGTTCGTCCTCGACGACCAGGAGTCGCATCGCGCTGCGTCCTTATAGCGCATTCGCCGCTGAACGGCGCCTGAACGGCCCGTTCAGGCGGGGTTCAGGGGGCGCGCGCTACCGTCCCTGCATCAGCCAGGTCCGCTGGCGGTCGTTCGGTGACGTAATCGGAGGAGGTGTTCGTGTCGAGATACACGCGAGCTGCGCT
>JANOIR010000006.1:0-22677 GCA_031407765.1 Vicinamibacteraceae bacterium
ATTGGGCGGGCACCCCGGCAGGTTGACGATCGGCTTGCCGCGGATGATGCGGTCGACGCCCGTCGCCCCGGTCGGGTTCTCGCCCGCCGACGGAATGCCGCCCCACGACGCGCACGATCCAATCGCGATGATCGCGGCCGCGCGCGGCGCGATCTCCTGCAGCATCTGCACGGCCGGCTTGCCGGCGATCTTCATGTAGATGCCGCCGTCCTTCTCGGGAATCGATCCTTCGACCACCAGCACGAAGGCGCCGTCGTTCTCCCGCACCGCGTCCTCGAGACACTTCTCGGCCTGCTTGCCCGATCCGGCCATCAGCGTCTCGTGATAGTCGAGCGAGATGACATTCAGGATCACCTCCCAGAGATCGGGCTTCGACGGCCGCAGCAAGGTCTCCGAACAGCCGGTGCAGTCCTGGAACGCCAGCCAGATGACCGACGGGCGCCGTGCCTTCCTGACCTCGCGGGCGACGCTCTGCGCGGTGATGCCCTCCGTGAGGGCGAGGCCGAATGGCGCCGCCACCATGAGCTCGGTGCAGAACTCCAGGAACGCGCGCCGGCTCACCCCGGCCCGACGCAACTGTTGGCCAACGGTCACTGGCGCCCGCGTCATCGCCGCACCTCGATGGGCGCCGCCGCCAGCGCCCGGCGGGCGGCCAGCCAGTCGTGCCACTCGGGCATCCCCTCGCCGGTCCGGCACGACACGAGGATCTGCTGGATGCCAGGGTGCACCTGCCGGGCGAACGCTCCGGCCCGCGCTACGTCGAAGTCGACGTGCGGCAGCAGGTCGGCCTTGGTGACGAGGAGCAACTCCGACCGCCGATAGATCCCGGGATACTTCTCCGGTTTGTCGTCCCCCTCGGTCACGCTGAGCAGGACGACCTTGGCGTGCTCGCCCAGATCGAAGCTCGACGGGCAGACGAGGTTGCCGACGTTCTCGATGAACAGCACGTCGATGTCGTCGAGATTCCAGTCCTCGAGCGCCCGCGTCACCATGCCGGCATCGAGATGGCAGATACCGCCGGTCGAGATCTGCTTGACCGGGAAGCCGGCGCGGGCGATGCGGCGGGCGTCGTTGTCGGTCTGGATGTCGCCGGTGAGCACGGCCGCGCGGGTGCCGGCCGGAAGCCCGGTCAGCGTCCGCTCGAGCAAGGCGGTCTTCCCTGAGCCCGGCGAGCTGATGAAGTTCAGGCAGAGCACCCCGCGTCGCTCGAACCCTTGCCGCAACCCGGCCGCCAGCCGGTCGTTCTCCCGCAGGATCTTCCCTTCGACGGGCACGCTGGTCGTCATGCCTCGCGCTCCGAATCGAACTCGAGGTAGCGGATGTCGAGGGCGCACGCGTCGGCCAGCGACTCGGCGGCGCCGCAGGACGGGCAGAGGCCCGGCCGCGCGTCCAGGTCGATGGCTGCCGACGCGCAGGCGCACCCGAACCGCGACCGCCACTCGATGCGCAGTGTGGCCGAGTCGAGCGGCGTCTGCGATTTGAGCGCGTCGAAGCAGAACCGGAGGGCGTCGGGATCGACGCTGGCGAGCGCGCCGATGCGCAGGCCGACGCACGTCGCCCGCGTGGCGCCGTGCGCCCGGAGGTGCAAGGCGCAGGTCTCGATCACCTGCTGGGCGATGCCTGCCTCGTGCATGCGTCCCACCCGAAAGACAGTCGCGCGCCTAGAAGCGGTAGAGGAAACGCAGCGAGACGGTGCTGCCGGTATACGGCCGCTCGCCGTAGCCGGTCATGAGGCCGCCGAGCCAGTCGAGGCGCGGCACGCCGGTCGCGGGCGTGAAGCCCACCGGTCCGTTGGTGTCGATGGTGCTGAAGTCGACCACCTCGAGCTTCTCGAAGTAATAGCCGATCGCGATCCCGGTGCGCGCCGTGAAGAAGTACTGCACGTCGGCGTCGGCGCGGTGCCAGCTGTTCTCGACGCTGGGCAGCGGGATGAACTGGTTGATCGCCGTCAGCGCGGCAATGCGCGGGCCGCCGTGCACGTAGGCGTTGTCCGAGTCGCTGTAGTCGTAGCCGAAGCGGATGTTCGTGTTCCTGAACGGCCGCTCCAGATCGAGAAAGGTGTTGAAGGTGGCGGTGCTCTCGTCGTTGTCGAGCGTCCAGTTCCGGTCCGGATTCGTCCAGCTGGCGTCGGGCGGCGGATTGGCGTTTCGCGAGAGCTGCAGCGCGCCGTAGCTGTCGCGACCGTAGTTAGCGCCGAAGGTGACGACCTCGGTCGGGTGCAGATTGACCCCGACGCTCCAGCTGGTGACATCGGTCGCCTGCAGCCCGAAGAGCTCGCCCGGCCGGCTGACCGGGACCGAGTCGTCGGCCATGTACTCGTCGCGGCCCTTGGCAAGCTGCACGTAGAGATCGACCGTGTCGCGCGGAGTGATGGTGAACAGCAGCGAGCCCCGCCGCCGGTCGCGATCTGCTTCGTCGTAGTAGCGGAGCGTCGGCTGCGTGCCGCCAGGCCCGAGCACCGGGTCCTCGTCGTCGCTGCCCGACTGGGCGTCGACGAAGCCTTCGCCGCGGCGCCGGCCGACGTCGTAGGCGGCGCGCACCGTGAGGAACCGGCTCGAGAACGTATCGAACGAGACGCGGAGCGTGTTCTCGCCGACGTCGCTGAAGCCGCGCCCGTGGCGCTCGACCGCTTCGTGGCCGTAGCCGATGCGCAGCGTGCCCCACGTCGACGGCGTGTAGGCGACGTTGGCGTCGAAGGTGTGCCGGCGCGAGTCGAACTGGTGCGACAGGCCCTCCTCGATCTCCTCCGGCACCGCGTCGAACCGCACGTACTCGGTGGCGTCGAAGGTCGGGGTCTGCACGTCACGCTCGTTGTAGCGATAGCGCACCGTGATGTTGACCGGACGGATCGGCCGCGAGTTGAGGGCGGCGAGCATGTTCACGCCCTTCGCCTCGGCCTCGGCGGTCCCGCGCGGGAGCTGCGCCAGGTGCGGGAAGGCGGCGACGACCGCCGGGCTGTTGATCACCGAGTTGATCGTCCAGGGGATCAGGGCCTCGTCCTGCTTCTGCGACGAGAGCTGCAGCGTGCCATTGACCGTCGTCCGGCGCGCCATCTTGTAGAGGCCGACCACGCTCACGACGTTCATGAGGTTGCTCGGGGCCATCGCCATGCGGCCCTGTGCGGAGCCGTTGCCGTTGCTGTAGCCGCTCGGATCGAACGGTCCGAGCGGGGGCGTCAGGCCGTTGCTGAAGTCGGTCACCCGGATCGGGTTGTCCCAGGTCAGGACGGGGTTGTGGTTGGTGAACCAGGAGCCGTCCCAGGCGACGCGAATCATGCTCTTCGGGCTCGCCCAGGTGGTGCCGATCGTCAGATCGTTGGTGCGCTGATCGAGCGGCGCCGGCAGTTCGACGCCGGTGTTGAAGGCAAACGAGGCCCCCCAGGGCTGCTCGCCAGTCCTCTTGGCCGACCGGAACAGCGCGTCCACGTCCAGGGCGCGGGTCGCGGCATAGCTGACGCCGAAGAGGGCCGTGTCACGCCGCTGGCGCAGGTCGAACGGGACCGCGAGGGCGCCGTAGATCGAGCCGGTGGCCTTGGCGAGCGTCGCCGCCGCCGGCGAGCCGCAGGCGGCCGGCGGCGCACCCGGTGCGCAGGGGATGCCGACCGCCGTGCCGTCGTTGGCCGCATTGGTCGGCCCCTGCACGGCGCGCTGTGCGGCATCGTCCAGTGTCAGCGTCTCGCCGCCCCTGGCATAGGGGGTCCGCGTCAGGTAGCTGTAGTTGAGCGGCAGCGAATCCCAGCGGAAGCCGAAGTTGATCCGCCGATTCACGAACGAGGCGTCGTAGCGCTGATCGCGATAGCCGACGTGCGAGGCGTTGGCGCTGAAGATCGACGAGGCGTTCTCGCGGTTGAGGCTGAAGCGCGAGTACAGCCCGTCGCGGCTGTCGCGATAGCGCTCGAAGCGCGCCTCGTCGCCGTCCGTCGTGGTGAACTGTCCGCCGAGCTCCGCCATGCCGACGAACCGCCCGGTTGGCGCCGCGGGCGCTGCCGCCGGGGCCGCTGCCGCCGGGGCCCCTGGCGCTGCAGGCGCCGGCGGCTGCTGCGCCCATCCCGCGCCCGCGATCAGCACGAGAGCGGCGGTCATCATCATGAATCGGTTGCGCATGGCATCCTTTCCCGACTACCGCAGCAACGCCTTACCGGACGGTGAATTCGACCCGTGCACGAGCTGATGGCAGACCGTACAGGAACGGCCGTAGATCTTGTTGGCGTTCTGCGAGTTCTGCAGCAGGTAGCCCTCGTACACCGTGGGCGGATGGCGAGAAGTGACGTGGCAGCGCTGGCACAGAAACGGCTGGCGCGCGACGAGCATCCGGCTGTTGTTCGACCCGTGCGGGTCGTGACAGGTTACGCAGCTCTCCGACACCGGCGCGTGCTCCCAGAGGTACGGTCCGCGCTTTTCCGCGTGACAGCCCGTGCAGCTCTCGTCGACACTCGTGCCGGCCCGCAGCAGCTTGACGTTGGTACTGCCGTGAACGTTGTGGCACGACGTGCAGGTCATCGCGCCCTCGCGAACCGGCATGTGGTTGAAGCGGTGCTGCTTGTTTGTGACGTTCCGATGGCAGGTGCTGCACAGCGCGGTCTGCGTCTTGGCCGCGAGCTGCGGCGCGCCCTTGGCCGCGTGAATGCTGTGGCAGCTGATGCAGCCGACGTTCCGCTGATCGTGCTGGCTGCCGTCCCACAGCGCGTGGGACGCGCGGTTGTGGCAGGTCGTGCAGGTGTCGCTCGCCTCCTGCGGCGTGACGTTCTTGTAGCTCTTGATGAGTGTCTTGTCGCCGCCGCTCTCGGCGTGCGCCTTGCCCGGACCATGACAGCTCTCGCAGCCATGCGCGGCCGCCGGCGTCCGCGCGCTGAAGCTGCGGCCGTGCGCCGTCTTGGCGTAGCTCTGGTCGGTGTGACAGGTCAGGCAGGTGGCCTCGCCGACGTACTGCGCCGGATCGACCGCCGCCGCGGGCGTCGCTCCGGGCTTGGCTGCCGGCGCGGGCTTGGCGGCCGTGGTCGCTTGGGCGGCCGGGGCGCGCGCCGCCGCTGCCGGCAGACGCACGGCCGCACGCGGCTCGTTGCCGCGAGGCCCCCCAGCTCGTTCCACTCCCGACGCCACGCCGGCAATCCCGCTGAGGGTCGCCAGGTACATCATCACTGCGACGGAGAGCGCAGCATGACGCATGGAAGGCCTCTCTTCTCTTCCTGAGACACGAATCCCGGTACTGGCAGGGAGTCCAGCCTGGGCTTACTTTTTGGTGAGGGTCTTCAAGTAGGCGACCAGCGCGTCGAGGTCAGCCGGAGGCAGCGTCGCGTAGGCCTTCATCAGCGGCTTGGCCGTGGACTTGGCCTTTGCGGCCGCCTCCTTGGGATGCGTCACCCACTCGCGGATGTCGTCGGCCGACAGCTTGGTGCCGACGCCGTCGAGCGGGTTCTTCTTGTTGCCGACACCCGCGACGCTGTGGCACACGCTGCACTTCTGCGCGGCATAGACCGCCATGCCCCGCTGCACCTGAACGTCGTCGGCGCGAGCGCCGGACGGCAATCCGAAGAATGCGCCGGTCACTGCCGCCGCGATGAACAATCGCCTCATGGACGCCCCCTGATCAAGTATCGACGGCACCTTATCGGTGTCAGGAGAGGCGGCGCTGTTCAATTCTGTACAAAGTTTGAGCCCTACCGGCGTCGGGCTGCGGCAACAGCGCGACATCTCGGGGCGCCGCGCCATCTCAGCCGTAAGGCGGCGGCGACGAGATTGCCGTCAGCCCTGGCCTAGTGGGCCGACGACTGTGCTGCGACCGGCTGGTCGAGCCGCGCGAGATCCTGCCGCAGCGTCTCCATGATCCGGCCGACGGCCGCGACCTGCTCGTCGCTGACGGCGACGCCGAGGCTCGCGATCATCGCGCCCTGCCGCGCGCTCCGCGCGCCGACGATGCAGCCGGTGAGGCCCGGCGTGCCGAGCAGCATCCCAATCGCGAGCTGGCCGCAGCTCAGGCCGCTCTCGGCGGCGAGGTCACGCAGCTCTGCGATGGCGTCAAGGTGTCGATCGAAGCGGGCGCCCTGGTAGTCCTTGTGGGCGCCACGGGCGTCGTCCTCGGGGAAGGTCTTGCCCTTCTTCCAGGTGCCGAACAGCAAGCCGCGGAACAGCGGCGAGTAGGCGATGACGCCCAGGTCCGTCTTCGCCGCGTAGGGCAGCACGTCGGCGGCGACGGCCGGCCGCAGGATGCTGTAGGGCGACTGCACCGAGTGGAGCGGCACGCCGGTCGCGCGCCACGCCTCGAGCTGAGGCACGGCGTAGTTCGAGACGCCGATCGCGCGGATCTTGCCGGCCTTCAGCAACTCGGCGCAGACGGCCGCGGTTTCGGGGATCGGCTGCTCGACCGGCCAGTGCAGCTGGTAGAGATCGATGGCGTCGACGCCGAGGCGCTGCAGGCTGGCGTCGCACTCGGCGAGGACCTGCGCCCGCGTCGCCGACTTCACCGCGTTCTCGCTGTGCTCGCCGAGACCGAACTTCGTGAAGACCAGCGGCCGGCGCGCCGCGGGCAGTGCCTTGATCGCCCGGCCGACCACGACCTCCGAGTGTCCGGATCCGTAGATCGGCGCCGTGTCGATCCAGTTCACGCCGTGGTCGACGGCGGCGTGGATCGCCTGGATGCTGGCGTCGTCGTCCTGTCCGCCCCACATCCAGCCGCCCGTCGCCCAGGTGCCGACGCCGATCGTCGAAATCTCGAATCCCGAAGTCCCCAGCGCTCGTCTCTGCATGGCAAATTGTAAACCCTGCTCGGAGCGTGCTCGGAGCGTGCTCCGAGCACGTTGGGCCGAACGTCGCGGAAACTGCGTACCCGGGATAGGATCGGTTGGTTATGCTTCGAGCCGGAATCGTCGGGTTGCCCAACGTCGGAAAGTCCACCCTCTTCAACGCCGTCACGCGCACGCGCAAGGCCGAGTCTGCCAACTACCCCTTCTGCACGATCGACCCCAACGTCGGCATCGTCACGGTGCCGGATGCCAGGCTCGCCGTCCTGCAGAAGATCGCCAAGACGAACGTCGTGATCCCGGCCGCGATCGAGTTCGTCGACATCGCCGGACTGGTCAAGGGGGCCAGCCAGGGCGAAGGCCTCGGCAACAAGTTCCTCACCCACATCCGCGAGGTCGACGCCATCGTCCAGGTCGTGCGCTGCTTCGAGGACGAGGACATTCATCACGTGTCGGGCTCGGTCGATCCGGTGCGCGACATCGAGGTCATCAACACCGAGCTGATGCTGGCCGACCTCGAGTCGGTGAAAAAGCAGCGGGAGCGTGCCGCCAAGGAGATCAAGAAGGGTGAGAAAGCGGCCGCGGCGCAGGACGCGGTGCTCGTGAAGCTCGAGGCCGCCCTCGACGCCGGCAAGCCGGTGCTCACCGTCGCGCTGACGCCCGAGGAGAAGGCGATCGCGCGGGAGTTCTTCCTGCTGTCCGACAAGCCGACGATTTTCGCCTGCAACGTCAAGGACACCGACCTCGCCGGCGGCGACGCCAACCCCTACGTCGCCAAGGTCCGCGACTACGTCACGACGCACCTCGAGTGCGAGGCGGTCGACATCAGCGCCCAGATCGAGAGCGAGCTGGTCGACCTCAGCCCAGAAGAGGCGGACGCCTTCCTCAAGGATCTCGGCGTGCCGGAGAGCGGCATGGGCTCGCTGATTCGCGCCACCTACCACCTCCTCGGCCTGCGCACGTACTTCACGGCTGGGGAGAAGGAGGTCCGCGCCTGGACGATCCACGCGGGGGACACCGCGCCGAAGGCCGCCGGCGTCATCCACTCCGACTTCGAGCGCGGCTTCATCAAAGCCGAGACCGTCGCCTACGACGACCTCGTCGCCTGCGGATCGACCGCCGCGGCACGCGACAAGGGCCTCTACCGCATGGAAGGCAAGGAGTACGTCGTCGCCGACGGCGACGTCCTCCTCTTCAAGTTCAACGTCTGACGGGCTCCGGGCGAGAACGACTCCGGAGTTGAATTCCACTCCGGAGTCATGCTGGTGTCCACTCCGGAGTCGTCTTGCTTGACAACATTTTAGTTTTAACTAAAATGTCGACGTGTCCGCCATGTTGCCGGCATTGAACGTGCTCGCGTCGCCCCGACGGCAGGAGATCCTGCGGCTGGTATGGGAGGAGGAGCGCTGCGCCGGGGACATCCACGCCGCGATGCCCGACGTGACGTTCGGCGCGGTGTCGCTCCAGCTCAAGGCACTGGCCGGTGCCGGGCTGGTGACGGTGCGCGCCGCAGGCCGCCATCGCTACTACCGCGCCAGACCGGAGGCCCTCGGTCCGGTCGGACGCGAGCTCGAGCGCGTCTGGAGCGGCGCACTCTGGCGGCTCAAGCTGCACGCCGAGCTGCGGCAGTCCCGCCGCGGACCGCGACCCGGCCGCGTCACACGCAACCGCAAAGGATGACCATGCCGACTGCCTTCCCGCACTGCCTCGAACGCACCGTCGACATCGGCGCCCCCGTCGACGTCGTATTCGCCTACTTCACCGACAGCGCGCTGTGGGCGGCGTGGTGGGGCGCCGGCTCGACGATCGACGCCCGCCCCGGCGGGCGCATGTCGATCCGCCACACCAACGGCATCGAGGTCGCCGGCGAGGTGCTCGAGGTCGATCCGCCGCGCCGCATCGTCTTCACCTACGGCTACGAGGCCAGCCCGCAGCTGCCGACGGCCGGCGGATCACAGGTCACCATCGCGCTCGAACCGCAGGGCACGTCGACGCGGCTGCATCTCCTGCACGCCTTTGCCGAGGCCGCGCACCGCGATCCGTTCGTCCAGGGCTGGCGCTACCAGCTGTCGGTCTTCGCGACGGTCATCGCCGATCGCCTGCACGCCGGCGTCGACCAGACGGCGGACGCGTGGTTCGCGGCGTGGTCCGACCCGGACACCGCGACGCGCGAGGCGACGGTGGCCCGGCTGGTCGCGCCCACGATCCGCTTCCGCGATCGCTACAGCCTCGTCTCGGGCCTCGACGATCTGCACGCGCACCTCGCCGCCGTGCACCGCTTCATGCCCGGCATCCGGATCGAGCGGGTCGGCGCCGTCCGCCACTGCCAGGGCGTGGTCGTCGCTGAGTGGGAGGCGCGCGCCACCGACGGCACCGAGCGCGGCCGCGGCCAGAACGTCTTCGTGCTCAATGGCGACGGCCGAATCGCCGACGTCGTCGGCCTCTGGAGCTGAGCCCGGGGCACGATCGCAGATACTGCACTCTGCTCGGAGCAAGCTCCGAGCAAGCTCCGAGCACGGGCCTGATCCGCCGCGCGCCGGCCCGCGCCGGTTTCACACCCTGAGGAAGATCCGCCGGCGATACATCCACAGCAGAATGAGCCAGAACATCGCGAGCGCGGTGATGCCGAGGAGCACCGGCACGAACAACGGCCCGAGGATCGCGAACGGGGCCGCACCCAGGTGGATCGTGAGGGCGTCCATCGTGTAGCGGTCGGCCACGTGGACGATCACATACATCGCGATCGAGTTCATGCCGACGACGACGAACGGGAACGCGATGCGCGTCCAGCCTCGCAGATCGATCGCCGCGTACCACCCGGCCATGAACACCGCCGCCCAGCCGGCGCTGAAGATCGCCCACGACGGCGTCCAGATGCGCTTGACGAGCGGGCAGATCCCCGCGGCGTGGAGCAGGATGCCGAGGACGAGACCCGCGGCGCCCCAGGCGGCGAGGCGCCACGCCGTCGACGCCGTGCGCCTCGACGCTTGCAGCAGGCCGCCGGCGAGCAGCCCGAAGATCATCGTCGCCAGCGACGGCACGAAGTTCAGCGTCAGATAGCCGCCGCCGTTGAAGTGGAACGGCGACTCGCGCGGGAACAGGTTCAGGAACCAGACGTCCGCGGCGTGCGCGAGGTTGACGTTCTTGTCCCAGTGCGAGGCGAAGCCGGACAGGTGATGCGGCCAATCGGCGCGGACCCCCACCGTCGTCCAGTCGAACCCGGGCGGCGGCAGCGGATAGAGCGCGAAGGCGCTCCAATAGGCCACGAGAATCGCCCCGGCCGCGATCGCCTGCCAGCGCGGGCGCGCCCACGCCAGCAGGAACAGGAACGGGTAGCCGAGCCCGATCTGCGTCAGCACGTCCTCGAACGTGAAGTAGGTCTGCGGCCGCCCCTGCGAGCGCAGGAAGATGCCGAGCGCGATCAGCAGCAGCGAGCGGACGAGCGCATGGCGGAACAGCGTCCCGAACGCCTCCCCGCGGACCCGTCGGGCGGCCACCGAGAAGGGCAGCGCCACGCCGACCATGAACATGAAGGACGGCTGGATCAGGTCCCACGGCGTCACGCCGACCCACTCGCGGTGCTCGAGCATATCGGCGACGAAGAAGGCGAGGCGGTCGCCAGGGTAGGCCTGAAGCAGCGCGCGCGGCAGGCCCGCAATCTCCGACGCCATCAGCAGCATGGTGAAGCCGCGGAAGGCGTCGAGCGAGGTGAGGCGGGTCGCGGGCGCGACGATGGCGGGCGACTCCATCGCGCGCCATCCTACCAGCGATTGCGCGCGCGGATCGGCCGACCTCTACTCGTGGCGGATGGCGCCGAGCGGGTCGAGACGTGCTGCCCGCGCGGCGGGCACCATGCACGCGATGCACGTCAGCACGACCAGCGTGGCGCCGACCATGGCCAGCGAAGTCGGATCGGTCGCTCGAACATTCGGCCGGCCGCTCGAGAACAGGTGCTCCCAGAGCACGGTGCAGCCGACGCCGACGACAGAGCCGACGGCGACCTGGAGCAACGCCCGGCGCAGGACCATCCAGACGATCGCGGCGCGTGATGCGCCGAGTGCGGTCCGGATGCCGATCTCGTGGGTCTGCCCGCTGACGGCGTGGGCGGCCACGGCATAGAGGCCCAGGACCGACAGTCCGACGGCAATGCCCGTCAACGCCAGAAACAAGCCTGCCGAGACGCGGCCCACCCATTCCGCATCGCGCACGACGTCCCTCATCGTTCGAACCGCGTACACGGGGAGAGACGGGTCGAGCGCCCGCACTTCTGTTTCTAGAGACTCGGTCAGGCGATCGGCCGTCTGCGATCCATGCACGAGGACGACGGCCGTGGCCGACGGTGCAGCATCGAACGACAGGTAGGCGACAGGGTCCGGATCGATGGTCGGGCGCTGCCGCACGTCAGGGGCGACCCCGACGATCGTCAGAAGGCGCGGTCCGGCCGCCGGGTTGCCAGCGTCGGTGAGGCCGATGCGCTGGCCGATCGGGTCACGATTGGCGAAGAACTGCTTCGCCAGCCGCTCGTTCACCACCGCTTCGGACTCGGACGCATTGAGGCCGCCAGCGGAGAA
Source organism: Vicinamibacteraceae bacterium (assembly GCA_031407765.1). GTDB lineage: Bacteria > Acidobacteriota > Vicinamibacteria > Vicinamibacterales > Vicinamibacteraceae > JBDSLU01. The sequence continues at coordinate 11,308 of JANOIR010000006.1, forward strand.
TTCGCGCCCGTGCAGCATCGTGAGACCCAGGGTCTGGAAATACCGGGGCCCGATCGCGACCGTCAGCACCGGTGTCGCGCCGGCCGCATCGGGGCCTCGTTGATCCGCGATGTGGAGTCGCTGTTCGGATCCACCTGACAGTGGCAGTGCACTGGTGACCGACATCGACGTGACGCCAGGGACTGTGCGCAGGCGGTCGCCAAGCTTCCGGTAGAACTCCGCCAAATCGCGCGGCTGACCATAGGTCGGCGTTGAGAGCGAGAGGACACCGGTGACGACCGCCCTCGTCTCGATCAGCAGGTCAGAGGGCAGCGGTTGACGGGCCGTTCGAAGGTTCACAGCGAACCCGGCCAGCAGCACCACCGCGAGCGCAATCTCCACGGCGAGAAACGCGGTCATCCAGCGCCGAGCGGCCGGCCCCCGAGGGTTGGGGCGTCGACCCGCCTTGAGCCCGCTCGCGATGTCAGACCTGGACGCGTCGACGGCCGGCAGCACGGCGAAGACGAGCACCGTCAGCACGGACACGGCTGCGAGGGCCGCGACGATACGGCCGTCGACGGTGTAGTCGAACCAGTAGGGCAGGGCGTCTTCCGGCATCGCCCCGCGAAAGAGACGGACCCCTGCCATCGCCAGGACGAGGCCGCCCGATCCGCCGAGCGCGGCGAGCACGACGCCTTCCAGCAGGAGCTGCCGGAAGACGCGCAGTCGGGTCGCACCCACGGACGTGCGGATGGCGATCTCGCGGCCGCGGGCGAGCCCCCGCGCGAGCATCAGATTGGCGACGTTCGCGGCGGAGATCAGAACGATCACGAAACCAGCCGTGATGAATGCGAGCCATGCGGGCTGGGTGACGCGTCCAAAGTACTGTTCGTTGATGGGGACGGTCCTGGCGCGGACGCGCGCATTCGACTGCGGCCGCTCGATCGCCAGCCGCGTGAAGAACGCGTCGATCTCGGCGGCGGCGCCGGGCACGGACGTCCCTTCCCGCAAACGGCCGAACGCGCTCAACGTGCGGACGTCCCGCCGCTCCGACGCCAGGCCGGGGCCAGCGACCAACGGCAGCCAGATTGCCGCGCTGCTCGGGAACCCGGAGCGAGCGGCCACGACACCAATGATCGTCGTCGGGGCACCGTTCACCAGAACCACGCGGCCGAGCACGCCCGGATCGCTCCCAAAGCGAGCCTGCCAGACCCGACTGGCGAGGACGGCAACCGCCGGACGTCCCGCTCGATCGTCACCCGGCTCGAGGCCACGACCCAGCACCGCCTTTATCCCAAGCAGCGTGAATGCGTTGCCCGATGCGTAGTTCGCTTCCAGTCGCTCAGGTGCGAGGCCGCGGCTTTCGACGACGACCGGCTCGCTGGCAAACGCGGACACGCCCGCAAAACTTCGGGCGGCCGCTTTCAGCTCCTCGAACTCGCGAAAGGAGACGCCGCCGTCCTGGCTACGTTCATCGACCGTGGTGAGATACAGCACGCGCTCGGCCGCGGGTATCGGCAGACCGCGGAGCGTATGCGCGTACACGATCGTGAAGAACATGTTGTTGACGCCGATGCCGAGCGCGAGCACCAGCGCCGCCGTCATGGCAAAGGCTCGATCCCGCCACAGCAGCCGGACACCGAAACGCAGGTCCTGCCAGACACCGTTCACGAGCGGCACACGACGTTGTTCGTGCAGCAGACGCGGGTTCATCGGCCCCCCCGTTGAAGGACCCCGCGACTATGCCGCCGGTCGGGCTGCAAGGCAACACGAATTCAGGCGATTGAGGAATGCAGGATCCCGGCGCGTGCGGGGCTACGGGATGACGCGGACACCGGTCGGCGCCGCCGGCGGCCCGGTCGGCGCGGTGCCGCGCGCGACGACGAACAGCGTGACGCTCTGCGCCGGCAGCGTTGCCGTCAACGCGTGCGCACCGGTTACCGGCACGTCGGCCAGTCGCGTGATCGCATTCGCGGCCGTCAGCTGCCACACCTCGCTGGCCGCGCCATGCGTGGCGTTGGCCAGCGTCACGGTCGTGGGCGCCGACGCCGCGCCCTTGTTGACCACCATCACGGTCAGCGCACCGTCGCTCGATCGCTCGGCGGCGAATGCCGAGACGACGTCGGGATTGGCGGTCGTGGCCGCGACGCTGGTGTCGCCGAACGTCGACCGGCGGCCGTCGTAGTTGCGATACAGCTTGATCGCCTTGTAGGTCGGCGTCGATGCGGCCGGCGTCGCCCAGCGCGCCGCCATGTCGAGGCCTTCGCGGCCGAAGATGCCGAGGATGTCGGCCTGCGTCGTGGCACCGTTGATGTGTCCCTCGGCGCCCCAGTTGTACTCGGTGATGCCGATCTGGGTGCCGGGGTAGTACTGGGTGACCCAGCCGCGCAATCGCGGGATCAGCCGCACGCGATCGCTGATCCACGTTTCATCGACGTAGTTCGGATCCCAGAGCGATCGCGTCGAGCGGTTGCGCCGCTGCTGCATCGCCGTCGAAATGTCGTCGCTGAACTCGCCGCCCTGCGGGTAGTAGTGGACCGTGAACACGTCGAGCAGCCGCCGGCCGGCGGTGGCCGAGCGCTGGCGCAGCGTGTCGAGGAACCAGGGCAGGTAGTCGGCGCCGCCGTGGGTGTTGCGGTCGGGCAGGGTACCCCAGCCATTCTGGCTGCCGTACTGCTGGTCGTAGCCGCTGTAGAAGTAGCCGCTCCAGCCCCATTCCTCCGGCCCGACCACCAGCGCGCTGGCGTCGACGTCCTTGATCGCCGTGGCGAAGGCGACCGTCTTGTTGGCGATCTCGTCCATGCTGGCGCCGGTCGGGTGCACGTCGCGATGCGTGGCGTGCCAGATGCTCGGCTCGTTGTCGAGCACGTAGTAGCGCAGGCCGCCCGCGGCGTTCGTGCCCCAGCGGCCGACGAGATGCTGGATCCATCCCTGCTGGAAGGCCACCGAGGACGGCACGTTGGCGTCGTTCGGATCGTTGCCGGTGACGAGCTGACCGTTGGTGCGGATGCCGTTGCCGGCGTCGGGCATCCACTGCCAGTCGTTGCCGGTCTGGGCGCCGTAGCGCGCGATCGAGAAGCTCGCCAGCTTGCTCCGGTTCGCACCCAGCCGGGCGACCCAGTCGATCGTCGGGATCGTGAGCATCGCCCGGGCCCCGGCGGCGCGGGCGTTGGCGATGAAGGTGTCGCCGACTTCGCCCGGCGTCGCGCTCGATGCCGGCACGCTCTCGAAGTACCAGTCGGCGCCGCGATTGTCGGCGTTCTGCTGCCAGTTGGTGCGGGTCGTGTTGTTGCCGCCGTAGCGGTTCAGCGGCACGTTCAGATCGCTCAGCTCCGCGGTGCCGGCGTGGGCGACGCCATAGACGTTCGGGTCGATGGGCCGGCGGTTCATCGCCGCGTCGACGGCGACGGTGACCTGGCCGAGCGCGGCGGTCGGCGCGGCGACCAGCAGGAGGGCGAGAACGGCTGGTATGGAGCGCATCGAAACAGAAGAGCCATCCAGAATCCGTGCCGCTCGTCCGGGCCGCCGTTCATCGACCTTGCAGGGGTTGTATCGGCCGAGGCGGGTACATTTCCGGTCGGTCAATGTACAAGATCGCTCATGACTTTCCACGACCTTCGCGCCGCCGTCGAGCTCGGTACCGCGTTGCCCGCCTCGGCTCCGGCACTGGTCCGTGCCCTCTGGCACGACGCCTCGGGCGACTGGGACGGCGCCCATCGCGTCGCCCAGGACATCGACACACCGGAAGGCGCCTGGGTCCACGCCTACCTGCATCGCAAGGAAGGCGACGCCGGCAACGCCGGCTACTGGTATCGCCGCGCCGGCAAGCCGCCGGCATCGGGCTCGCTCGAGGACGAATGGCGCGCGATCGCCACCGCGCTACTCGACTGACGCCGTTTGTGACGCCGTTTGGTGCTCGGAGCGTGCTCGGAGCTTGCTCCGAGCAAGTTGCAGAATCTGCGGCATCGGAGCGTGCTCCGAGCTTTTCTCCGAGCACGCTCCGAGCACGCTCCGAGCACCCGGGCCCTCCTGGGCCCGGCCCATCCGCTGCCGATAGAATGGCGCATGGCTCCTCTCCGCTCGCTCCGATTCGCTCGGCGCGCCGCCTGCGCGGTCGCGCTCGGCCTGACGGCTCTCGCCGGTCTCTCGGCCCAGACGCCTCCCGGCACGCCTGACATCGGCAAGCCGTTCGAGGCCCCGCGCACCGCCTACGACTACGAGCGGCGCGAGGTCATGATCCGGATGCGGGACGGCGTCAAGCTGTTCACCGTCGTCGTCGTGCCGAAGGGCGCCGCGAGCGCGCCGATCATCCTGACGCGCACGCCCTACCACGCGGCCAAGCGAACGCAGCGCATGGCCTCACCGCAGATGCTGGCGACGCTGCCGCAGGGCGACGAGGTGTGGGTCGGCGACAACTACATCCGCGTCTTCCAGGACGTCCGCGGCAAGTACGGCTCCGAGGGTGAGTACGTGATGACGCGCCCGCTGCGCGGGCCGCTCAACCCGGCGCCGACCGATCACTCGACCGATGCCTACGACACGATCGAGTGGCTGGTGAAGAACGTCCCCGAGACCAACGGCAAGGTCGGCATGCTCGGCAGCTCCTACGAGGGCTTCACCGTGGTGATGGCGCTGGTCAACCCGCACCCGGCCCTCAAGGTCGCCGCGCCGATGAGCCCGATGGTCGACGGCTGGATGGGCGACGACTGGTTCCACTACGGCGCCTTCCGTCAGGGCTTCGACTATTTCACCGGGCAGACGTCCGTGCGGGGCGACGGCGAGCCCATCACCCGCGGCGCCTGGGACGACTACGAGCTGTTCCGTCGCGCCGGCTCGGCGGGCGCGTTCGCCAAGGCCAACGGACTCGATCAGCTCGCCTGGTGGCGCAAGATCAGCGAGCACCCGGCCTACGACGCCTTCTGGCAGGGGCAGGATCTGGTCCGGGTGATGGCGGCTCAGGAACTGAGCGTACCCACGATGTGGATCCAGGGCCTCTGGGACCAGGAAGACATGTGGGGCGCGATTCAGACCTGGCTCAAGGTCGAGCCCAAGGATCGCACCAACGATCGCAACTACCTGGTGATGGGGCCGTGGCGGCACAGCCAGGTGAACTACGACGGTGCGATGCTCGGCCCGCTGCAGTGGGAGGGCGACACCGCACTCCAGTTCCGCCGCGACGTGCTGAAACCGTTCTTCGATCAGTACCTGAAGGAAGGCGCGCCGCGTGCGCAGACGCCGCCGGTGTTCATCTACAACACCGGGGAGAACCACTGGGATCGCTTCGAGCGGTGGCCGCTGGCGTGTGCCTCCGGCTGCGGCGCGCCGATGACGCCGCTGTATTTCACCAAGGACTTCGGCCTGTCGTTCACCGCGCCCGCGGCGGCGATGGGCCCCGCCGCCTTCGACGAGTACGTCGCCGATCCGGCCAAGCCGGTGCCTTACGTGCCGCGGCCGGCGCGCTTCGGGGACAGCGACACCTGGCGCAAGTGGCTGGTGATGGATCAGCGCGCCGTCGCCGATCGCACCGACGTGCTCGTCTACCAGTCGCCGGTGCTCACCGAGCCGCAGCGGATCAGCGGCGCCGCGGTGGCCAACCTCGTGGCCTCGACCAGCGGCACCGACAGCGACTGGGTGGTGAAGCTGATCGACGTCTATCCCGACGAAGTCCCCAGCCGGCCCGAGATGAGCGGCTACCAGCTCGCGGTGGCGATGGACATCTTCCGTGGCCGCTACCGCGAGAGCTTCGAGACGCCGAAGCCGATTGCCGCCAACGTGCCGCTGGCCTATCGCTTCGTGCTGCCGCCCACCAATCACGTCTTCCTGCCCGGCCACCGGGTGATGGTCCAGGTCCAGTCGTCGTGGTTCCCGCTCTACGATCGCAACCCGCAGACCTACGTGCCGAACATCTTCTTCGCCGAGCCGAAGGATTACGTCAAGGCGACGCAGCGCGTCTATCGCGCCGGCGCCACGGCGAGCTTCATCGAGCTGCCCCTGGTCCGGGCGGCCACGCCGAAGGGGACCGCGCCTTCCGCGCAGCCGTGACGAAGAGCACGATGGCGACGATCAGCAGAACGGCGCCGAGGTTGGCGATGCCGACGCCCAGCCACCAGGCGACGCCCTCGTTGCCGGCGACCTGGGCGAGGTACGAGGCCCGCGTGCCGGAGCCGACGGTGATCGCCTCGATGCCGCGCTCCGTGGCGCGGCCGTGCACGAAGACGTCTTCTCCCGCCACCAGTCCCGAGTAGTTCGTGTCGATGACGCGCGCGGTGTCGCGCCATTGCGTCTTGGCGAAGAGAATGGTGTAGTTCGCGTTCACGACGCGGATGTCGGCATCGCCGTCGATCAGGTGCAGCGGCGGCGTGACGGTCTCGACGACTTTCCAGTCGCTGCGGCCGTCGCCCTCCTTCTTGTCGCGCCGCTCCTCCTCCTTCACGTAAGCGACGAAGCTGCGGAAGGGGACGGGCTGATCGGGCGCGATGCGACCCTCGATCAGCACTTCTAGTCCCGGCAGACCGGTGAGCATGATCGGATCGGGGCTCGGCAGCGCCACGAGCCGGGCGCGCTCGGTCGCGACGACCCCGGGGACGACGCGGGCGACGACGAACCCGGCGATGGCGAGCACGAGCCCGATGCCGCCGACGATCATGCCGGCGACACGAAGGGGGGAGCCGGGCGACGTGGTGTCCATGTGCCGCCGATTCTATGCGGCCTGTCGCCGTCGCCGGCCTCGGGTTCGTTGAGCCCGGTGAAGAAGCGCAGCTCCACGACCCGGCCGGCCGGCGGGGAGCGTCACCACGACCGGCGCCGGAACGCCCGCAGTCTCAGCACGCCCGTGATCAGCAGGCCGGTGCCGGCGACGCTCATGATCGAGCCGAGGGACACGAAGCCGACCCCGAGCCACCAGGCGACGTCGGCGTTACCGGCGACCGTCGCCAGATAGGACGCGCGGGTGCCGGACGCCACTTCGATCGCTTCGATGCCGCCCGCCGCGGTGCGGCCGTGGACGACGACCGACTCGCGAGCGACAAGGCCGGCGTAGCGCGTGTCGATGATCTTCGATTCGTCCCGCCAGACCGTCTTCGCGCCCCACATGCCGTAGCCGACGTTGACCACGCGGACCGACTCGTCGGCGGCCCGTTCGATGTGCAGCGGCGGAGCCTGGCGGTCCCGCACCTTCCACGTGCGGTCGTCGTCGTCGGATTTCCCCCGCTCTTCCTCCTCCTTCACGAAGGCGACGAAGTTCCGGAACAGCACCGGCTGATCCGCTGCGATGCGGCCCTCGATGAGGATCTCGCGTCCGGGCGGCGTATCGGCGAGGACGACGGCATCCGGAGACGGGAGCGCGAGAAGCTGGGCGTGCCGGGCGGCGATCGCCGGCGGCGCGTAGACGGCGACGATGGTGCCGGCGACCGCGAACACGAGGCCGATGCCGCCGAGGATCAGGCCGGCGACGCGGAGGCCCCCGCCCGGCGACGTGGTGTCCATGTGCCGCCGATCAGGCCTTCGTCGTGCTGCCGTCGGTCGCCGCGGGGATCGGGGCCGGGGCTTCGGTCACTGGCGCCGGCGGACCCTGGACCAGGGTGATCGAGCCCGGCGGGGCCGGCAGGTGGATGCCCTGCGCGTCGAAGGCTTTCTTGAGCCGCCGGCGCAACTCGCGGCCGATGTCCCACTGCGTCAGCGGCCGCGCTTTCAAACGGAGGCGAACGACCATCTGGCCGTTGCCGAAGGCTTCGATGGCCTGCACTTCGACCGGCGCCAGCACGTTCGGTGCGATGGCGGGATCGGCGGCCACCTCGGTGCCGACCTGGCGCAGCAGCTCGACGACGCGGTCGGTGTCCTCGCCGTACCCGAAGCCGACGTCGACGACGGCGTAGGCGAAGTCCTTGGTCAGGTTCGACAGCGTGGTGATCGAGCCATTGGGAAAGACGTGCACCGTGCCTTCGTGGTCGCGCAGCACGATCGTGCGCAGGTTGATCGCCTCGACCAGCCCGCCGGTGCCGTTGATCCGGGCGACGTCGCCGACGCGCACGTTGTCATCGATGATCAGGAAGACGCCCGAGATCAGGTCCTTGACCAGCGTCTGGGCGCCGAAGCCGATGGCCAGGCCGACGATGCCGGCGCCGGTCAGCACTGGCATGATGTCGACGTTCAGCTCGCGCAGGATGGTCAGCGTACCGACGCCGAAGACGAGCGCCGTCAGGGCGTTCTTGACCAGCCGCCCGAGCGTGCGGGCTCGCTTGATCTGTTCGACCCGGTCGGGCCCGCCGCCGCTGAGGACCTGCGCCTCCAGCCGCGCCGTCGACGAGGTGATCGCGCGGACCAGCAGGTAGGTGAGCAGCGCGACCAGCAGGATGCGCAGCCCGGAGCTCATGAACCAGCCGACCATGACGCCGCGGCTCACCTGCGCCGACACCCCGCCCGCGGCGATGTTGAGCAGCGGCAGCAGCAGGACGAGCAGGACGGCAGCGAACACGACGACGCGGGTCACCCGGACGGGGTTCTGCCACTGGCTGGCCGGCGGGCCGGCCTCGCCATCCGTGCTGGCGAAGCCCACCACCGCGCGACGGGCGAGCCGGCCGGCCAGCGCGGACGCCGCATAGGCCACGACCACCGCGATGCCGGCGGCCATGGCGATGCCGCTCCAGTCGCCGCCGGCGCCCCCGAGCCAGTCGATCACGGACATGGCGGAACGCTCACGCCAGACACCGCTGCACCGCCGCCTCGTTCCACTCGACGCCGGTGCCGAGGACGCCGTCGATGCGCGACAGGCCCTGTTCGACCCGCAGCGGCGCGGCGAGGATCGGGTTCCACCAGTCGCAGTACTCGAGCCAATGCGCCATCGGCGTCAGCGACAGCAACTGCGCGCTGACCTCGGACCAGAGGTGCGTCGAGACACGCAAGCCGGCGGCTTCGGCCAGCGTCGCCGCCTTGAGCCAGCCGGTGACGCCGAGCATCTTCATGACGTCCGGCATCACGACGTCCGAGGCCGCGGCCCGGATGGCGTGCGCCATATCCTGCGGCCCCCACCAGTTCTCGCCGCACTGGATCGGCGTAGCGACGGCCTGTGCGACCTGGGCGTGGCCGGCGAAGTCGTGCGCCAGCGTCGGTTCCTCGACCCAGCCGAGATGCTCGTCCTCTCTCTCGAGCACGCGGATGCGGCCGATGGCGTCGGTCGGCGTCAGGCTCTGGTTGTAGTCGACCATGATCGCGACGCTCGGCCCCACGGCCTCGCGGATGGCGCGCACGACGGCGAGATCCTCCTGGACGTCGGGGTAGCCGATCTTCGCCTTGACGCCGGTGAACCCGCGCGCGGCCCATGCGGCGGCCGTGCGCGCCGCCCCGGCGGTGCCGTCGTAGCCGACGGCGCCATAGACCCGCTGCGGCCGCTCGAGGCCGCCGAGCAGGCGCACCAGCGAGGTGCCGTGCGTGCGCGCCAGCGCATCCCACAACGCCATGTCGATCCCCGAGATTGCCATGCCGACGAGGCCCTGCGTGCCGAGCAGGCGGAAGCGCGCGCAGAGCGCGTGCCAGCGCTCTGCCGGCGCCAGCTCGGTGCCGACGACGAGCGGCGCGAGCTCCTGCACGAGCGCGGTCGTGGCGGCCAGTGCTGCGGTGGAGTAGGTGAAGACGATGCCGTGGCCGACGACGCCATTGCTGGTGACGACGTCGACCAGGACCAGCGGCGACTCGGCGATCACGCCGCTCGCCGTGCGGTGCGGCTCGGGCATCGGCACGCGCACGGCGCGCGCGCGCAGCTCACGGACGGTGGCGGTGGCGGACAGAGGCATCGTCGACATGCGGCATCACCTAGCTGGTGTCCCGAGCGCGTGATTCGTATCACGCGGTCAGGGCTAGAACCTATCTCATAAACCCGGCGAAGCACCGAGGGCGGCGAGGCGCCCGGCTCGCCAGGCGCGAGGAGGGAGCATATTGGGCATATGGGACCGACGAGCAACGCCGCGAGACGGGATGCATCGCCGGCCGAATGCCGGCGGGTTTATGAGATAGGTTCAAGCAAGCCGCGCTCGCGCAGCAGCGCATCGACCTCGCCGCGGCCGGTCGGCTCCAGGGCCGTGACCGTCGCGCCGGCGGCGAGCAGCTCGCGGAGCGCGGCGGCGTAGTCGCCGCGGGCCTCGGGACAGAAGCGCGCGCCGTGGATCAGCCAGCCCGGCGGCGTCGCCTTGAACGTGCGGTCCGCGATCGACAGGTCGGCGCCCCGCGAGACCAGTCGGGCGACCAGGCCGTCCGCCCCGGACCAGCAGGCGAAGTGCAGGGCCGTCGCGCCGTGCTCGCCGCGCGCGTCGATCGCGATCCCCGCCGCCAGCAGGCCGTCGACGCCGGCGACGCGGTTGGCGTTGGCGAGGTCGGGCAGCAGGTGGGCATCGGCCGCGGTCGGTGGCGGTGAATCCGTCGGCGCGGGGCGGCCGGCCGCTGCCGCGCCGGCGCACGCCGCCAGGTAGCGATCTACGGCGGACAGGCTGGTGTCGGCCCGCGCGGCGGCCAGCGTGTCCTGCACGGCGTCGCGGCCGAAGAGCACCGCCATCGCATACGCGGTGCGGCCGTCGATGCGCCGCGCGTCGATCGGCGCGCCGCGCGAGAGCAGGAGCTCGACCATCGCCGGCGAGCGGTCGCGCCAGACCGCCCAATGCAGCGACGTCTCGGCGCGATCGTTGGTCTCGCCGGGATCGGCGCCGGCGTCGAGCAGCAGCCGCACGCCCTCGAGATGCTCGCGATCGAGCATGTGCTTCAGCACGTTGCCGTGGATCCGCGGGCGCGGCGCGAGCAGCATCCGCAGACACGCCAGGTCGTCGTGCTCGGTGGAGTGGTAGATCGATTCGTCGTCGTCGACCTTGGCGCCGGCGTCGATCAGGACGCGGCCGAGCGCCGGGTTGTCGTTGTAGCCGGTGGCGCCGTAGAGACAGGGGAACGGGTTGCCGGGATACTTCGGCGTCTCGAAGGTGGCGTTGGGGTCGGCGCCGAGCGCCAGCAGGCGCTGGGCGATCGCGATGAGCGCGGGCGCACGCGGCGAGTCGCGCTGCGCGAAGCGCGAGAAGCAGACGTAGACCAGCGGCACCGCGGTCAGCGGCCCAGCGGCGGTGCGGACGTCGAGGGCGCCGTCCGCCAGCGCCTGCTCGACCCCGGCGGCTTCACCGCAGACCAGCGCGTGCCACGGCGTCTCGGCGGCAAGGGAGGGCGATTCGCAGAGGCGGGCCTCGGCCGCGGCGCGGTCCTCGGTCACGAGCTCGACGAACCCGGCATCCACGCGCGAAGCATAGCGCGTTGCGTTGCTGGTCTGGCGGCCACGCTCTCACGCGAGGCCGCGGGCCGCCCCATGGCGTGCCGGCTGCTAGGGGCGACGCGGGTCGCGTCGCGGCGCCGGCCCCCGGGCGG
>JANOIR010000009.1:0-10495 GCA_031407765.1 Vicinamibacteraceae bacterium
GACGGAACGGCGCGCGCATCGCCGATCCGGCCGAGAGCCTCGGCAGCCACGCGACGCACGTGCGGGTCCGTCGAGGCCAGCAGATCGCTCAGCGCCGGAACCGCCTCGCGATCGCGCCAGAGGCCGACACCATGCACCGCCACGCGCTGGACGCGAGCATCGCGATCGCGCAGAGCCGGCCGGACGGCGGCTCCGCCCGCCGCCAGCGGCAGGCGCATGGCGGCCCACAGCGCCCGCTGACGCACGTCGACGGACGGATCGCCGGCGATTGCCGCCGTCAGCGCCGGCAGAACGCGGTCCGGGCCAAGGCGGACCAGCGCCTCGATGGCGCGGCGCCACACGGCGGGCCGCCGGTCGGCGAGTCGGCCAACCAGCGCCGCCGGCGTCGCCGCCTGCCAGTCGAGACTGAGCCCGCGCGGATCGGCGACCGTCGGGGCGCCGCGTTTCCGCACGCGGTAGATCGCGCCCGGCACATCCGGCTTCGCCAGCTGCGAGGTCGGGCAACACAACTTGTACCAGGCGCCCGTGTCGACGACGAGCAGGCTGCCATCGGCGTCCTCGATGACGTCGGTCGGGTGGAAGTCGAGCGAGTCGGCGACGAGGAAGTCGGTGTCGCGGCTGGTGAAGGTCGCGCCGGCCGGCACCAGCTCGTGGCGCGTGACCTTCTGCATGTTGAAGAGCGCGGCATAGAAGGTCTCGCGTCGCGGCTCGGTGAAGCCGGCGCCCGTCGCGCGCGTGAATCCCGAGGGCGCCGCCGGCCCAAGATGACAGACCGGCCCCAGCAGATCGCCGGTCCGCGGGTGTCCGTCGATGACGCCGTGCACCTTGCCATAGACGCCGCCGTAGACGGCGTGGATCAGGGCATCGCGCTTGCCGAGTTGCGGATGCTCGAGGAAGGTCGCGGTGAGGAGGCGATCGCCGGTCGTGGTGAACGCGACGTCGACCGGATTGTCCATCCCGCCGGTCAGCACCGGCTCGACGGCCGTCTCACCGGGGCGGCGACGGAAGACGTGCGCAGCCTTGGTGACGAGCGGCGGCTGCCCGGGGCGCTCGTAGGTCTGCTCGGCGAAGGCGCCCTTGGTCCAGTAGATCCAGCCGTCGGGCCCGAGATACGGCCCGTGCAGGTCGTTCGCGCAGCCGGTCAGCGTCTTGCCCTGGAACCACTCTTCCCGCACGTCCGCGGCGCCATCCCCATCCGTGTCGGTCAGCTTCCAGATGCTCGGCGGCGCCGCGACGTAGAGCGATCCCTCGAACCACATCGCGCCTTCGGGCAGCATCATGCGATCGGCGAACACCGTGCGGCGATCGAAGACGCCGTCGCCGTCCACGTCGTCGAGGCGCAGGATGCGGTGCGGCCGCTCGGCGAGCTGCTGCTCGACCTTCGCGTTCGAGCCCGACGACTCGGCGACGTAGAGGCGGCCGTGGTCGTCGAAGTCGGCGACGATGGGCCGCTCGACGAGCGGCGGCCCGGCGACACGCACGACCTCGAAACCGTCGGGGACGGTGAGCGTCGGCGGCCCCGGCTGCTGCGCCGATGGCCAGCCGGCGAGCGCGCCGAAACCGAGGGAAACGCTTGCCAGCGCACAGACCGCGCGACGCACCGAACTGCTCATGCCCGCCTCCAGTGGATGCGGCATTGAACACCACCAGCCTCGGTTGGCTCAAGGCGCCCCGACGGCTGAGATTCTCGACGGTTCCTGGCGGTTGTCGCTGGTGTTCGGAACTGGACAGACACGCCATCGGCCCGCTGTCAGATTTGCGGAGGCGTAGCCCACCATCTGTAGCACGCGCCTCAACGCCTTGCCCCCGTACCGTCTGGACGCATGGATGCGGCCTTCGCTCGTCTTCTGCGGCATGCTCGCCGCCTCGCTGCTGACGCCGGCCGTCGCCGCCGCACAGGATCTGACCGCGGCACAGTTGAAGGCCGCGTTCATCTACAACTTCATCAAGTTCACGGAGTGGCCGGCGGGCCCGACGGTCTCGGATCCCTTTGTCATCTGTGTGATCGGGGACGCCGCGGTCGGCGATGCACTCAAGATGGTCGTCGATGGCCGCGAGATCGACGGCCGCCGGATGGTCACCCTCCCTACACTCTCCCGGCCAACGCCCGCCTGCCGCGTGCTGTATGTGTCGGGCGGCACGCTCGATGAGGTGGCACGGGCGATCGCCGGACTGCAGGACTCGCCGGTGCTGACGATCAGCGATGTCGGGGGTTTTACCCAGGCTGGGGGCATGGCGCAGTTCCTCTTCGACCGTGGCCGACTGCGGTTCACGATCCAGGCGTCCTCGGTGCGGCGTTCGGGGCTGAAGATGAGCTCGAAGCTGCTCATCCTGGGGCAGCGATGACTGAACGCACACCGGCAGCGCGACCACGCTCAGAGCGGCCGACGACATCCCGATGGATGTGCGCCGTGGCCCTCGCGATCATCGCGGCGATGTCGCCGGCCTTGGCAGGAGCCCAAACCTCTCTCCGGGATCTCAGCATCGAAGAACTGATGTCATTGGATGCCGGGATGGTCTTCGGCGCGTCCGAACGCCTCCAGCCGGTCACTGAGGCTCCTGCTTCGGTCACCTTCATCACCGCGCAGGAAATCGCGCGATTCGGCTATCGGTCGCTGGCCGACATTCTGCGCAGCGTGCGTGGCATGTACATCACCGACGATCGCAACTTCAGCTATGTGGGAATACGCGGGTTTGGCAAGCCCGGGGACTACAACAGCCGCATTCTGCTGCTGATCAACGGACACCGTGTCAACGACAACATCTTCGGGCAGGCGGAGATCGGGCCGGAGTTCGGCCTCGATCCGGCGATGTTCGACCGGGTGGAAATCATCCGCGGCCCGGCATCGTCGCTCTACGGCGACAGCGCCTTCTTCGCCGTCGTGAACGTCATCACCCGGTCTGGCGCGTCGCTCAACGGCGGCTCGGTCACGCTGGAAGCCGGCACGCTGGGGACGCAGCTGGTGCGAACCAGCGCCGGCCACCAACTGGCGAACGGCGTGGACGTCGCCGTTTCCGGCACCTTCGCGCAGAGCGATGGCGTTCGCCGGCTCTATTTTCCGGCCTACGACACGCCGGCCACCAACAACGGCATCGCGCAGGGACTCGATGGCGAAGGCGTCAAGCAACTCTACGGCCGCCTCACCTTCAAGGGACTGGACGTGACCGGCGCCTACGGAACGCGACGGCGGGACGTGCCCACGGCCTCGGTCGGGAGCCTGTTCAACGAGCAGAAGTGGCGAGAGCAGACGACGGACCGTCATACCCTCGTCGATGCGCTCTATGGGCGCTCGATCCGCGGCACACGGCTGACGCTTCGCGGCTCCTACGATCAGTTCTCGTTCGACGCGACCTATCCCCAAGCGGTCGAGCCGGCCGGCAGCCCGGCCCATGTCGGCCTGATCGCCGGACTCGGCACGCGCTGGAGCGGCAGCATGGGATTGACGCGGGCGTTTCGTGGCCACCAGACCCTGAGAACCGGGGTGGAGCTCATTGCCAACGTGAATCAGAACCAGCGCGCGCAGTTTGTCGGCGACCCGGCGCCGTTCCTCGACACCGACCGGTCGTCGCGGCAGACGGCGGTCTACGGGCAGCACGAGATCAAACTCTCGCGGGCGGTCATCGTCAACGGCGGGCTCCGCTACGATCGGTACGCGGCGTTTCAGCGGCTCACCCCGCGCGCGGCGCTGATCGTGCAGCCGTCGCCAACGCAATCGTTGAAGTATCTCTACGGCAACGCCTTTCGAGCGCCCAACGAAAGCGAGTTGAATGAGGCCTACGTCGGGGAGCGAGTGAGGCTGCTGCGACCGGAGTCGATCGACACGCACGAGGTCGTGTGGGAGCGTTACGCCTATGGCCGGGTCCGCACCGCCGTGTCCGCCTATTGGTACAAGGCAGACCGGCTGATCTCCGCCATACCCGACGACTCGACGCTGACGGGTACCTCCTACATCAACGAGGGTCAGGTGCGGGCGAAAGGCCTCGAATTCGAGGCTCAGGTGCGTCTGCGGGGCGACGCACGAACGGTGGTCAGCTACGCCGTTCAGAGCGCCGTGGATCGGCAGTCGGATCTGGCGCTCCCCAACTCCCCGCGGCACGTCGTCAAGGGACGCATCAGCCTGCCGGGGCCGACGGCCGGGTCGTTCATGTCGGTCGAAGGCCTGTATCTCAGCAGTCGCGGCACCCTGGCCGGCCAACGGGTACCAGGCCACGCGCTCCTGAGCCTGCATGTCGTCCAATCACTCGGACGATCCTGGGAGCTGTTCGGCGGCGCACAGAATCTCTTCGACGACAAGTACCTCGACCCCGTGTCGAGTCAGCACAGACAGGATTCGATCGAGCAGAATGGCCGCACGGCGCGGATCGGGCTGACCTGGAAGTACTGGCAGCCGTAGCGCCCGTGGTGAAAGAGGCGCGAGGCGGCCTGGCAGACGCGCGGGAACGGATAGACTTCCCGGATGGGCCGAAAGGCACGACTCAAGGAACATCACGACACTCGGCGGCGACCTCAGACCGCCCCGCGGCCGCGGCCGAACTGGCCCATCCTTGTCCTCAGCCTGGTCGGCATGGCCTTGACGGCCTACCTGTCCTGGGCGGCGTCGAGCGGCAGGGACCTGCAAGGCTGCGGCATCGACAGCGGGTGCGACGCGGTGCTCTCCAGCCGGTGGGCGACGCTCCTGGGCGCGCCGACCGCGGTCTGGGGCCTGCTCGCCTATGGCACCCTGGCAGGACTCGCCTTCGGCCAGCGCGCCGGCTGGCGGTGGATCGCGACGTGGACCGTGTCGTTCGTCGGCGTGCTGTACAGCCTCTACCTGACGACCGTATCCGTCACGCTGCTCGGCGCGACGTGTCCCTACTGCCTCACCTCGCTCGCGATCATGACCGCGCTGTTCGCGGTGGCGACGAGCCAGCGGCCGGCCGAGATGCCGGGCTTTACGTGGCGCCGCCTGCTCCTGCGCGCCGCCCCCGCCGCGGCAGTCGTGATCGCGCTCCTGCATCTCAACTACGCGGGAGTGCTGGGGCGGCCACCGGCGGTCGAGGATCCGTTCGCACGGGCGCTCGCCCTGCATCTCTCACAGCGCGGGGCGAAGATGTACGGCGCCTCCTGGTGTCCGCACTGCGTCGAGCAGAAAGAGATGTTCGGTGCGTCCGCGCGGCGCATGCCCTACGTGGAGTGCAGCCCGGGCGGGCAGGGCTCGCGCCAGGCCTCGGTGTGCCAGGGGGCCGGCATCAGGCTGTACCCGACCTGGATCATCGGCGGCCAGCGGTTCCAGGAAGTGCTGACGCTCACGCGCCTCGCCGAGCTCACCGGCTTCCAGGCGCCGGCGGCGACGACCGCCCGGCCATAGCACTTCGCGTTTCCCTACACCGACACGAACGAGGTACGCTCTGGCTGGAGTCATCTGTCCATGAGGGTCCCGTGGCTGTTGCATACATCGGTCATCATCGCGTCCACGGCGTTCGCGGCCGCCTGCGACCGTGCGACGTCGGCCGCCGTCACGACGGATGCGGCGCCGCAGGCAATCGTCGTCGCGAACGTCGGAACCCACGAACTCCGCCGGACGATAGACGTTGTGGGCACGCTCGCGGCCGATGAAGAGGTGACGGTCTCTTCGGAAGTCGAAGGGCGCGTCCTCCGCATCGCGGCGGACCTCGGGGACCGCGTCACGGCGGGCCAGGCGCTCGTCGTGCTCGATCCGGAGAAGCTGCAGTATCGGCTCGACCAGCAGCGCGCCGCACTGGGGCGGGCAATGGCGCGCTACGGCGTCGCGGATCTGTCGGAGGCGCTGCCGCCCATCGAGCGGACGCCCGACGTGCAACGGGCCGCCGCCGAGCTCGAGCAGGCGCAGCAGGGATTCCGCCGGGCGACCGAGCTCAATCGGCTGAAGCTCCTTCCGCAACAGCAGATGGACGACGCGGACGCCATGCTGAAGACGAAGAAGGCGGCCTACGAGTCCGCGCTGCAAAGCTCGCGCAACCTACGTGCCGACATCGACTCGGAGCGAGCGAACCTGAAGCTTGCCGAAGCCGCAGTCCGCGACGGCAC
Organism: Vicinamibacteraceae bacterium; assembly: GCA_031407765.1. Lineage (GTDB taxonomy): Bacteria > Acidobacteriota > Vicinamibacteria > Vicinamibacterales > Vicinamibacteraceae > JBDSLU01. Next base: position 6,047 of record JANOIR010000009.1, read on the forward strand.
CATCCGCGCCCCCTTCGACGCCTACGTCCAGAAGCGACTCGTCTCACCGGGCGCGTTCGTCAAGACGCAGACGGCCGTAATGTCGCTGGTCAAGATCGATCCGCTCAAGCTCACGGCAGAAGTCCCGGAGAAGATGGCGCCGTGGGTGAAGGTGGGGCAGTCCCTGACGCTGGCGGTCGAGGCGATGCCTGACGCAGGCATCACGGGCCAGATCGCCCGCCTGAGCCCGGCGGTCAACCCCCAGACTCGTTCGGTCCCGTTCGAAGGCCGCGTACCCAACCCAGGCGGGCGCCTCAAGCCGGGTGGTTTCGCGCGCGTGCACATCGTCACCGACCTGGTCGAGCACGTGCTCACGGTGCCCGCGGCCGCCTTGCAGTACCGCTACGGCGTGAACCGCGTCTTCGTCGTCAAGGGTGACCGGCTCCGTGCGACGGAGATCAAGATTGGCGATCGTGTGGGCGAGCGCGTGGAGGTCGTCGGCGGCGTCACGGCCGGCGAGCCCATCGCTGCGACCGACGTCGACAAGCTCGTCGACGGCGCGCGCGTCACCAGTAAACCCACGCGCAAATAGGCTGGTCCCAACCGCTTCGGAGTGCCGCTTTGTCTCTTGCCGAGTTGAGCGTCCGCCGGCCCGTCTTCGCCACGATGCTGGTCATGTCGCTCGTGGTGCTGGGCATCTTCGCGTTCCGCGATCTCGGCGTCGACCTCTTCCCCAAGGCCGATCCCGCGACCGTGACTGTCACCGTGCAGCTGCCCGGCGCCAGCCCCGCCGAGATGGCGACGTCGGTGGTCGAGCCGCTCGAAGAAGCGCTGAGCAGTATTTCCGGCATCGACGAACTGCTGGCGCAGCGCATCAGCGAAGGTCGCGCGACGATCACCATCCGCTTCGTGCTCGAGCGCGACATCAACGACGCCGCCGACGACGTCCGCGAAAAGGTCTCCGGAGCGATGCGCGCCTTGCCGCCGCAGGTGCTCCCGCCGGTCATCCAGAAAGTGGATCCCGACTCGGATCCCATCATGGCGATCGTCCTGTCATCGGACACCATGAGCCTGCGGACGCTCACGGAACTCGCCGACAAGCAGGTGAAACGCGCGGTCGAGGCCGTCAACGGCGTCGGCCAGGTGGATCTCGGGGGCGGCCGCGCGCGCGAGATCCACATCGTCGTCGACATCGAGAAGTTGAACAGTTACCGGCTCACGATCGAGGACGTCAGGAACGCGATCGCCGCCGAGAACATCGAGGTTCCTGGAGGCACGGTCGAGCAGGGCAAGTCCGAAATCCTCCTGCGGACGCTTGGGCGCGTCGACGCGGCCGAGGAGTTCAACCACATCATCATCGCGACGGTGAACGGCACGCCCATCCGCGTGTCGGACATCGGCTCCGCCGAGGACACCACCGAGCGGCCGCGACAGGCGGTGTGGCTGGGCGGCGCGCAGGCGGTGATGCTCGACATCCGGCGCGCCACTGGCGAGAACACGATCGCCATCATCGAAGGCGTCAAGGCCAAACTCGAGCAGGTGCGCAAGACGCTGCCCAAGGAAGTCAAGGTCACGGTCACGCGCGACGACTCGAAGTTCATCTACGCCGCGATTGCCTCGCTCGAGGAGCATCTGGTCTGGGGCAGCTTCCTCGCCGGGCTGGTCGTCATGTTCTTCATCCGGAACCTGCGCGCCGTGATCATCGCCTGGCTGGCCATTCCGGCCTCGATCATCGCGACCTTTACGCTGATGCGGGCGATGGACTTCACCTTGAACAACATGACGCTGCTGGGCATTACGCTCGCGGTAGGCATCGTCATCGACGATGCGATCGTCGTGCTCGAGAACATCTTCAGATACATCGAGGAAAAGAACTGCTCGCCTTACGAGGCGGCCATCCGCGGCACCAACGAGGTGACGCTGGCGGTTGTGGCGACGACGCTGTCGCTGGTCGTCATCTTCCTGCCGGTCGCGTTCATGACCGGCTACGCCCGCCGGTTCATCAACCCGTTCGGCTGGACCATGGCCTTCTCGATCATGGTGTCGATGCTGGTCAGCTTCACGCTCACGCCGATGCTGAGCTCGCGCTTCCTGACCCTGGCCGACGCGGCGAAGGACCACAAGACGAAGGAGGGCGGCTTCTTCCACGCGCTCGACCGCTTCTACACACGCTCGCTGAACTGGTCGCTCGATCATCCGATCGCGATCGTAAGCATTGCCGTGGCGGTCTTCCTGACGACGTTTCCGTTGAACGCGATGGTCGGGCGTACATTCGTGCCCACCGACGACATGGGCGAATGGACGGTCCATCTCGATGCGCCGGAAGGCACCTCGCTCGACGGCTCGGCGGCCATCGCGATGGGGCTGGTGAAGGAGCTGGACGGCATCGAAGGTGTGGCGCGGCTGCAGCCGACGATTCAGGAGCGCGTCACGCACATCCACTTGATCGCGCAGGCACTGCCGCTCGACGAGCGCAAGTCGACGCAGGAACAGATGGTGGCCGAGATGCGCCGCCGCCTCGCGGCGCATCCAGGCCTCAGGCCGAGCATCACCAGCCGCAACCCGCTCGGCGGGGGCGAGTCGGGCGGCTTTCCGATCTCAGCGGCGTTGCTCGGCCCCGACCTCGACGTGCTGGCGACCTACTCGCTGCGCGCGGTCGAACAGGCGCAGAAGCTCCCAAGCCTCGCGGACCCCAAGATTTCGTTGAACATCGCCAACCCGGAGATCCGCGTCGCGTTGGATCGGCGACGGGCGGCCGATCTCGGCGTCCGGATGAAAACCGTCGGCGACGCGCTGCGGCTCATGGTCTCCGGCGACGACGAGATCTCGACGTTCCGCGAGGGCGCAGAGCAGTACCCCGTCAAGATGCGTGTCCAGGAGAGCCAGAGGCGCGATCTCGAGGCGATCGGCAAGCTCACGGTCGCTTCGTCCAAGGGCGATCTCGTCCGCATCGACAACATCGCGCGGCTCGAGCGCGGCCTCGGTCCGAGCACGCTGCAGCGCTACAACCGCCAGTTCTCGGTCAACCTCATGGCCGACGTCGCGCCAGGCCACGCGCTGGACGAGGCATCCAACGACGTCCGCAGGATCCTCACCGCCATTCAACTTCCACCTGGATACTCGTTTCGTCTGAGCGGGCAGACGAAGATCCTCGACGAGACGACCGCCAACCTCATGATGGCGATCGCCCTCGCCAGCATCTTCGTCTACATGGTGCTGGCGGCACAGTTCGAGAGCTTCATCCAGCCGATCGTCATCATGACGGTGCTGCCGCTGTCGGTGCCGTTTGCGCTGTTCACGCTGTGGGCGACGGGACGCCATTTGAGCCTGTGGAGCGCGCTCGGCGTGCTGCTGCTGCTGGGCATCGTCAAGAAGAATTCGATCCTGCAGGTCGACTACGCGAACGTGCTGCGCGCGCAGGGCAAGGACGTGCGTGAAGCCATCGTCGAGGCCAGCCGGACCCGGCTGCGCCCGATCCTCATGACCACGTGCGCGATCCTCGCGGGCCTGGTGCCGACGGCCTTCGGGCTGGGCGTCGGCGGTCAGCAGCGGTCGGCGATTGCAGTCACGATCATCGGCGGCCAGTCGCTGTGCCTGTTCCTCACGCTCTTGCTCGTCCCCGTTGCGTACGTGAAGCTCGACGTCCTCGAGCAGGCCTCGACGATGCTCAGGGTCAAGGGCTGGGTCGGCCACGTGTTCGCGTCGACCGTCGGACGGCTGCGGCCGGCGCGACGAGACGCATGACGTGCCTCGAATCCCGTTCAATCGGCGCAAACGGCTGCCGGGAGGTTGTGCCATGCCTGGTCGACGCTTCGTCGGGTTGGCGGTCGCGCTCGCCCTTCACCTTAGCGCGGTCGCGCTCCTCGTCTGGCTCTCGAGGCCGACGCTGTCGCGCAGCGCCGGCGGTCGGCCGGCGGCCATGCCGGCCGCGCCGCGGACGCCCGAACCGGCACCGAAGCCGCGGTCCCGCGAGGACGAGGTCCGCGAAGACATCGACCGCTATCTGCCGAAGCCGCCCGACGTCCGCGTGTGGGGCTTCACTTTCGACCTGCGCAAGGTCCGGTCCCGTTGGAGCGCCCTCTTCCCGTTCGTAACCGCGCCGCCGCGGTTCGAAGTCGACGCCGCGGCGCGGCGCGCGTCCTCGTCCCGCGGGTTCGTGTTCGTCGATCCCGACCGGATGCCACCTGCCGAACCGCCGGCGAGTCGGGCGCTGGTCATGAGCCCGTCGGCCATCCAGCGGCTCGTCGATGGCGCGTGGAGCCGCCGTGAACGCTGGAGCCGCTTCGCCACCTTCGTGAATCTGGCCAACGCCTATCATCCCGACGACGGCCGCCTGCCCGCCGTCATCCGGGCCTACGTCGCGCAGAACATGCTGCAGCCGTACGAGGAGATGTCGCTGCCGGATCCGAGTCGGTGGGCGATGCTCGTCCTCGCCGCGGACGATCAGGACTACCTCGATTTCGTCGGCGG